>NZ_NEJJ01000014.1:0-197643 GCF_002113045.1 Pseudomonas sp. B26(2017) | reverse complement strand
CTTACTTAACTCATTGAATATCAAGGAGTTTTCCGTTTCGACTGCGCCGGAAGTGGGGCGAATTATAGAGACTCAGAATCTGCCGTCAACACTTAATTTGAGTTTTCTATCAACCTTAGGAAAACGCCGCTTCTATATAGACGCGAACGCAGCGAGTGCGCACTATATTGCCCAATACACCAGCTACCTTCTCGGATGATGCCTCGCAATGAACGACCAACCCCGCAGCCTTGCCTCAACCCTGTTCCCGGTTGGCCTTCTATTAATAGCCATGGCATCAATCCAGTCCGGCGCCTCGCTGGCCAAAAGCATGTTCCCCATCGTTGGCGCTCAAGGCACGACAACTCTGCGCCTGATCTTCGCCAGCATCATCATGCTGTTACTGCTCAAACCCTGGAGAGCGAAGCTGACGGCAAAGTCGCTACGCACAGTGATTGTCTACGGGATGGCCCTAGGCGGCATGAACTTCCTGTTCTATATGTCATTGCGCACTGTTCCGCTCGGCATCGCCGTCGCCCTGGAGTTCACTGGCCCGCTGGCAGTCGCCATCTATACCTCACGTCGCGCGATCGATTTTCTTTGGATAGTTCTGGCGGCCATCGGATTGCTGTTACTGATACCGACCGGCGCCACCGAAGCGGGTATCGATCTGATCGGTGCAGGCTATGCGCTGGGAGCCGGCGTTTGCTGGGCACTGTACATTCTGTTCGGTCAAAAGGCCGGCGCAGATAACGGCGTGACTACTGCGGCGCTTGGCGTGATGATCGCAGCCCTGTTCGTCGCCCCCATCGGCATCGTCCATGCCGGAAGCGCACTGCTGACACCCGCATTGATCCCGATCGCGATCGGGGTCGCGATCTTGTCCACAGCCCTTCCCTACACACTGGAAATGATCGCTCTCACCCGCATGCCCGCCCGCACCTTCGGCACGCTTATGAGCATCGAACCGGCCTTTGGCGCACTGTCGGGCCTGCTATTCCTTCAGGAATACCTTTCTTTGTCACAATGGATGGCGATCCTGTGCATTATTCTGGCCTCCGTCGGTGCGACCATGACTATGGGCAGCACTGCCAAACCCGCGATCGCGGCAGATTGAAACGGGATTGAACGAAGATCTGGCATTTGGCGCTCATTTAGGCCATGTTTAGCCTCGCAACCCAATGCCAGACATGGATTTTTTCGGATAGGGACATCAGAACGCTTCAAGCGAGAGCGCATACAGGCAGACCCGAGCGCCAGACTCGAGGCCGCCATAAGGACGGTAATGAAACGAATTTTGATACTGATCGCCATACTCGCCATTGCAGGCTGTGCGGCGACGTCGAAAACCCAGGTCAAGCATGGCAAGAAGGGGCTGCACATCAACTGTTCGGGGCTATCCTCCTCTTGGGACAAGTGCTACACCAGCGCCGCAAACTCTTGTGCACCGAAAGGCTATAAGGTCATCGCAAAATCAGGTGATGCCGTGGAGGAGCCGGGTGATTACCCCTTCGGCCTCAATCCTGCCGGTTACACCAGCCGCAGCATGATCGTCATCTGCAAATAGGCCGCCACTATTGCGCTCGCGTAGCGGCGAGCTGGTTCCCGATCTCTTCATGACAGGAACTCAGCACCCGCTGCTGAATTTTTGGCGACGCCAGCATACGCGCCACCACCAGCGCCCCGACACATTGCGACAGAATCGCCCAGGCCAGGCTGTCGCTTTCCAGAATCTGCGCCCAACTTTCCTGAAGCTTACAAATCCACAGTTCGGCCTGTTCTCGCACAACAACATCCGACCGCGCAATCTCGGCACCCAGTGCAGGCAATGCGCAGCCCAGCTCAGGTTGCTCGACATGAGCCATGTTCAGATACAGTTTCAGGCATCGCTCCAGCCGTTCCCGATCTTGCGGACCCTGCCCGCCCAAGCGTTCCAGACTCTGGCACAACTCGCGCTCGACGATAGCCGCAAACAACGCGTCCTTGGACGAGAAGTGGCTGTAGAACGCCGCTCCACTCAGGCCGATCGCCTTCATCAGTCCATCGACACCCATTGATGAGAACCCGTTTCTTTTCGCAGAAAGCGAACTGCTTTGCAGGAGTTTCTCTTTCGTTTCCAGCTTGTGACCGGCGGAGTACCGCATGTATTTGTCCCCACAATTGAGTGCCTTGACGCTCAGCGGATCCTAGCATAACGTTCGTTCACTTAACGATCGTTTACTAAAGGGATCCACCCATGAATAACAAGAAGGTCGTATTGGTTGTCGGTGCAGGTGATGCCACAGGTGGCGCCATCGCCAAGCGCTTCGCCAAGGAAGGTTTCATCGCTTGCGTCACGCGCCGCAGCGCCGACAAATTGCAGCCGTTGGTGGAAGCCATTCAGGCGGACGGCGGGGAAGCCCACGGGTTTGCCTGCGATGCACGTAAGGAAGAAGACGTGATAGCGCTGATCGAAGATATCGAAACCCGCCTGGGCCCGATTGAAGCATTCGTTTTCAACATTGGTGCCAACGTTCCTTGCAGCATCCTCGAAGAAACCGCCCGCAAGTATTTCAAGATCTGGGAAATGGCCTGTTTTTCCGGATTCCTCAATGCCCGCGAAGTCGCCAAACGGATGGTGACCCGTAACCGTGGCACCATCCTGTTCACCGGCGCGACTGCAGGATTGCGCGGTGCCTCAGGCTTTGCCGCATTCGCCGGGGCCAAGCACGGTATTCGGGCTCTG
The DNA here is from genome assembly GCF_002113045.1 of Pseudomonas sp. B26(2017). Classification (NCBI taxonomy): domain Bacteria; kingdom Pseudomonadati; phylum Pseudomonadota; class Gammaproteobacteria; order Pseudomonadales; family Pseudomonadaceae; genus Pseudomonas; species Pseudomonas sp. B26(2017). Next base: position 194,939 of record NZ_NEJJ01000014.1, on the reverse strand, counting down.
GCACAGAGCATGGCCAGGGAGCTTGGCCAGATGAACATCCACGTCGCCCATGTCGTGGTCGACGGCGCCATCGATACCGACTTCATCCGCGACAACTTCCCCGACAAATACGCCACCAAGGATCAGGACGGTATTCTCAATCCCGACCATATCGCCGAGAACTATTGGTATCTGCATAGCCAACCCCGGGACGCCTGGACGTTCGAACTGGATCTGCGTCCATGGAATGAGCGCTGGTAATTCCCCTCCCCGATAACAAAAACAGAGTGCAGCGAACATGAGCAAAACCGTGGAGTTTTATTTCGATCTCGGCAGCCCCGCCACCTACCTGGCCTATACCCAGCTACCAAGGATCTGCGCCGAAACCGGCGCTCAACTGATCTACATTCCGATGTTGCTGGGCGGCGTCTTCAAGGCCACCGGCAACGCATCGCCGGCAATGATCCCGGCCAAGGGTCGTTACATGTTTCAGGACCTGGACCGTTACGCCAAACGCTACGGCGTGCCCCTGAAATTCAACCCGCATTTCCCGATCAATACCCTGATGTTGATGCGCGCGGTCACCGGTATTCAACTGCGTCATCCCGATCGCTTCCAGGCATTCATCGATTGCCTGTTTAAAGCGCTGTGGGTTGAAGGCCGTCCTCTCGATGAACCGGCAACCGTTGCCGCCGTGCTGACCGAACATGGCTTCCATCCTGAAGAGGTACTGGCATTGACCAATGATGAAGCAGTCAAGGCTGCACTCAAGGACAATACCGAAACCGCCGTGAAGCGTGGCGTCTTCGGTGCGCCGAGCATGTTCATCGACAACCAGTTGTTCTTCGGTCAGGACCGGCTCGACTTCGTGGCGCAAGCCCTTCGCTAAATCTCCACCACCAGACGCCCCTGAGCTGCCTTCGTTGCCAGCAGCTCATGGGCTTCCCCGGCAGTTTCCAGCGTAAACCGACGCGGATCGAGCAACGGGCGCAATTGGCCGGACTCAATCAAGGCAGCAGCCTGTCGCAGGATCTCGCCATGATGCTCACAGCCTCGGCCGGTCAGTAACGGCAGCAAGGTGAACACTCCCGAATACGTGGCCCCACGAAACGACAACGGCGCCAGACTGTGCTGCCCCCAACCGAGACAGCTCAGCACATGCCCGCTATAGATCCGTGCTGCTTTGAAGGATGCGTCCAGCGTCTCGCCGCCGACCGTGTCATAGACAATGTCGAACCCTTCCCCCGCCGTGAACCTGGCGACATAGTCCTCCACCGAGTTCTCTCGATGATCAATGAACGTCGCACCGTAGCCCTCGATGATCGAGCGTTGTCCCGCAGAACCCGTGGCATAGACTTCAGCACCGAATGCACGAGCCAGTTGAATGGCCACATGCCCGACACCGCCCGCACCACCGTGAATCAACACGTTGTGCCCCGCCCCCACCCGAGCCCGATCCACCAGACCTTCCCAAGCGGTGATCAGTATCAATGGCAAGCTTGCGGCCTCACGTGAGCTGAGGTTCAAAGGCTTACGCGCCAGCAGTCGTGCGTCCACCACTGCAAACTCGGCCAACGATCCTTGCGCGCCGCCAATGCCCGTGGCTAACGCATACACCTCATCGCCCGGCGCCCATCCCTGCACGCCCTCACCCACTGCTTCGATCACACCAGCCAGATCCAGTCCCAACACTGCCGGCAACGGTTGCCGGGCATGGGCGGCCTGCCCCGCACGAATTTTCAGATCGAGCGGATTCACACCGCTGGCCTTGATCCGCACCAGTACCTGTCCAGCCCCAGCCACAGGCCGTTCCAGGGAAACCAAGCGTAACGGCCCATTGGCCTGGTCCACCATCAGGGCTTTCATGTTCAGTGAGTCAGTCATTTCGGTCATTCCTGTCGGAGAAAGTGAAACCATGTTCCCGCAACAGGCCTATGCCGATAAGAAGCCAAATGACTATAGTGAGCATGCCGAATTGGCATGAATGAGGCGCTTTATGGACAAGCTAAACGCAATGGCCATCTTCGTCCGGGTAGTCGAACGTGGCAGTTTCTCCGCCGTTGCCCGGGAACTGCACACCACCCAGCCGACTATCAGCAAAGTTCTGCGCGCCCTTGAAAATCAATTGGGCGGCAAGCTGATTGCCCGCAGTACGCGCAAGTTGTCACTGACCGATGAAGGTCAGCGGTACTACAACGAATGTCGAAATATCCTCGCAGCCGTGGATGCCGCCGAGCACCGTTTCCAGTCCGGCAGGGAAACCGTGGCCGGTTCTCTACGAATCGGCTCATCCGTCAGTTTCGGCCGTTTGCAGATTGCCTCGCGACTGGCGGATTTTCTGCAACGCTACCCTCAGGTGCAGGTCGACCTGCAACTCAGCGATCAGAATCTGGATCTGGTCAGTGAAGGCCTGGACGTCAGCCTGCGCATCGGCGATTTGAACGACAGCGGCATGATCGCCCGACGCATCGGCACCACCCACCGGCTCACAGTGGCGACGCCCGATTACCTGCGACGCCAAGGTCACCCACAATCACCTCAGGATCTTGCGCAGCACAACTGCCTGCAATTCAACCTGCTCAGCACTCAGAACCTGTGGACCTACGAGAAGGATGGCCAACATCACGACGTACGCATCCAGGGCAATGCCCAGAGCAACAACTCCGAAGCGATCCGCGAAATGGTCTTGGGAGGACTGGGGATTTCGCTGTCACCGGTCTGGCTGTTCAGCGAGGATTTGAAGGCCGGTCGGGTGATCGCCCTGTTGCAGGACTACCAGACCCGATCATTGCCGATACACGCCGTGTCCCCGGTGAACCGTCGCCAGTCCGCCAGGGTCAACGCGTTTGTCGACTTCATGACCCGGGCGCTGGCTGCAGCGCCCGAGCTTCAACCGATCAGATAGCGGCAGTACGCGTCTTCAACCATTCCAGTGCCGCGCCATCAAGCAGCGGGCTCAGACGCTCGCGCACTTCGGCGTGATAGGCGTTGAACCACTGTTTTTCTTCCTGCGTCAGCAACGACGGTTCCAGGCAACGGGTATCGATCGGGCACAGGGTCAGGGTTTCAAACTTGAGGAACTCGCCGAATTCGCTGCTTCCCGCTTCAACGTTCATCGCCAGGTTCTCGATCCGCACACCCCAGCGGCCCGGACGATACGTGCCCGGTTCAATGGAGGTGATCATCCCCGGTTGCATGGCAGTCTGTGGTGCTGGCGCCGCCTGATAGGCAATCACCTGCGGACCTTCGTGAACGTTGAGGAAGTAACCCACGCCGTGGCCGGTGCCGTGGCCATAATCCACGTTCTCGGCCCAGATCGGCGCGCGGGCAATCGCATCCAGCAGCGGCGACAGAATGCCTTTAGGGAAATGGGCGCGGGACAACGCGATCACACCTTTCAGGACGCGGGTGCAGTCGCGTTTCTGCTCTTCGGTTGGCGTACCGACCGCCACCATCCGCGTGATGTCGGTAGTACCACCCAGATATTGGCCACCGGAGTCAATCAGCAACAAGCCGTCACCCTCGATCACCGCGTGCTCTTCCGGGGTGGCGTGGTAATGCGGCATCGCACCATTGGCGTTGAATGCGGCAATTGTGTTGAAACTCAGCGACACATAATCCGGACGACGCTCACGGGCTGCCGTGAGTTTTTCATCGATGGTCAGCTCGGTTATGCGCTCGCGCCCCCAGGCCGATTCCAGCCAGGTGAAAAACTCGCACAGCGCCGCGCCATCCTGCTCCATCGCCTGACGAATATGGGCGGCGTCTGCCAGGCTCTTCTGCGATTTGGCCAGTGTGGTCGGGTTCAGGCCTTCGACCAGTTTCACGCCACTGTCGAGGTTGTCCAGCAGACCGCTGGTCACCCGCGCCGGATCCACCAGCAGGCTCGCGCCACTCGGAATCGCACGCAGGGCATCAGCGATTTCGCTGTAGTCACGCACGGTCACGCCGTCTTTTTCCAGCACGGCACGCAACTCTGCATCGACCTTACTCAGTGCGACAAACAGCGTGGCCTGCTGCTGGCTGATCAGCGCGAAAGAAACGAATACCGGGTTGAACGACACATCGCCGCCGCGCAGGTTGAACAGCCAGGCGATGTCGTCGAGGGTGGCGATGAAATGCCAATCGGCGCCGCGCTCCTGCAGGGTTTCGCGCAGTTTGGCGAGTTTCTCGCCACGGCTGACTGTCGCCTGCGGTGGCAGGTGCTGGTAGATCGGCGCATTCGGCAGCGCCGGGCGATCACTCCAGACTTCTTTCAACAGGTCGATGTCGGTACGCAGACTGGCGCCCCGCGCTTCGAGCTTGCTGCCCAGCGTACGCGCCGACGCAACCGCCATCACCGCACCGTCAACCGCGACCACGCCACCTTCCGGCGTCTGTTCGGCGAGCCAGTCCAGCGGGCTCGGCTGACCCGGTTGCAGTTTCACCAGTTCGATGCCGCTGCCCTTGAGTTCCTTGGTCGCCTGTTCCCAGTAGCGACTGTCGGCCCAGACCCCGGCGAAATCGGGGGTGACAATCAATGTACCCACCGAGCCATGGAAACCCGACAACCATTGCCGGCCCTGCCAGTAACCCGGCAGGTATTCCGACAGGTGCGGGTCGGCGGACGGCACCAGCAACGCGTGGATACCTTCGCGGCGCATCAGTTCACGGGTGTGCGCGAGGCGCTGGGGAACCGTTCCATCGGTCAAAGTCTGGGTACTCATCATGTCTCCTGCCAATCACTTCATCGTTATTGTTCGGTGCCGTTCCAGGACGGCGAGTTAAAGCCTTGTCGCCCAGAATGCCGGAGCACTGGCGCAGGCGGTCCTGATCAGTTCTACAGCCTTGTCGACGTCTTCGGCAGTGGTGAAACGGCCGAGGCTCAGGCGAATCGTGCGCGCCGCCAGATGCGCATCGTGCCCCAGTGCCAGCAAGACGTGGGACGGCGCGTTGCTCGCGGAATTGCAGGCCGAAGTCGCGGAAAACGCAATTGAATGACTCAGCGCCGCCGGGTTGAACTCGCCTTCGCTGAAGGTCAGGCTCAAGGTGTGCGGGATACGTTGAGTACTGCTGCCGTTGAGGCGCACGCCGGGCAGGCTCAACAGTTGTTCAAGCAGACGTTCGCGCAGCGCGACGATGGTTTTCTTCTCGTCATCAAAAGCTTCGGCAGCCAAGGCAAACGCCGAGCCCATGGCAGCAATCTGGTGAGTCGCCAACGTACCGGAACGCAAGCCGCCCTCGTGGCCACCACCGTGAATCTGCGCCTGCAAGCGCTGTTGCGCACGCGGGCCGACGTACAGCGCGCCTATGCCTTTGGGGCCGTAGAGCTTGTGCGCCGAAAACGACATCAGGTCCACCGGCCATTGCGCCAGATCGATCGCGACCTTGCCCGCGCCCTGAGCCGCATCGACGTGGAACAAGGCCCCGCGCCCACGCACCACTTCGCCGATGGCCGGGATGTCGTTGACGGTGCCGAGCTCGTTGTTGACCAGCATCAGCGATACCAGAAAGGTGTCATCGCGCATCGCTTCGCTGACTGCTTGCGGGGTGATCAGGCCTTCGGCGTCCGGCACCAGATAGGTCACGGCGACACCGGCGTCCTGCAATTGCCGGGCGGTATCGAGAATGGCTTTGTGTTCGATCTGACTGGTGATGATGTGCCCGCCGGACACACCACGGGCCTGGACCACGCCTTTAAGGGCAAGGTTGTTGGATTCGGTAGCGCCGGAGGTCCAGACAATCTGCTGTGCCTGAGCGCCAACCAGTTCGGCGACTTGTCGCCGAGCGTTCTCGACCGTTTGTCGGGCTTGTTGACCGAAGGCGTGGGAACTGGAGGCCGGGTTGCCGAAGTTACCGTTGAAGCCCAGACACTCGATCATCACCTGGATGACCCGCTCGTCCACCGGGGTGGTGGCGGCGTAATCGAAATACAGCGGACGTGTGTTCATAAAAAGACTCGCAGAGCTTGTTCCGGGATCAGGAAGCTCGTGTCTACAAACGGCACGGCGCAGCCTTGTGAGCTGCGTCCGGGTTCGAGAGCGCCATCAATACCTGATCGGATGCCGTTAAAGAAGAACAACTTCATTTAAAAGTGCGTAGGAACGCTCCTGAGCGCGACTTTAACAGGCATCGGGGCGGCGGTTGTAGCACTGCGTCAGCCAAAGCTTTCAAGGAGTAACGGATACAGCGAAATCACCAGCAACGCCGCCATGCCCCAGTTGAACACCCGCAGCCAGCGACGATCCTTGAGCACGTTACGCAGCAACGTTCCGCACGCCGCCCAGACACCGACGCTCGGCAGGTTGATGATGGCAAACACCGCGGCAATCACGATCACATTGGTGAAGTAACCCTGCATCGGCGTGTACGTGCTGATGGCGCCGATGGCCATGATCCAGGCTTTGGGATTGACCCACTGAAAAGCCGCCGCGCCGAGATAGCTGATCGGTTTTGCTTCGCCCTGCTCGCTGTCGCCGACCGGGCCCGAATGGGCGATTTTCCACGCCAGATACAACAAGTACGCCGCGCCAACGTAACGCAGAGCCGTATAAAGAAGAGGATAAGTCTGGAACACCGCGCCCAAACCAAAACCCACTGCTACCACCAGCACGAAGAAGCCGCAGGTAATGCCGAGCATATGGGGGATGGTGCGGTTAAAACCGAAGTTCACGCCCGATGCCAGCAACATGGTGTTGTTCGGCCCCGGCGTGATCGAGGTGACAAGGGCAAACAGGGCGAAGCCCAGCAGCAGGTCGAGCGAGAGGGTCATGGCAGGCAGTCCGTCAGGGGTCATTCAGGTGTTGACCCTATCCCACGGCGCCGCGCAAACCCACGGACAGTTGGGTAAAACTTCGAGCAGTACAGTTGCGAATCAGCTAGGACGACCGTGCAGCTGTACGGCCCGCTCGGCGCTCATTTCACCCTTGTTGTCGAAACCGAATGTCTTCTGCGGCTGGCCGAGCAATTCGGCTTTTTTCGCGTGGTATTCCTCGAAGGACAAACCACGACGGTTCAAGGTTTCGAGGGCTAGTTCCCGGGTTTCTTCCGCAGTGTAAGGCCGCAATTCCGGGGAAACGTGGCTCGCGCAACCGGCGAGAACAGAGACAGCGAGCATCAGCGAAACAGTCAGTAAACGATTCATGGGAGTGTCCTGGCGAGCGGTGTGTGTCGGTGGAGAAAGGCTACGCCCGGGCACGCTTTGGCAGAAATCAACGCTCTCAATAGTGGCTATCGGAATTTGGACAGGGTTGATTTCATATTTTCGTGACGGCAGTTTCCTCGGCCACAGCGCGCTACGAAGTCACCGACGAATTCCTCAAGATCTGGCGCCGCGTGTTGCAAGGCGGAGCCGCAACGTGACCTGCACGCGGCTGATCAAGATCGGCGAGTTGGCGGTGAACAAATAGCGCCCTGCGGCCAACCCGCAAGGCGAGCGCCTTATCCAGCTGCCGATCTAGCCGACCAGTTGGCAGTGCAAGCCATCGTCGTGACTGCGGGCGATGCTGCTCAGTACCTGGAATGAGCCGAAGGTCACGGTGCGCGCCTGATGAGTACGGATCAGTTGCCAGAAGTCCTGCTCGCCGGTCTCGAAACTCTGGAACGCGGCCTCTCCCGCCTCGCGGGACTGCCATTGCAGAAAGCTCAACACTCGCCGGCCATCGTCGCTGGCCTGGACGCTGGCACTGACGAAGCCGGGGTAACGCTGGGCCAGGCGTTCGGTCTGCACCGCCAGCGCCGAGACCAGCGCCGGTTGCTGGCCGGGTTCGATTTCAAATTCGATCAATTGGGTAAAGCTGCGGTTTTTCGCTGGTGCTTGCATGACATCCCCACTCTGTCAGACGAATCTTGCGATTCGAAGGCGTGCAGGGTAAAACCTCGAGTTAACTAGAGGTCAAGGGGCAATTTTCAAATGATCACTGCGGAAAATCTGCACAAGCAATTGACCGTCGGCGAAGTCGCGGCCCGCAGCGGCGTGGCGGTTACCGCCCTGCACTTTTATGAATCCAAGGGTTTGATCAAGAGCCAGCGCAATGCCGGCAACCAGCGCCGCTATCCTCGGGAGGTGCTGCGGCGGGTGGCGTTGATCAAGGTGGCGCAACGGCTGGGCATTCCACTGGCGGAAATCGGCGAGGCGCTGAAACAGTTGCCGGATAACCGCGCGCCGACGGCGGCGGACTGGAAAGTGTTGTCGGAGCAGTGGCGGCGGGAGTTGGACGAGCGGATCAATCAGTTGGTGCTGCTGCGTGATCGGCTGACCGGTTGCATCGGTTGCGGATGCCTGTCTATGGAGGCCTGCCCGCTGCGCAATCAGGGCGATGTGCTGGGCGAACAGGGGCCCGGAGCGCATTTTCTCGACGTTCCAAAGTGAAGGTTCCCACGCCACGGGTTTCCGCTTCCCGCGCGTAGTCAGCGAACAGGAACGCCAGCGCCAGCGGCGATTTTTGTGGTCGGCATTTGGGCTCCGTTCCGGCGTTGCGGGGCTGCTCGTCGGCTGCCCGGTCACGGCGGCGGCACGGATCTATAGTTGAGCGACCGGCAACCCCGGCGAAGGCATACCTTCAACCTCTAATAAAAACCAGGCAACAAATAACAGGGAGCACCGCCATGAGCGTCAAACCCATTCCCGAGGGGTACCACAGCATTACCCCGTACCTCGGCATTCACAAAGCTGCCGAAGCCATCGACTTCTATAAAAAAGCGTTCGGTGCCACCGAAGTGATGCGCCTGAGCATGCCCGACGGCGGCATCGGCCACGCCGAACTGCGCATCGGCGACAGCGCGATCATGCTCGGTTCGCCATGCGATCAAGGACCGCTGAGCAATCCGGACACAGCGGTGTCGGTCGGTTTGCATCTGTACGTGACCGATGTCGACAAATCCTTCCAGCGCGCGCTGGATGCCGGCGCGACCTCGGTGTCCGAGGTCAAGGATCAGTTCTACGGCGACCGCAGCGGGACATTGAAAGATCCGTACGGGCATCTGTGGTTCCTGGCCACGCGCAAGGAGGACCTGACCCAGGCGCAGATCGAGCAGCGGGCGAAGGAGATGTTCCAGCAGGGTTAGCAATGCCGAGTGTCCATTCCCGCGCAGCGCGCGGGGATCGGCAAACACGATTCATGAACCGTCGAACCACGCTTCACGGCTTGTCATGAACGCCCGGCGATTTCAGGATGCAGGCCACTCGCCTGAATAAAGGATCACTCCAGATGTTTGCCGGATTCGTCAAAGACCATCGCCTCGTCAACGGCGTGGACATCAGCTACCGCATCAAAGGCAGCGGCCCGGGTCTGCTGCTGTTGCACGGACACCCGCAGACCCACGTCATCTGGCACAAGATCGCCGAGCAACTGGCCGAACATTTCACCGTGGTCGCTGCAGACCTGCGCGGTTATGGCGACAGCAGTCGCCCGCCGGCCGATGAGGCTCACCTCAATTACTCCAAGCGCGAGATGGCCCGCGACGGCGTGCAATTGATGAAAGCGTTGGGTTTCGAGCATTTCTCGATCCTTGCCCACGACCGTGGCGCCCGGGTCGCCCATCGCCTGGCTCTCGATCATCCCGAGGTTGTGCAGCGTATGATCCTGCTCGACATCGCCCCCACGCTGGCGATGTACGCCCAGACCAACGAAGCCTTTGCCCGGGCCTACTGGCACTGGTTCTTCCTGATCCGTCCGGCGCCGCTGCCGGAAACCCTGATCGAAGCCGATCCCGAAGGTTACCTGCGCAGTGTCATGGGCAGCCGCAGCGCCGGGCTGGCACCCTTTACCGATGAGGCGTTCAGCGAATATCGGCGTTGCCTGGAACGTCCCGGCAGCGCTCGCGGAATTTGTGAAGATTATCGGGCCAGTGCCGGCATCGACCTGGAACATGATCGCGCCGACCTCGCGGCCGGTCGTCACTTGAACCTGCCATTGCTGGTGCTGTGGGGCGCCGAGGGCACCGTCGGTCGATGCTTCGATCCGCTCAGGGAATGGGAACAGGTGGCCACCAACGTACGGGGCAAGGCCCTGCCTGCCGGGCATTACCTCGCCGAAGAAGTCCCTGAACTGTTGCTCGTCGAAGCGCTCGATTTTCTCTGCTGATTTCCCTCCTCCAACCCGGCGGCATGCGCTGCCGGGCTGCTTCGCCCTCTCCTCGCAAATCCGCCCCGCGCAGCCGCCACCTGCAATCGCGAAACATTTACTTTCATATCGCTTATCGGGATTTGCTTCGGTCATCCGTCTTATAGAAATGCGGGCCGGTCGCGTAGGCAAAAGCCACGACCGGCCCTTCAGGGACTGCCGCGCTGCGAAGCCCGTAGCGTCAAGTCCTCTCACTGAATCAAGACCCGTCATCATGTCGAAGAAATCCCGCTCGAAACTGTGGTTCCTGGTACACAGCTGGCTGGCATTGCCGATCTGGTTTTTCGTTCTGATCGTCTGCGTCACCGGCACGTTGGCGGTGGTCAGCCAGGAGATCGTCTGGCTGGCCAACCCGCAAATGCGCGCCAGTGCACCGTCGGATGATGCACCGCGCCTGAGTTACGACCAGATCCTCGCCGAAATCAAAAAAGCCGAACCGCAGACGGTGGTGCAAAGCATCAACCGCCCGGACGAATCGCACTTTGCCCTCGACGTCGACGTCAGCTACCCCGACGGGCGTTCCTTGACGGTCTACGTCAATCCGTACACCGGCGTGATCCAGGGCACGGCGCCGAGCTTCAACTTCAAGGCGTTCACCCGCGCACTGCATGGCTGGTGGCTGGTGCCGTTCACCAACGGTTTCAGCTGGGGCTGGTACCTGGTGTCGTTCCTCGGCCTGCCGATGCTGGCGTCGCTGGTGACCGGACTGGTGGTGTACAAGCGTTTCTGGAAAGGTTTCTTCCGCCCGACCTTACGCATTCGCCACGGTGCGCGGATTTTCTGGGGCGACTTCCACCGCCTCAGCGGCATCTGGTCGATCTGGTTCATCGCGGTGATTTCGATCACCGGCACCTGGTTCCTGATCCAGGCGCTGCTGTTTGACAACCAGATTTCCATCTCCAGCGAGCCGATCATTCCGGCCATGTCTCGCGAAGCCGTGCCGCAGTCCAGCGACGGTTTGCCCCCGCCGCGTATCAGCCTGGACCGCGCCATCGAAATCGCCCGGACAAAAATCCCCGGCTTCGAAGCCAGCTTCATCAGCCTGCCGGGCAATGCCTACGCGCATCTGGATATCGGCGGGCGCGGCTGGTATCCGCTGATGTACCAGACCGCCACGCTCAACCCGTACAGCGGTGACGTGGCGGCTTCGCGGCTGTTGTCCGATCGCACGTCGCTGGAGTTCGTCACCGAATCCATGCGCCCGCTGCACACCGGTGACTTCGGCGGTCTGTGGGTCAAGCTGATCTGGTTCTTCTTCGGCCTGCTGCTGAGCATGATGGTCCTCAGCGGGTTGTTGATCTGGACCAAGCGCACTGCGCTGGCCACCGCCAACGCCCTCAAGCGCGAGCACAAGAAACAGCGCGTACAGGCACAACCCGCCCTGCGCCGTGAAACGTCGGAGGCCAACCTGTGAGCAAGTCCACTCCCGTGGCTCAGCCTTCACGGCTGAGCGTGATCTGGCACAAATGGCGCTTCCACATCAACGTGCTGTTGCTGTTGATCCCTTTGGGCTTCATGCCCAAATACTTCGCCGACGCCTCGCTGTTTCGCGGAGACAGCGGATTGGGTGAAAGGGAGATCGGCGAAATCCAGGTCGGTCCCTGGAGCCTGCGACTGGCCGAACTGCGCAATGAGGCACCGACCCTGAGCGGGCCGGCCGGCTACATGAAAGATTTCAACGCGGCCCTCTGCGATGCCTGTGTCGACCACGTCAAGGCGACGTACCTGCGCATCGGCAAACCTCGCAGCCTGCGCGCGGCCGGGGTGATTTTCTTCGGCACGCCTTACCGCATGGGCACCCAGCTGCCGGTGCCGGAAAAGACCGCTGCCGACGCCGAACTGTGGATCACCATGGAAGGCTGGGACGGCAGCATGCATCAAGCCTCGATCCCGCTGAGCCAGGCCTCGCCTGCCACCCTCGCCTGGCTGAACAAACAAGGAGCCAAACCATGAGCCGTCCTTTCCGACTGAGCATCCGCACTGCACTGCTGGCGCTGTGCGCCGGTTTCAGCGCCAGTGCCCTGGCCCACAACCCGATGTGCGAGTGCAAGGCCATCGACGCCGAGCAGATCAAATGCACCGGCGGTTTCTCCGACGGCAGCGGCGCGCCGGGGGTGACCCTGGATGTGATCGGCTACGACGAAACCATCCTGGTGCCCGGCAAGCTCGGCGCCGATTCGACCCTGACCTTCAAGAAACCCGGCGCCGAGTTCTACGTGTTGTTCGACGCCGGCCCCGGCCATGTGGTCGAAATCGACCAAGCGGATATCGAAGCCCCATGACCACACCGACCACCCAGGTTGTACGCCCGGCCGGTGCCGGGCACGAAACCCTCAACGTGCTGCTGATGTGCCTGCTGATCCTGGCTGTCGCCGGATCAGTAGTGGCATGGCGCGGCGTCTCCCACGAGCCCGAGCCGGTTTCCAGCCATCAGCTGGATGCCCGCCGCGACCTCGGCGCCAGCGAGCAAGGCATCTATGCCGACTTGCGGGTGACCCTCGACGAGATCCGCCTGCTGCGTGAAGAACAGCAAGCGCTGCCGACCCCGCAGGACCTTGCAGATGAAGGGTTCGCGCCATTCGCCCAGGATGCCAGCTCGGTCAGTCGTGGCAGTCATGCCTGGCAGTTGCTGGCCGACCGCGCCTACTTCGGCCACAGCCAGGCTCCGGCCGTGGCCGGGTCGTTTCTGATGCGCCTGAACGACGCCGCACCGGATATCTGGCTCAACCGCGCCACCGACCTGCAAGCGCCGACAGATCTGTCCGACGCAGCGCTGTCCACTGCCGGCTGGAAACAGATCGTCGCGCAATTCGAAGCCGGCGTGACCCGCGAACATCGTCATTGAACCCTCGCCTTCATTCGAGAGAAGACCGCTTGCCCATGCCTAGTTCATCTCAACGCCGTCCCTTCCTGCGCCTGCTGCTGATCGGTCTGTGCGCCTGCCTGCTGAGCCCGCTGGCCAGCGCCGATCAGGCCAAGCGCCTGCGCATCGGCATCACCCTGCATCCGTATTACAGCTATGTAGCGAACATCGTCGGCGACAAGGCCGAGGTCGTGCCGCTGATTCCCGCCGGCTTCAACCCGCACGCCTACGAGCCGCGTGCTGAAGACATCAAGCGCATCAGCGGGCTGGATGTGATCGTGCTCAACGGAGTCGGGCATGACGACTTCGCCGACCGCATGATCGCCGCCAGCGAAACGCCGAACATCAAGACCATCGAGGCCAACGAAAACGTGCCATTGCTGGCCGCCACCGGGGTTGCCGCGCGCGGTGCCGGCAAAGTGGTGAACCCGCACACGTTTCTGTCGATCAGTGCCTCGATTGCCCAGGTCAACAACATCGCCCGTGAACTGGGCAAGCTCGACCCGGACAACGCCAGGACCTACACCCAGAACGCCCGCGCCTACGGCAAGCGCCTGCGGCAGATGCGCGCCGACGCTCTGGCCAAGCTGACCCAGGCACCGAACGCCGAATTGCGAGTGGCCACGGTGCACGCCGCTTATGACTACCTGCTGCGCGAGTTCGGTCTGGAAGTCACCGCCGTGGTCGAGCCGGCCCATGGCATTGAGCCGAGCCCGAGCCAGTTGAAGAAAACCATTGACCAACTGCGCGAGCTGGACGTGAAAGTGATCTTCTCCGAGATGGACTTCCCGTCTACCTACGTCGAAACCATCCAGCGCGAGTCCGGTGTGAAGCTGTACCCGCTGTCGCACATTTCCTACGGCGAATACACCGCCAACAAGTACGAAAAGGAAATGACCGGCAACCTCGACACCGTGGTTCGGGCGATTCAGGAGTCCGGCGCATGACTTCAAAAGAAATCGAACTCCCTGTGGGAGCGAGCTTGCTCGCGAAAGCGTCCATTCAGTCAACGTCGCCGTTGGATGAGAAACCGCATTCGCGAGCAAGCTCGCTCCCACGAGTATCAGGCCCGACTCTGGAATTCGCCGACGTCAGCCTGACCCTCGGCCGCACGACCATCCTCGACAAGGTCACCTTTCAAGTGCAGCCCGGCAGCGTGCATGCGCTGGTCGGCCCCAACGGCGGCGGCAAGAGTTCGCTGATCAAGACTCTGCTCGGGCAAATGCCCCATCAGGGCCGGCTCAGCCTGCAATGGCCCGGCGAGCCCGGCACCATCGGCTACGTGCCGCAGGCGCTGGAGTTTGATCGCGGCCTGCCGATGACCGTCGATGATTTCATGGCCGCCATGTGCCAGCGTCGCCCGGCGTTTCTCGGATTGAGCAAACGCTACGCCGGCGCCATCGGTAATGCACTGGAGCGGGTCGGCATGCAGGACAAGCGCAAGCGCCGGATGGGCGCGCTGTCCGGTGGCGAACGCCAGCGGGTGCTGCTCGCCCAGGGTCTGATTCCGGCGCCGCAATTGCTGGTGCTGGATGAACCGATGTCGGCCCTCGACGAAGCCGGGATCCAGGTGTTCGAGCGTTTGCTCGGCGACTGGCGCGCGACGGGCGTCACCGTGCTGTGGATCGAGCACGATCTGGAAGCGGTCGGGCGCCTGGCCAATCGCGTCACCGGCCTCAACCGCCGCGTGCTGTTCGACGCCACGCCACAACAGGCCCTGACCCCGGAGCGTCTGCTAACCCTGTTCTCGACCCATCCACGGAGCGCTGTCTGATGAGTTATGAAGCCTTTCGTTTGACGGTGCAGGGCTGGGCGTCGTCCGGTTACCTGCCGGAAGCCCTGGCCTACGGTTTTGTGGTCAACGCGCTGCTCGCCGGCCTGTTGATCGGCCCGGTGCTCGGCGGCCTCGGCACGCTGGTGGTGGTCAAGCGCTTCGCGTTTTTTTCCGAGGCGGTCGGTCACGCGGCGCTGACCGGCGTGGCCATCGGCATTCTGCTCGGCGAACCCTACACCGGGCCTTACGGCAGCCTGTTCGGCTATTGCCTGCTGTTCGGCATCCTGCTCAATTACCTGCGCAACCGTACCGGCCTGGCTCCGGACACATTGATCGGCGTGTTCCTTTCGGTGTCTCTGGCGCTGGGTGCCAGCCTGCTGCTGATCCTGGCGGGCAAGATCAACGTGCACATTCTGGAAAACGTATTGTTCGGCTCGGTGCTGACAGTCAACGGCAACGACCTGCTGGTGCTGGCGATTGTCGGTTCACTGGTGATGGCGCTGGCCCTGCCGTTGTACAACCGGATCATGCTTGCCAGCTTCAACCCGCAACTGGCGGCGGTGCGCGGTGTCGCGGTGAAAACCCTGGATTACCTGTTCGTGATTCTGGTGACGCTGATCACCGTCGCGGCAGTGAAAGTCATCGGCGCGATTCTGGTCGGCGCCCTGCTGGTGATTCCGGCAGCGGCCGCCCGCTTGCTCAGCCAGTCGCTCAAGGGGTTCTTCTGGTGTTCGGTGCTGATTGCCACGGTCAGCACGCTGTGCGGGATTCTCGCACCGATCGTGTTCGACCTGCCGATTCCGTCCGGCGCCGCGATCATTCTGGTCGCCGGTATCGCCTTCGCCATCGCTGCGATTGCCCGGGGCGTCGTCCCCAGTCTGAAAGGGAACCTTGGATAAATGGCTTTTTCATTGCGACAACTGACCCTGGCCATCGCCCTCAGCGGCGCAGTTTCGAGCCCTCTGCTGGCGGCCGAGAAACCGTTGCGGGTGCTGGCCTCGTTGCCCATCACTTATGGTCTGGGCGAAGTCCTGCTCAAGGGCACCGACATCAGCCTCGAACGCGCTGCGCCGGCCAATCTGCCGGGCAGCCGTCAGACCGCTTACTTCACCGGGCGCGGCGCCCCCGCGCTGAGCAAACTGGCCACCGGCGCCGACGCAGTGATCGGCGTGCGCTCGCTGTGGGCCGATGATCCGCTGTACCCGATCGCCCGCCGCAGCAATATCCGCATCGTAGAAGTCGACGCGGCGCGCCCGGTGGACGGCGCCTTGCCCGGCATTGCCGTACAACCGGGGCTCAAGGTTGACGGCCTGAACAGCCAGCCGTGGCTGGCGAGCAACAACATGGGGCGCATGGCTGACGTGATGGCAGCGGATCTGGTGCGCCTGGCGCCGAAGGACAAACCGAAGATCGAGGCCAATCTGGCGGCGCTGAAACAGCGTCTGCTGAAACTCAGTGCCGACAGCGAGGCGCGTCTGGCCAGTGCCGATAACCTGAGCGTGATGAGCCTGAGCGACCACTTCGGTTATCTGATCGGCAGCCTGAATCTGGAACTGATCGGACAGGATGCGCGTCCGGATGCCGAATGGACGCCAGAAGATCTGAAAAAACTGACCGCCACACTGAAAGACAATGACGTAGCGGTGGTGCTGCACCATCGGCAGCCGTCGGACGCGGTGAAAGCGGCGATCGCCGAATCGGGCAGTCAGCTGTTGGTGCTGAGCACCGATGCGGCGGACCCGGTGGGGGAGCTGGAAGGGAATGTGGATGTGTTGCTCAAGGGCTTGAGCGGCGCGTAACGCCAGTCGCCCCCCGTTGATCGTTCCCACGTCGAGGCGTCGAACCGTCCGCGTGGGAATGCAGCCCGGGACGCTCCGCGTCCCTTCCGAAGCGGACGCAGAGCGTCCAATGAGACATTCCCCACGCAGAGCGTGGGAACGATCATCAAGGCCGATCTTCCAGACATGAAAAAAACCGCTGACCGTTCTCGGTTCAGCGGGTTTCTTTTTGGCTGGAGACTTACTGGGCAGCCGCTTGCGCTTCCATCTTCTGGCGCAGGCTCAGCGGGCGCATGTCGGTCCAGACTTCTTCTATGTAGGCCAGGCATTCCTTTTTCAGGCCGCTCTTGCCGACGGTGCGCCAGCCCTCCGGCACGGCCTTGTAGTCCGGCCAGATCGAGTACTGCTCTTCGTGGTTGACCACGACTTGAAAGAGGATGTCCTCGCGGTCGAATACTGACGTCATGCTGTGTCTCCATCGCTTGAAGGGTGGGCTGCACGACGGGTGCAGCCGGGTATGTAGAAAGAACGTTCGACGCGGCGAAAAATTTACAGGCTGGCGGTCGCGGCGCTCAGCGCACGGCCGAAGACTTCGGCGACGCGATCGATTTCGGCGGCGGTAATCACCAGCGGCGGCAGGAAGCGCACCACCGCGCCATGTCGCCCGCCCAGCTCCAGAATCAGCCCGCGCTTGAGGCATTCACGCTGAACCAGGGACGCCAGACGTGCGAAGGCCGGTGCATGGCCCAAGGCATCCGGGGTGCCATTCGGATCGACCAGCTCGACGCCGAGCATCAGGCCACGACCACGAATATCGCCCAGTTGCGGGAAATCGCGTTGCAGGATGTGCAGGTGTTCACTCAAGCGTTCGCCCATGGCGGCGGCGTGTTCGCAGACCTTGTGTTCGACCAGGTAACGCATCACCGCGGAACCGGCGGCCATCGCCATCTGGTTGCCACGGAACGTCCCGGCGTGGGCGCCTGGCTGCCAGGTGTCGAGCCAGTCGCGATAGACCACCACGGCCAGCGGCAGGCTGCCGCCGATGGCTTTGGACAGCACCACTACATCCGGCGTGATGCCGGCGTGTTCAAAGGCAAACATCTTGCCGGTGCGGGCGAAACCGCTCTGGATTTCGTCGATGATCAACGCCACGCCGACCTTTTCGGTGATGCGGCGCAGACCGCGCAACCACTCGATGTCCGCCGGAATCACACCGCCCTCGCCCTGCACCGCTTCAACGATGACGGCGGCCGGCAATTGCACGCCAGCCTCCGGGTCGTTGAGCAGGTTTTCCAGGTAACTCAGGTTGGCCTTCACGCCCGCCGCGCCACCGAGGCCGAACGGGCAACGGTAGTCGTACGGGAACGGCATGAATTGCACGCCGTTGCTGAGCAATGCGCCCAACGGTTTCTTCGGACCGAGGCTGCCCATCAGGCTCAAGGCGCCCTGACTCATGCCGTGATAACCGCCGGAGAACGACAGCACGGTGCTGCGTCCGGTGGCGGTACGCACCAGTTTCAGCGCGGCTTCCACGGCGTCAGTGCCGGTCGGGCCGCAGAACTGGATTTTCGCTTCCTTGGCCAAGGCGGGAGGCAAGAGGCCGAACAGGTCCTGAACAAACTGGTCTTTCACCGGTGTGGTCAGGTCCAGGGTATGCAGCGGCAGCTCATCGGCCAGCACCTGCTGGATTGCCTCGATCACCACCGGATGGTTATGCCCCAGCGCCAGAGTGCCGGCACCCGCCAGGCAATCGATGAAGGTCCGGCCCTCGACGTCCTCGACGTACAGACCCTTGGCGCGTTTCAACGCCAGCGGAATGCGCCGCGGGTAACTACGGGCATTGGATTCCTGCTGGCTCTGACGGGCCAACAACGGCGACTCATTGAACTGATACAGCGTTTCCGCCGGCGCGGAGGCGATCCGGGCCGACGACTCTTCGATAAGGCTGGTGGCGACTGACATCTCTCGACCCCTCAATACGCTATGGATAGTGACCAAAACTGCACACCAGGCAGTGCGCGTTCCGGTCGCGGGGCGCACATGCAGGTTTTCCTGTTCTGGAAACGCACCAGCGTGTTGAGGATTTACACCCTTGATCGAATGTCAGGCCGAGATTGCCAGCGCCTTGTGCATCGGCAGAGTCACAACGCCGTGTTGTATGAGGGGAGACGCCGTTTCGCGATAACCCAGGCGCCGGTAGAACGCCGCGCCGGTTCGCGTGCTGGCGAGC
This sequence comes from Pseudomonas sp. B26(2017), assembly GCF_002113045.1. Lineage (NCBI taxonomy): Bacteria > Pseudomonadati > Pseudomonadota > Gammaproteobacteria > Pseudomonadales > Pseudomonadaceae > Pseudomonas > Pseudomonas sp. B26(2017). Next base: position 176,212 of record NZ_NEJJ01000014.1, on the reverse strand, counting down.
GTGACGCGAGGCTGGCCACGAATCCGCAGCCACCCCTCCAGATCGCCCATCAGTGCGCGACCCGCACCGCGACGAAACCACTCCGGCTGCACATGACAGAACGTGATCTCGCCATTGGCTGCGGCCATGCCGACACCGACAGGTTTGTCCTGCAGCAGCGCGATGTTCAGGTAAAGACGCGGATCGGCGAGCCAGGCGCTGATGTGTTCCGCCGATTGTCGGCGGATCCAGCGGTCGACCAGTTGTGGATCGTTGCGATGGTCGAGCGCGCAACCTACGCGAATCGAGCGTTCGAGAATCCGGCTGATGATGCCGGCGTCGGCGGGGGTGGCGGGACAGATGTAGACGGGTGCTTCCATGGCGCTGTTTCCCTCAATCCATTGAGTCAGAGACTGGAGCGACAATAACGTCGCGGCCAGCAGATGACTAATGGAGAGAGGTTACATTTGATGTGCCTGGCAAACGTCAGAGCGGTTGCAGCGGCATGGTCAGCTCGACCCGCAAGCCATCCGGGCGGCTGTCGAAATGCAGGGTGCAGGCGCAGCGTTGAACGATGGCCTGGACAATCGCCAGTCCCAGTCCGCAACCGGTGCTCTGGCCGTTGCGCCAGAAGCGCTGGGTCAGATGTTGCAGATCGTCCGGCGCAATCCCCGGCCCATGATCGCGCACCACGAAACGCACATGAGAGGCGGAGGTTTCCAGGCTCAGTTCCACCGCGCCGTCCGTCGGGGTATGTCGCAGAGCGTTATCCAACAGGTTGCGCAAGGCTGCGATCGACAACACTGCCGGCATTTGCAGGGGCGCAGCGGACAAGCGTTCAGGCAGGTGCAGCCTGATGCGCTGGCGCTGGTCGCTGGCCGAGTCCTGAATCGCCAGTTTCGCCACCTGTTCGGCACTGCACTGGACGCCGTCGTCGAACGACAGACTGCCTTCGACCCGCGCCAGCAACAGCAATTGCTCAAGGGTCCGGTGCAGGCGGTCGGCGCCCTCTTCGGCCCGGGCCAGAGACTGATCCCGTGCACTGCCTTCGGTCATGCGCGCCACTTGCAGGTGGGTCTTGATCGCCGTCAGCGGACTGCGCAGTTCATGGGCGGCATCGCCGGTCAGGCGACGTTCGCGCTCGATGGTCTTGCCGATGCGCTGGAACAACTGGTTCTGGGTTTCGAGCAGCGGTTTCAGTTCGCTGGGGAATGACTGCAACTGCAACGGCTCTAGCGAATCGGCGTTGCGGCGCATCAAGGCTTCACGCAAGCGATTGAGCGGTGCCAGGCCCTGGCCGATCCCCAGCCACAGCAGGCACAGGCAGCCGAGCAGCGCCACGCCGACCGGCACCGAGGCCGCCAGCAGGATCGACATGTTCAGGGCTTCGCGCTCGATCACCCGGTCGGCGGTGGTGATCCGCACATCGCCCCGGGCCAGAGTAAAGCTGCGCCATGGCGCACCGTCGATCATCTGATCGTGAAAGCCCATCTTCCGGGCTTCCAGCGCCTGCTCCGGGTTGTTGTGGCTGCGGGCGAGGATTTCCCCGCGCAGCGAACTGACCTGACAGGCCATGCCGCCGGGAATGTTCAATTGTTCGGCGCTGAAGTGGGTGCCTTCGCCTTTGCTCGGAATGGCCGGCAATTGCTCCAGCAAACCGGCGACCATGCGTGCCGACGCCACCAGGCGCTGGTCGAGGGAAAACATCATCTGGTTGCGCAGGTCGCTGAGCATCCAGGCAGCCGCCAGGGCCCAGATCAGCGCGAACGCGGCGCCGAGGGTCAGGCTCAGGCGCAGGCGCAGACTCATCACTTGTCAGGGTCTCCGCCATCGGCCGGGCCCAGGCGATAACCCAGCCCCCGCACGGTTTCGACGATGCCCTTGCCCAGTTTGCTGCGCAGGTGGTGGATGTGCACGTTGAGCGCGTTGCTTTCCAGTTCATCGTTGAAGCCGTAGACGCTGTCCTTCAACTGCTCGGTGGACAGCACCCGGCCACGGTTGTGCAGCAAGGCCTGCAACAACGACTGTTCACGCCGGGACAGATCAATCGAGCGGCCTGCCAACGTAGTTTCGCGGCTGCTCGGATCATAGGTCAGCGCACCGTGCTCAATCAGGTTGACACTGCGCCCGGCCACCCGGCGCAGCAGGGTTTGCAGACGGGCGAACAATTCGCGCAGATCGAATGGCTTGAGCAGATAGTCGTCGGCACCGGACTGCAAACCGTCGACCCGGTCGGTGACAGAATCCCGCGCGGTGAGGATCAGCACCGGAATTTCCAGCCCCTGCTGACGCAGTTGCTGCAGCAGTTTGAGGCCATCTTCGTCCGGCAACCCGAGATCGAGCACCATCACGTCGAACTCGGCAACCTTGAGGATCGCCCGCGCCTTTGAAGCCGTATTGACGTGCTCGACCGTCAGGCCCTGGGCAGTCAGGCCGGCGACGATGCCGCTGGCGATCAACTCGTCGTCTTCGCAAACCAGTACGTGCATGGGGAGGCTCTCTGAATAAAAACATGAGTCAAGCAGGCAAGGATTAAGGTCAAATTATGACGAGGGATTGAGTTCAGGCAAGGCGTATTTCGTGTCGCCTTTTCCATCTGCCAAGTGCCTGACACTCCATATAACGTTAACACTTATATATTCATCTTTACCCGCCCCCCAAAAAAGCATCAACTTGAAACATACATTCCCACCTGCAACCATTCCAAATTTGAATATTCATCGATACTCTCAACATCGAAAAACACAAACACAAAACAACCAACAAAACAGGCTTATACCCTAAGCCGCCATCTAATCCAAAGGAATTGAGACATGCCAAAAATGAACAACTTTGTCGCCGTTGACTGGTGCGCTGGCCCAGACCGAATTTTCTTTTTCTTCAAAGAGCACAACTCATACTCTCGTTTCTCCTTAGGCGACAACAAAGCCGACAGTGGCTATCCACTACCGGTGAGAGGAAACTGGGGCGACCACATCATCTCCGCCGCTGATCTGCGCTTCGGCTTTACGACCACTGAACCCAGCTGGAATAACAGCATCGACCACCTCTGGCTTTTTTACTACCAGGATGATACTCCGTGTGTGTGCCAGTTCCTTCAACAGACTGACAGCGTAATCTCCAACACCACCGTTGCCGATTCCAAATGGGCCCCACTACTTCCATATTTCAAAAACATCATTGGTGTCATGCGGCGACAAACGACTTCATCCGTCGATGAACTCCGAGTACTTTTAAATAACGGGAATTACCTGTCCTACGATTACACCAGCATGACACTGGAAGTCATCCCCCTCGAAGGCAGCGACTGGGCCGACCTGGAACAATACAGTGATCGAATGATGACAGCAGTCTTGAATGACTATCCAACGTTCGATCGGTACTTTTATATTTTCCTGCACGGCAATGAGTACTTGCGATATGAGCACGAGTCTAAAAAAATACACGGCCCGATCCAAATCGACGATGAAAGTTGGCCGGGCCTCCCACACGATTGAAATCATGCAGGACGCCAGAATATTTCTGCGACGCGATTAATAGAACCTTCAACATTAACTCCCTGCACAGAATTCATATCTGGCGTTCACCAACACCCATACGAACCGCTTCAACCACAAACAACTCTTCAACCAACTAAAAGAAAAACAACCATGGATAACTTCGTCTCTATCGATTGGCGCAACGGCCCCGATCGTATCTTTTTCTTCTTTAAAGGCACCGACATGTTCGCTAGTTTCAGTCTCAGCGATAATCGTCTCGAAAAACATCACCCCATCTTGATCAAGGGGCACTGGGGGGATTTCGAACAGCACGTGGACGACCTGAGGTTCGGATTCACCGTGCCAAGCCCGGACTGGCACAGTGCCGGCGGAGGCGACATGGTCTGGTTCTTTTACTACGACGGCGAAACTCCGATGGCCTGCAAGTTCTCCCAGATTACTTCCAGTGTGGTATTCAAAAAGAAACTTTCAGATACCGATTGGTGGCCACTAGGAAACTTCTTCCACAAAATTGTCGGTGTCATGCTGGATGAAAAGGCGGACGTCAAGCACACCTACTGGGTTCTACTGAACGACGGACGCTATTTCAAATACAACCCTGGAATCCCCAGAAAAGTCAAAGTACTGTCAATGGCCAATTCCGAATGGAGCTTTCTCGAAAAGTACAAAGACCGGATCGTTACAACCGCACTGAATAATTACCCGGTCTTCGATACTTATTTTTACATTTTCTTGACCGACGAAGAATATCTGAGATTTGACCTCAAGACCCGAAAAGCCAGCGGCCCCCATCCGATCGATGAAGAAACATGGCCCGGTTTGTTTGATTGACAGGTAAATTGCTCTGTGCGCAGGGGAGCGGATTGGGCGTCGCGGTTAATCATCGGTTAATCGCCGCCGCCCATTGTGCCCCTCAATTGCACAGGGACAAGGCTCCTCCATGCGTCATTTTTTTCTACTGTTTGCACTGTTGATTTCGAGTCTGGCCCAAGCGGGTAATGATCCTTTTGCGTCAAAACCGGAGTTCCTGCCGGTCGACAAGGCATTCGTGCTGACCTCGGAACGTCTGGAATCCGGTGAGACCCAGCTGTTCTGGCAAATCGCCGACGGCTACTACCTGTATCAGAAGCGCCTCAAGTTCGACGGGCTGGCGACGCAAAACGTCCCGGCCCTGCCAGAAGGCGAGTCCCATAGCGACGAGTATTTCGGTGAACAACCGGTTTACCGCCAGGGCCTCGAGCTGAAAACCCCGGCGGCCGCCACGGGCCGGATAAAGGTCAGTTATCAGGGCTGTGCCGACGCCGGCCTTTGCTATCCCCCGCAGACGCGAGTGATCGATCTCGGCGGCAAAGCCGCAGCAACGACAGATGAAGCACCGGATCAGGCACTGGCCAGCGGTCTGCAGCAGCACTCGCTGGGCTGGAGTCTGCTGGTGTTTTTCGGCCTCGGTCTGTTGCTGGCGTTTGCGCCGTGTTCGTTGCCGATGCTGCCGATTCTGGCGGGCATGGTGGTGGGCAGTGGTGCAACGCCGCGTCGCGGTTTCGCGTTGGCCGGCAGTTATGTGGTTTGCATGGCGCTGGTGTATGCGGCGATGGGCGTCATCGCCGCGCTGCTGGGGGCGAACCTGCAGGCGTGGTTGCAGAACCCGTGGCTGCTCGGGACGTTCGCAGCAGTGTTCGTGGTTCTGGCGCTGCCGATGTTCGGTTTCTTCGAACTGCAATTGCCGGTGGCCCTGCGGGATCGGCTGGAGCACGCCTCGCGCAGCCAGCGCGGCGGCAGTCTGGTCGGCGCGGGCGTATTGGGCGCGCTGTCCGGCTTACTGGTCGGCCCGTGCATGACCGCGCCGCTGGCCGGTGCCCTGCTCTACATCGCGCAAAGTGGCAACGCGCTGCACGGCGGTCTGATTCTTTTTGCCCTGGGCATCGGTATCGGCGTGCCGCTGCTGTTGCTGGTAACGGTCGGCAATCGCTTCCTGCCAAAGCCAGGCGCGTGGATGAATCTGCTCAAAGGCGTATTCGGTTTCCTGTTCCTCGCTACCGCGCTGCTGATGCTGCGTCCGGTGCTGCAACCTTCGCTGTGGCTGGGCCTGTGCGGTGCGCTGCTGTTGATCGCCGCTTACAGTGCCTGGAAACAATCCGGCGGCTTTGGTCGCGTGGCGCAGTTGTTTGGCGCCGGCTCGCTGTTGCTGGGCCTGTGGGGCAGTCTGCTGGTGGTCGGTGCGGCGGGCGGCAGTGACGATCCGTATCAACCGTTGCAGGTGTACAGCGCCGGACGCGCCGGATCTGCGGCGCCCAGCGGCCACGAAGCCTTCACGACGATCAAGGATCCCGCCGCCCTGCAACGCGAGCTCGACACCGCCAAAGCGCAGGGCCAGTGGGTATTGCTCGATTACTACGCCGACTGGTGCACGTCGTGCAAAGTCATGGAGAAACAGGTGTTCGGCCAGGCTCGAGTGATGCAGGCCTTGAGTGATGTGCGCTTGCTCCGACTCGACGTCACCGCCGACAATGCCGCCAGCCGCGAACTGCTCGGTCGTTATAAAGTGCCGGGGCCACCGAGTTTCGTGTGGATCGGCACCGACGGTGAAGAGCGCCGCAGCCAGCGCATCACCGGCGAGGTCGATGCCGATACTTTCCTGCAACGCTGGACCACCACCCGAGACGCCCGTTAATGCTGACCTTCACCCTCGGCACCTTTGCCATCGCACTCAACCACCTGCTGCTGATCAGCGCGCTGGCGCTGGCGACCTTCGTCGGCTGGCGGGTGGCCAAGCGCGGCGGCGACAACCCCGAGTCGGCGCTGTTCAGCCTGTTTCTGCTCGGCATGCTGGCGGCGCGCATTGCGTTTGTCGCGGTGTATTGGGGGCACTATCGCAACGATCTGTGGCAGATCATCGACCTGCGCGACGGCGGTTTTCTCGCCTGGCCGGGGGTGATCGTGCTGTTGCTGGCGGCGCTGTATCGCGGCTGGCGCCGGCCGGGTTTGCGTCGACCGCTGGGTTTCGGCGTGGTCAGCGGTGTGGCGTTCTGGGTGCTGGCGACCCTGTCGCTGAACATCTACGAGCAAGGCACGCGCCTGCCGGACATCACCCTGCGCACCGCCGCCGGAAAAACCGTGAAACTCACCGACTATCAGGGCGGGCCGCTGGTGATCAACCTGTGGGCCACCTGGTGTCCGCCGTGCCGCCGGGAAATGCCGGTGCTGGAAAACGCCCAGCAACAACGCCCGGACCTGACGTTCCTGTTCGTCAACCAGGCCGAAAGCATGCAAAGCGTCGCCACATTTCTCGAAACCCAGGGCTTGAGCCTGAGCAACGTGCTGTTTGACCGCAGCGGACGCCTCGGCCAGGCCGTGGGCTCCATGGCACTGCCGACTACGCTGTTCTATAGCCCGGACGGTCGCCTGCTGGGCAGCCATCTGGGCGAGTTGTCGAACGCCAGCCTGGCCCGCGCCCTGGAAAACTTCGACACCCCGGCTTCCAGCCCGAATCCGGCCACCTCTTCTTCAAGGAAACTGCCATGCCCCGCCTCCGCCACCTGCTGACACTGACCATGAGCGCAGCCCTGCTGCACTTGCCGTCGGTCCAGGCTGCTGAAGAACTGCCTGAAGCGATCAAGAAAATCGAAGCCAAGGGCGCAAAAATCGTCGGCCAGTTCGACGCCCCCGACGGCTTGCGTGGTTACGCCGCGCAATACCAGAACCGCGGCATGGCGCTGTACCTGACGCCGGACGGCAAGCACGTGCTGCTGGGCAACCTGTACGACGCCGACGGCAATGACCTCAGCAGCGCGCCACTGCAAAAACTGGTCTATGCGCCAATGGCCAAGGAAGTCTGGGCCAAGTTCGAAGCCAGCAACTGGATTCAGGACGGCAACAAGGATGCACCGCGCACCGTGTATCTGTTCAGCGACCCGAACTGCCCGTACTGCAACATGTTCTGGGAACAGGCACGTCCATGGGTCAAGGCCGGCAAGGTGCAGCTGCGACACATCATGGTCGGCATCATCCGCGAAGACAGCCCGGCCAAAGCCGCCGCCCTGCTCGCCGCCAAGGACCCGAGCAAAGCTCTGGAAGATCACGAGAAGGCCGGCAAGGCCAGCACCCTCAAGGCCTTGAAGGACATTCCGGTTGCCGTGCAGACCAAACTCGCGGCGAACATGCAGTTGATGGAAGACCTGGAATTGCAGGCCACCCCGGCGATCTTCTACATGGACGACAAGGGCGAACTGCAACAACAGCAAGGCGCGCCGACGCCGGACAAGCTGGCGAAGATTCTCGGCCCGAAATAATGATTGGCGGCTCCGGCAAACGCTGCTGGAGCCGTCACCACTTACTCGGCTGACACCGGCCCAGGATGTCATCCAGCTCGCCTGTCGCTTCGCGCTCGAGCAAAAACTGCGTCACCTCTTGCGACCACTCCACGTCCGATAGTATGCCGGCCCAGGCATGGGTTTTTGCTGAGTGGCAGGGCCGATCATCGAAGTTGTGGATCAACGCCTGGTTCAAAGTTCGTACATCAAATCCCGGATTCCTTTCGCTTTGCAGCATCAGGGAATTGAGAACCCGTTGTTGAGTATCGGGATTCAGCGTGAATGGATGGGTTTTAGTTGAACTCAAAACGATAAACGTCGGTTTGACGTCTTCAGCCAGCGCGGCCTGCAATCGATAGTGACCGTCGATAATCACGTAAGAACACAAGGCGCCGACGTACCACAGCAAGACGGGGGGCAGGCTGTCCTCTCTCGCCTTCTTGCGCCACCACTTCATACGCCCGGCATACGGATCGACCGTGTGCAGACCAATCAGATTGCCCAAATCCCAGTCGAGCCACTCCACCGATCGTGGCTGAAGATTGTCGAGAATGCCGTCACCACGAGCTGACCATCTCGGTAAATGACTGGTCATCTCTTGCTCTGTCGAGAAATACCAGTTGCTCACACCTTCGCCACGTTGTCCTGGCACGGCCACAGGCATCATTGGCCGTGCCACCCATTGCCCGGGATAAAGAAAGTCCGCCTGATACTCCATCAGTTGGTTGATGAAGTATCGACTCCAGGCCTTCATCCGCTGCCCAGCAGGCAAATGGCGATGGTGTTCGACCTGTGCAGAGTCAATGGCAGGAACGGGTGGCGACTCCCAGTGCATCGGCATCGGATTGCGTACCAGCCAGGCACCGTAATACGAAGTCGCTATCGTTCCCCAAAGCAAAGGGCTCTCGTTGAACATCAGTTTCAGACGAGCATTGTTACCCGTTCGCAGATGCAGTTGTGGTTTGCCCTGCGGGGGGCCACTGATCTCGACGCTAAGCCCACCCCATTGTCCTTGCAGATCTTCAAGATCGCGCCAGAAGAATTGCTTCACGCCAGACCCTTAAAATGAAATTCCATGCGCAATTACAGCGTATTTCGATTGCGCTCACTCAAAAAGCTGAACAACACCTCCGTCACGAATTCGGGATTCTCCAGATTGGAGATATGCCCCGCCTCCGGCACCAGCACACACGGACAGCCAATCAGCTCAGCCATTTCCTGTGCTTCCGACGGCGGGCGTGGCTTGTCCTGATCGCCGCAGACCACCAGCGTGGTGGCCGCATTCAGCTCGCCCAGACGCGGCAACAGATCATCACGGCCAAAGGTGATACGCCCCATCGGCACGATGCTTTGACGCAGACGTTCAGCGGAGTAACCCGCGAGTTTCGCGCGAAAGTCCTGATACAGCGCCGACGCTCGATCGATGCCCGGCCGGAAGAAGATCGGCACCACGATATCCAGCAGTTGCTCGGAGATCCCGCCGCTTTCCTCGATCAGTTTGAACAGCGAGAAATAGTACTGGCGAGTCGGCTCCGGCTCGACGCCGACGTAGGTGTCCATCAACACCAGTCCGTTGAGCCGCTGCGGCGCCGACAACGCCAGACGCACACCCCACATGCCGCCGACCGACAGCCCGACCAGCGTAACCTGATCGATATCCAGATGATCGAGCAAGGCCAGCGCCTGGCGCGCGATGTCGTCCAGCGAAGCGGTGCCTTCAGGCAAATGACCGGATTCGCCATGGCCCCACAGATCCAGTGCAATCACCCGGTAGTGCGGTGACAACGCGGCGATCTGCGGCGCCCACATGGCCTGGTCCCACAGGTAACTACCGGCCAGCAATACCGCCGGGCCTGTGCCTTGATCAATGTAGTGAAGCGCCTGTCCGTCAACCGTGAAAAAAGGCATCGATAACCCCCGTGGCAAAGAAACTGAAGCCCGAAGACTGAGCGGGCCGGCCTCGACAGTCAATGATATGAAAGGATTACAAAGCCTTACCTGCGACAACGGCTACAGAGAAAACCATGTTTTCTGTCGCCGTTGTCGCGGGCTGTTGTTTACAGGCCCTCCAGCTCCGCCATCAGGTCATTCAGGCGATCAACCTTCTCCTCGGTAATGTCGCTGGCCGCCAGTCCTTCGATGTAACCGGCCAGTTCCTCCACCGTGCTGCACTCGAACATCGCCCGTAGCGGTACGTCCCGTTGCAAGGCTTTCTGCACCCGCGAGGCGATCTGCGTGGCGAGCAAAGAATGGCCGCCGAGCTCGAAGAAGTTGTCGCGTACCCCGACCTTCTCGACTTTGAGCACCTCGGCCCAGATGTCGACCAGGGTCTGTTCCAGTTCGCTGCGCGGCGCCAGGTAATCCCGGCTCTGCAACTGGCCGATTTCCAGCGCCGGCAAGGCCTTTCGGTCGAGTTTGCCGTTGGCGTTGAGCGGCAACCGGTCGAGCCACAGCCAATGCAGCGGCACCATGTATTCCGGCAGTTCGGCGCGCAGGCGCTGCTTGATCCGCTCCAGGCGTTCGCTCTGATTCAGTGCGGAATCTGCGGCGACCAGATAGCCGACCAGATGCTTGCCGTTGACGCCTTCCTGCACACCGACCGCGCCATCGCGAACTTCCGGTTGCTCATGCAGACGCGCCTCGATTTCACCCAGCTCGATCCGGTAACCGCGAATCTTCACCTGATGGTCGACCCGACCGACGTATTCCAGCACACCGTCACTGCGACGGCGCGCCAGGTCACCGGTGCGATACAGACGCTCGCCCGGTGCACCGAACGGATTCGGCACAAACACCGGCGCGGTGCGCAGTGGATCGCTGACATAACCACGACCGACACCGGTGCCCGCCACACACAACTCACCCACCGCACCCAGCGGCACCAGATCCAGCGCGCCATCGAGCAGGTACAGCAAGTTGTTGTCGGTCGGGGTACCGATCGGCAGGTAACTGCCGCGAGTCGAGGCCAGGTCGACGCGGAAGAACGCCACGTCGTCCGAGCATTCCGCCGGGCCATACGCGTTGACCAGACCGATCTCCGGGTAACGCAGCAACCACTGATGAGCCAGCTCCGGTGGCATTGCTTCACCGGTCGGCAGCATCCAGCGCAGGCCGTCGAGGCTCAGACGATCCGAAGCGAGCATGCCCTGAATCAGCGATGGCACGCTTTCGAGCACGGTGATGCCCTGCTGCTGCACATGCACCAGCAAACCTTGCGGATCGTGGGCGATGGTGTTCGGCACGATGTCCACCCGCGCCCCGAACAACGGTGCGGCGAGGAACTGCCAGACCGAAATGTCAAAGCCTTGCGAAGCGGTCTGGGCGATCACATCGGCGTCGCTCAGGTTCAGGTACGGCACCTTGCTCAACTGGTTGTTGAGCATGCCGCGCTGCTCGACCATCACGCCTTTGGGCAACCCGGTGGAGCCCGAGGTGTAGATCACGTAGGCCAGGTTGTCCGGGCCGCTGAAGATGCCCGGATTCGTCGACGACACTGCGCCCGCCTGAACCTCTTCCCACACCAGCAAACGTGGTCGGTTGGCACAGCTGAATTCGTCGAGCAAGGTCGTCGCCTGTTCACGGCAAGCTTCGCTGCACACCAGCACCGGCGTGCGACTGAGTTCGATGATCCGTTGCAGACGCTGGCTCGGCAGGCCCGGATCCAGCGGCAGGTAACCGGCACCGGCCTTGAAGCTGCCGATGATCATGCCCAGCAGATCCGGATTACGTTCGCCCAGCAGCGCCACCGGTTGATCCATCTGCACCCCGGCCGCGACCAGTGCATGACCGAGACGGTTGGCGTTGACGTTCAGTTGCCCGTAGCTCAACTGCTGATCGAGGCAACTGGCGGCAATGCGTTGCGGATGTTGCGCGACCTGCGCTTCAAACAGTTCGACGTAGCTCTGCTGCAGCGGATAGTCGTGCTCACTCTGGTTGCAACCGTGGAGCAGGAAATCCTGTTCCTCATGGCCCAGCAGCGGCAGGTCGGCCATGTCGCCATGGAAGCCGTCGACCAGCGCCAGCAACAGACGCTTGAACTCACCGAGCATGCGCTCGATGGTCGACTCGTCGAAGTAACGCTGGTCGTAGGACAGATGCAGACCGAGGTCGTCGCCCGGATAGCAGACCGCCGTCAGCGGGAAGTTGGTGTGGGTACGGCCCGAGTCCGAGGTCGCATTGAGGCTCTGCGCGCGGTCCAGCACCGAGACTTCCACCGGGGCGTTTTCGAACACGAACAGGCTGTCGAACAGCGGCTGGCCTTTCGGCAGTTCGCTTTGTTCCTGGATGTTCACCAGCGGCAGGTATTCGTACTCGCGCAGTTGCATGTTGCTGTCGAGCAGGTCGCTCAGCCACTGACGCACGCTGGCGCGCTGGTCGTCCGCCGGGATCTGCACCCGCAGCGCGATGCTGTTGATGAACAGGCCGACAGTGCGTTGCATCTCCGGCATCTCCACCGGACGCCCGGCCACGGTCACGCCGAACAGCACGTCGCGATCACCGCTCATGCGGCGCAGCACCAGTGCCCACGCCGCCTGGGCGAAGGTGTTGACGGTCAGTTGATGGGCCTGGGCCAGCTCACGCAGACGGGCGCCGTCCTCGACGTTCAGTCGGGTGTAGCGGTCGCCAACGATCATGCCACCGCTTTCACCGGCGTGTTCACGCAGGAACGGACGATCGCTCGGGATCGGCGTGGTGCGCTCGAAGCCTCGCAGGTTCTGCTGCCACCACTGACGTGCTTCGGCCAGGCTCTGGCGTTGCAGCCAGCCGATGTAATCGCGGTAGCGCGGTGGCTTCGCCAGTTGCGCTTCGCGACCTTCACCGAGGGCGGTATAGATCTCGAAGAAATCGTTCATCAGCAGCGACCGGCACCAGGCATCGATCAGGATGTGGTGGTTGCTCATCATGAACCAGTAACGCGCCGCGCCGACCTTGATCAGGCGCAGGTGAAACGGTGCCTGATTGAGCAGATCGAAACCGGTCTCGCGTTCAGCCTTGAGCAGCGCTTGCAGTTTCGGCTCCTGCTCGGCGTCCGCAATGGTGCTCCAGTCCAGGTATTCGATCGGCGTACGACCCGGCGTATGAATCACTTGCAGCATGTCTTCGCCGACGTTCCAGCAGAACGAAGCACGCAGCGCTTCATGGCGGGCGACCACGGCTTGCCACGCCTGGGCGAAACGCTCGGGGTCGAGTTCGCTGTTGATGCGATAGCGATCCTGCATGTAGTACAGCCCGGTGCCCGGTTCGAGCAAGGTGTGCAGCAGCATGCCTTCCTGCATCGGCGTCAGCGGGTACACGTCTTCGATGTGCGCCGCCGGCACCGGCAGTGCGTCAAGTTGCGCCTGAGTCAGTTTCGCCAGCGGGAAGTCCGACGGCGTCAGGCCATCAGCCTCGTCTTGCAGGCAATGTTCGATCAGGCTCTGCAACTCGCCGACGTAGGCATCGGCCAGCTCATTGATGGTCTGCGCGTCGTAGCGTTCGGCGCTGAAGGTCCAGCGCAGCAGCAGCTCACCGCCGTACACCTGACTGTCGACGCTCAACTCGTTCGGCAGCGGTGCCTGCGGATCGTGGGCCGCGCCGACCGATTCATTCAGCGGACGGAACAGCGCATCGCTGCCGAAACTCTGGTCGAACTGGCCGAGGTAGTTGAAGGTGATCGGCGCGTTCGGCAACGCCGCCATGCTCTGACGACTGGCGTCATCGGCCAGATAGCGCAGCACGCCATAGCCCAGCCCCTTGTGCGGAACGGCGCGCAATTGTTCCTTGATCGCCTTGATCGAAGCGCCCTGCCCGGCGGCTTCTTCGATGTTGTGCGGGGTCAGGCGCAACGGATAGGCGCTGGTGAACCAGCCGACGGTGCGGGTCAGGTCGATCTCGTCGAACAGGGTTTCGCGGCCGTGGCCTTCCAGTTGAATCAGCGCCGACGGCTGACCGCTCCAGCGGCACAGCACGCGGGCCAGCGCGGTCAGCAACAGGTCGTTGACCTGCGTGCGATAGGCGCTCGGTGCCTGTTGCAACAGTTGTTTGGTGCGCTCGGCATCCAGACTCACGCTGACGGTTTGCGCATGACGATTCTCGCGACCGCCCTCTGGGCGTTCGCACGGCAAGTCGGCATTCGGACCGGCCAGTTGCGTTTGCCACCAGCTCAGTTCTTCACGCAGGGATTCACTGCCGGCATAAGCCTGCAAACGCGCCGCCCAGTCCTTGAAGGCGCTGGTTTTCGCCGGCAGTTTCACCGACTGATCGGCGTCGAGCTGGCGATACACGGTTTGCAGATCGTCGAGCAGAACGCGCCACGACACACCATCGACCACCAGGTGATGGATTGCGATGAACAGCCGTTGCTGGCCGTCCGGCCCATCGATCAGCACGGCGCGCAGCAGCGGGCCTTGCGCGAGATCGAGACTGCGCTGGGCATCGGCGAACAGTGCGGTGCATTTGTCCATCGACGGCACGCGAACTTGCCAAAGCACCGCTGCATCGGTCACCGGTTGATGGGTCGCTTGCCATGTGCCGTTGGCCTCGATGAAGCGCAGGCGCAAGGCGTCATGCTGCTCGATCACCGCCAGCAATGCTTGCTCCAGACGGTGCGGTTCCAGCGCCACCGTCGGCTCCAGCAGCAACGCCTGGTTCCAGTGCTGACGCTCGGGAATTTCGGTATCGAAGAACCAGTGCTGGATCGGCGTCAGACGCGATTCGCCAGTCACCAGACCTTGCTCGGCGGTCACGGTTTCACTGCGGCTGGCAACAGCCGCCAGGGTCTGCACGGTCTGGTGCTGGAACAGATCACGCGGGCTGAAATGAATGCCTTGCTGACGCGCCCGGCTGACCACTTGAATCGACAGGATCGAGTCGCCGCCCAGTTCGAAGAAGTTGTCGTTCAGACCGACCTGCTCGACGTTGAGCACTTCACACCAGATCTGCGCCAGGGTCTGCTCCAGCTCGCTGCTCGGCGCCACGTAATCCTGACGATTGAGCTCCGGATCCGGCGCCGGCAACGCGCGGCGGTCGAGCTTGCCGTTGGCGGTCAGCGGCATGCTCGCCAGCAAAATCAGATGCGTCGGCACCATGTAGTCCGGCAATTGCGTCTTCAGGTGCGACTTCAGTGCTTCGCGCAGTTCGGCTTGCTCGGCTTCGCTTCGCGAAGCGGCCTCGGTCACGAGATAGCCGACCAGCTGCTTGCCGCTCGGAGCCTCCAGCGCCAGCACCACCGCTTCGCGGATCGAATCGTGATCGAGCAGGCGGGTTTCGATCTCGCCCAGTTCGATCCGGAAACCACGGATTTTCACCTGATGGTCGATCCGCCCCAGATATTCCACCAAGCCATCGGCGCGCTGGCGCACCAGGTCGCCGGTGCGGTACATACGCCCGCCATCGGCGGCATACGGGTCAGCGACAAAACGCTCGGCGGTGATGCCGGCGCGATCGTGATAGCCCAGCGCCAGACCGGCGCCACCGACGAACAATTCACCGGTCGCACCTTGCGGCACCAGCGCCAGATCGGCGTCGAGAATGTAAGCCACGCGATCACCGATCACGCTGCCGATCGGCACACTGGCGACGCCCTCTTCCAGCCTTTCAGGCGCAAGACTGGCCAGCGGCATGACCACGGTTTCGGTCGGGCCATAGGCGTTGAAGAACAGGCTCGGTTTGAACGCTGCACGAATCCGTTGCAGATGTTCGCCGGTCAGCGCTTCACCGCCGGTGATGATCATGCGCACCGGCAGGATGTCGTTTTGCGTAGCGAGGAACTGCGCCAACTGGCTGCCGTAGCTCGGGGTGAAACCGAGAATATTGATCCGATGTTCGCGGATCAGGCCGCAGACCTCTTCCGCGTCCCACTGACCCTGCGCTCGCAGAACCACTTGGGCACCACTGAGCAGCGGCACCAGCAGACGCTCTGTAGCGGCGTCGAAGTTGATCGAATAAAAGTGCAGCTCGCAATCGTCTGGACGCATGCCGAAGCGCTCGATCACGGCCTGGCAATGCATGGCGATTTCACCGTGAGACACCACCACGCCTTTCGGCTTGCCGGTGGAACCCGAGGTGTAAATCAGGTACGCCTGATGCTGCGGCAGGCTGACAAATGGCAACTCGGTAGCCGGGTAATCGGCAAGCGCCGCGCTGTCGTCCTCCAGGCACCAGCGCGCCACGTTCGACGGCAGTTCGCCGAGGGCCTTGAACATTGCGCGGTCGCTGAGCAGCAGGCCGACGCCGCTGTCTTCGATCATGTAATGCAAACGGTCGAGCGGGTATTCCGGATCCAGCGGCACATAGGCGCCACCGGCCTTGAGGATCGCCAGCAGACCGACGACCATTTCCAGCGAACGCTCCAGCGCCAGGCCTACTCGCACTTGCGGGCCGACACCGCGCTCACGCAGGACCCAGGCCAGGCGATTGGCGCGAGCGTCGAGTTCAGCGTAGCTCAGGGTCTGCCCGGCAAAAGTCAGGGCCGGTGCGTCTTTGCGCACCAACGCCTGTTCGGCGAACAGGTGATGAATGCACTGGTCGAGACGGCGCTCGCCCGGCTCGACGCCGAGGCTGTCGAGCAATTGCTGTTGCTCGGGCGCATCGAGCAGCGGCAGTTCGCTGAGGCGTTGCTGCGGATCGGCGATCAGCGCTTCCAGCAGGTTGCACCAGTGCCTGGCCATGCGCGCAATCGTCGGCTCGTCGAACAAGTCGGTGCTGTAAGTCAGGCAGCAACCGAGGCGATGATCGAGGTCGGTGACTTCCAGGTTGAGGTCGAATTTGGTCGCCCGCGCATCGTTGGCCAGGTACTCGACGGTCATCCCGGCGAGCATGCGGCTTTGCTGGAATTCCCAGCGCTGTACATTGCACATCACCTGGAACAACGGGTTGTACGCGGCGCTGCGCGGTGGTTGCAGGGCTTCAACCAGATGATCGAACGGCAGATCCTGATGGGACTGCCCTTCGATCACGGTGTGACGCACCTGCTCGAACAACTCGCCGACCGACATCTGGCCGTCGAGCTGGCATCGCAGCACTTGAGTGTTGAGGAACGCACCGATCAGCCCTTCGCTTTCCGGACGGATACGGTTGGCCACCGGCGCGCCGATGCGCAGATCGGTCTGGCCGCTGTAGCGGTAAAGCAGGGTTGTGAGCGCAGCGGTCATGGTCATGAACAGGGTCAGACCGTTCTGCGCGTTGAACGCCCGGACCCGCGCGGCAAGATCGTCGCTCAGGTCGAAACGGAACAGCTCGCCCTGGTGGCTTTGCACCGGCGGACGCGGACGGTCGCCCGGCAATTCCAGCAGCGGATGTTCGCGGCCCAGTTGCGCGGTCCAGTAATCGAGCTGACGCTGACGCTCGCCGGATTCCAGCCAATTGCGCTGCCACACGCTGTAGTCGAGGTACTGCACCGGCAGCGGCTCCAGCGGCGAATCGCGGTCGTCAACGAACGCTTCGTACAGCGCGCTGAGTTCACGGGCGAAGATGTCCATCGCCCAGCCTTCGGTGACGATGTGGTGCAGGGTCAGGACGAAGTAATGCTCCTGCTCGGCGGTCTTGACCAGGCAGGCGCGCAGCAGCGGACCGGTTTCCAGATCGAACGGCAGATGCGCTTCATCGTCGGCCAGTTGCTGGACTTTCTGCTCGCGCACATCAGCGGCGAGTTTCGAGAAATCCTTCCAGTCCATGCGCACGCCGGTCTCGGCATGCACCTGCTGACGGGCCACGCCGTCGACGCTCGGGAACGTGGTGCGCAGGGTTTCGTGGCGCAGGATCAGCGCTTGCAGTGCCGCCTCGAAACGCCCCACATCCAGCACGCCACGCAGGCGCGCCATGCCGCCGACGTTGTACGCCGGGCTGTCCGGCTCCATCTGCCAGAGGAACCACATGCGCTGTTGGGAATAGGACAGCGGCACCGGTTTGCTGCGATCAACCTTGTCGATGGGCGGCTGCTTGTTGGTGCGGCCGCTGGCCTGGATCTGGCGAATTTGTTCGGCGAAATCACCCAGCTCGCTGTGCTCGAACAAAGCGCGCAGCGGCAGCTCGACGTCGCAGGCCTGACGGGTGCGAGAGATGATTTGCGTGGCCAGCAGCGAGTGACCGCCGAGGGCGAAGAAGTCGTCGCGCAGGCCGACCTGTTTCAGGCCCAGCACTTCACGCCAGATCGCGGCGATCTGCTGCTCCAGCTCGGTGACCGGTTCGACGTGTTCGCGCACCTGCCATTGCGGCTCGGGCAAGGCGCGGCGGTCGAGTTTGCCGCTCGGGCTCAGGGGCATAGCGTCCAGGCGCATCAGTTGTGCCGGGACCATGTATTCCGGCAGCTCGGCAGCCAGTGCGGTTTTCAGGCGAGCCATTTGTGCGTCCTGATCTTCGCCGGTATCGGTGGCAGTGAAGTAGCCGATCAGTTGCAGGCCGGCGACGGTTTCACGCACCAGCACGGCGGCCTGAGCGACGCCGTCCTGAGCCAGCAGTCGCGCTTCGATCTCTTGCGGCTCGACGCGGAAGCCGCGCAGTTTGACCTGCTGATCGAGACGGCCGAGGTATTCGATCACACCGTCGCCGGTCCAGCGCGCACGGTCACCGGTGCGGTACAGACGCGCGCCCTGCTCGCCCAGCGGATCGACCAAAAAACGTTCGGCGGTCAGCGCCGGGCGACCGAGGTAACCACGGGCCAGGCCGATGCCGCTGATGCACAGTTCACCCGGCACACCGGCCGGTACTGGGTTGAGATCGCTATCGAGCACGCGGCAGACCACGTTGCCCAGCGGACGGCCAATCGGCGAACGTTCGCCATCCGCCACGGAGCAATGCCAGTGGGTGACATTGATCGCGGTTTCGGTCGGGCCATAACGGTTGTGCAGCTGCACCGCCGGCAGTTGCGCCAGCACGCGGTTGCGCAGCTCCGCCGACAGCGCTTCACCGCCGGAGAACACACGGCGCAGGCTGGTGCATCCGGCGCTCAATGGTTCGTCGATGAACAGCGAAAGCAGCGGCGGCACAAAGTGCAGCGTGGTCACGCCGTATTGCTGAACCAGCTGCGCGATGCGATGCGGATCACGGTGTTCACCGGGGCCGGCAATCAGCAGGCGCGCGCCCGTGATCAGCGGCCAGAAGCACTCCCATACCGACACGTCGAAACTGATCGGTGCCTTTTGCATCAGCACGTCGGTGTCGTTCAGGCAATAGGTGTTCTGCATCCATTGCAGACGCTCGGCCAGCGCCGCGTGAGTGTTGCCGACGCCTTTCGGCTGGCCGGTGGAACCGGAGGTGTAAATCACGTAGGCGAGGTTGTCGCCGTGCAGGTGCAGGCCCGGTGCATGGCTCGGCCAGTTCTCCAGGTGCAGGGTGTCCATGGCGATCACGCTGACGCCTTCGCTGGCCGGCAAGCTGTCGAGCAGTGCCGTCTGGGTCAGCAGCAGGTCGACACCGCTGTCGCTGAGCATGTAGGCCAGGCGTTCGGCGGGGTAATCCGGATCCAGCGGCACGTAGGCGCCGCCGGCCTTGATGATCGCCAGCAGGCCGATCAGCAGTTGCGGCGAACGCTCGGCGGCGATGGCCACACAGACATCCGGGCCGACGCCTTTGTCACGCAGGTAATGGGCCAGACGGTTGGCCCGGGCGTGCAGTTCGGCAAAATCGAGACTGCCACCGTCCCATACCAGCGCGGTTCGATCCGGAGTCTGCCGGGCTTGTTCATTCAGCAGTTCCGGCAGCCATTGTTGCGCCGGGGTGCACGGGGCGATGCTCCACGCGTTTTGCTGAGTGTGCTCGGTGGCGGTCAGCAGCGGCAGGTCACCGATGGTCTGCTCCGGACGTTCGCAGACAGCCCGCAACAGGTTGCTGAAATGCTCGGCCAGACGCTCGATGGTCGCCGCGTCGAACAGCTCCTCGGCGTAGTCGAAGGACAGCGTCAGGCGACCGTTTCGGTCTTCTTCGCTGTGCAGTTGCAGATCGAACTTGGCCTCGCGGCTGTGCCACGGCAGTTCTTCGGCGAGCAGGCCCGGCAGTCGTTTGAGCGCATTCAGGTCGCGTTGCTGATGGTTGAACATGACCTGGAACAGACCTTGTTCGCGGGCCTGCGGGAAGGCTTCGAGCAGTTGTTCGAACGGCAGGTCCTGATTCGCCTGGGCACCGAGTGCAGCCTGACGGGTTTGCGCCAGCAACTCGTTGAATGGCAGACGCGAATCGACATCGGCGCGCAGCACCTGGGTGTTGATGAAGAAGCCGATCAGGCCCTGGGTTTCCAGACGCGGACGGTTGGCGTTCGGCACACCGATGCGGATATCGCGCTGGCCGCTGTAGCGATGCAACAGGCTCTGGAACGCTGAGAGCAGCAGCATGAATGGCGTGGATTGACAGGCTTGGGCAGTCTGGCGGATCGCTTCGCTGAGGCTGATCCCCAGGCGAACGCTGTGGCGCGCGGCACTGTGTTTTTGCCTGGCAGAACGCGGATGGTCGGTCGCCAGTTCCAGGGTCGGATGCTCGTCGCCCAACTGCGCTTTCCAGTACGCCAGTTGCCGCTCGCCCTCACCTTGGGCCAGCCATTGGCGCTGCCAGCTGCCGTAGTCGGCGTATTGGGTGGGCAGCGGCGCGAGTTCGGCGCGCTGGCCTTGAGAAGCGGCGGCGTACAGGCGCGAGAACTCGTCGATCAAAACGTTCAGCGACCAGCCATCGGCGATGATGTGGTGCATTGTCACCAGCAACTGGTGATCTTCGTCATCGAGGCGAACCAGCGTCACCCACAGCAGCGGGCCTTTCTCCAGATCGAACCGGGTGCGGGCCTCGTCTTCGCGGATCTGTTGTGCGCGGGCTTCACGTTCGCCAGCCGGCAGATCGCTGATGTCGATCAGTTGCAGGTTGAACTCACCTGCCGCTTCGACCTGTTGCAACGCCACGCCGTCGCGCTCGAAGAAACGCGTACGCAGAGATTCATGACGTTCGATCAGTTGCTGGAAACTGACGCGCAGGGCGTCCTCGTCCAGTTCGCCGCGCAGGCGCAGGGCACCGGGAATGTTGTAAGCGCTGCTGTGCGGATCGAGCTGCCAGGTGATCCACAGACGGTTTTGCGCCAGCGATTGCGGCAAGGCTTCGTGGCGCGAAAGCGCGGTGATTTCGCCCTGGGCGCTGCCGCCGTCCCGTTGCTGTTGTGCGACAGCGGCGGCGAACGCGGACAGGGTCGGGGCTTCGAACAGCAGACGCAGATTCAGCTCCAGGCTCAGCTCTTCGCGAACCTTGGCGATCACTTGGGCGGCTGCGATCGAGTTGCCGCCGAGCAGGAAGAAGTGATCGTCGGCGTTGACCTGTTTGACGTTCAATTGCTCGGCCCAGATTCTGCCGATCAATGCTTCCAGTTCGGAGGTGGACGCGGTCGAATCGCAGGCTTCAGCGGTGGCCGACGGGAACACCGCGTAGCTGTCGAGGCTGCCATCAGCCAGACGATTACGACAGGCCGAACGTTGCAGCTTGCCGCTGGAAGTTTTCGGCAGCGCACCCGGGTTGAGCAACACCACCACGCTCGGTGCTTCCTGAAAAGCCTCGGCCACGGCCTGGCGAATAGCTTTGATCAGCGCTTCGGGCGGGAGGATTTTCTGCACGCTGCGGCTGATTTCCGCCGCGATGCCGATGCCTTCTTCGCCATTCTGATTGACCGCGAACGCAGCGACGCGGCCCTTGCGCACCACCTCCACTTCGTTCTCGACCGTCTTCTCGATGTCCTGCGGATAGAGGTTGTGACCGCGCACGATCAGCATGTCTTTCAGGCGACCGGTGATGAACAGTTCACCGTCGCGGATGAAACCCAGGTCACCAGTGCGCAGCCAGGTCTGGCCGGCGTGCTGCACGAAGGTTTTGGCAGTCGCTTCGGGATTGCGCCAGTAGCCGTGGGCGATGCTCGGGCCGGCTGCCCAGACTTCACCGACGGCGTTGTCGGCGAGCGCTTCGAGGGTGTTTGGCTCGACGATCAGCACCGCATGCTCGGGTTGGCTGATGCCGCAACTCATGATCGGACTGCCCTCGCCCGCTTCGGCACGGTTCTGTGCCAGGGCTTGATCGTCCACACGTAGCGCCGGAATGCCGGTGCCGCGCGGTGTGCCGGCGACGAACAGGGTCGCTTCGGCCAGACCGTAGGACGCCATGAAGCTGCTTTCGCTGAAACCGCATGCAGTGAATTTCTCGGCGAAGCGCTCGAGGGTGTCGAGGCGGATCGGCTCGGAACCGGAATAGGCCACGCGCCAGCGGCTCAGGTCGAGACGTTCCAGCGCCGATTCACTGACGCGCTCGCTGCACAGACGATACGCAAAGTCCGGGCCGCCGCTGATGGTGCCGCCGTATTGGCTGATCGCTTCAAGCCAGCGCAACGGCCGGCCGAGGAAGTAAGCCGGCGACATCAGGATGCACGGCACGCCGCTGAAGATCGGTTGCAGCAGGCCGCCGATCAAACCCATGTCGTGGTACAGCGGCAGCCAGCTAACGATCACGTCGTCGGGGTTCACATCGATGCCGAAGCCGTGGCGGATCAGCCGTTCGTTGGCCACCAGGTTGCCGTGGCTGACCTGCACGCCCTTGGGCAGCGCGGTGGAGCCGGAGGTGTATTGCAGGAAGGCGATGTGGTCTTGCGGCAAGGTCGGTTCGGCCCAGCGCTCGGCGAGCGAAGCGTCCAGGGTATCGACGCACAACAGCGGCGGCGCGCCTTCTATTTGCTGCAGGGCGTCGCCCAGGTCGGCGCTGGTCAGCAGCAGGCGCGGTTCGGCGTCGGCGATGATCGACAGCAGGCGCTCCTGATGGTGACGCCTGGCCGACTCCGGCGGATAGGCCGGCACCGCGATCACGCCCGCGTAGAGGCAACCGAAGAACGCCGCGACGTAATCCGGGCCACTCGGAAACAGCAATACCGCGCGATCACCGAATCCGGCCTCGGCCTGCAACGCTGCCGCGATGGTGCGCGCGCGCTGATCGAGTTCGCGATAACTGAGCACCACAGCCTGTTCCTCGGTTTCGGCGAGAAAGCGCAAGGCCAGCCGATCCGGCGTCAGGGCCGCGCGGCGCTGGAGGGCTTGGACCAGAGTGCTGGGGAGTTCGAACGCGTCGGTCATGAGGTTTCCTGCCTGAATTCGGCTTGCTGATGGAATCGGGTTGGCTGCGGCATGCCCGTGCAAGGCATGCGGGACACGGTCTTCGCCGACCGTGCAAGGCATTGGAATGCGGTAGGTCCGGGGCTGGGTGCCCGGATCCATTCACCAATGAGAACGGATGACGTCTTGAAATAATTAGTCGGCAGGCTGGATCACCAACGGCGCTGGGCGCTTGGGCGGTGTGCGGCGGCGTGTCGCAGTTCACGGATCGCACCGTTATGGATCATTAGTTCTCTTTCTCAATTGACAATCATTATCATTCAACATAATTTGTCGCTCGATGTGTAGGACGGCCCCGTCCCCCAGGCGTCCCACTAACCTATTGGCAGCAAGGTGATTTCCATGACGGAACAAGTATCCACAAGCAGGTGCGATTCACCGCTACTTCAGGCATTCGTCGACAATCGACTGATTCTGGTCAAGATTGCAGCCCGCATTACCGGCTGCCGGTCACGCGCCGAAGATGTGGTGCAGGATGCGTTCTTCCGACTGCAATCGGCGCCGCCGATCACGTCGTCGATCAAGGCCCAACTGAGTTATCTGTTCCAGATCGTGCGCAATCTGGCGATCGATCACTACCGTAAACAGGCGCTGGAGCAGAAGTACGCCGGCCCCGAGGAGGAAGGGTTGAACGTGGTCATTCAGGGCGCTTCGCCGGAAACCTCGCACATCAACTTCTCGACCCTGGAACACATCGCCGACGCACTGACCGAGTTGCCGGTCCGCACCCGCTATGCATTCGAGATGTACCGTCTGCACGGCGTGCCGCAGAAGGACATCGCCAAGGAACTCGGTGTGTCGCCGACGCTGGTCAACTTCATGATTCGTGATGCGCTGGTGCACTGCCGCAAGGTATCCGGCAGCCGCGCCGATGCCATGTCCGCAAACCGTCGCTGATAAAAATCGGCCAAAAAAAAGATCGCAGCCTTTGTCGAAAGGCAGCGATCTTTTTTGTTTTCAGGGAAATGTCACACCAGCGTGCAGCGGTCGAAAAACCGCTCGCGACCAAGGATCATCAGCGCCGCGCGCTTGTGCGGGAAGTCGAACTCCTTGTCGCAATGGAAGCACTGATTGTGCATATGGCCGATCATCTTCGCGTTGTCGGCACGAGGTTCGGCCACCACTCGCTGAGTGCGCGGATCATCCAGGAACAGGTAGTGCACCAGCGCCGACAGCCAGCTCGCCACCTTGTGCGGGCCGCGATGGTCTTCTTCCCCGACCAGCATGTGGATGCCGCGATCGTAATTGTCGGCATCGTAGAACGGCGCGATGCGGTCCTCCTTGGCCCAGTAAGCTTCGAAATAGGCAAACGGCTGATCATCGAAACAACCGATCAGGGTCAGGGTGTGCGGATCGGCGTCAAGCTTGCTCAGGTACTCGCGATGCTGTTCGAGGCTGCCCTCTTCCTGCCAGAAACTGGCGACTCGCGGACTGTTCTGCCAGCGATTGAAACGCGCAAGATCCTGCTCGATTTCCACCGTTCGCAGTGAAATCCAGGCACCGAGACGCGCATCGAAACGCCGGTAAACCTCACCACGCGGCTTCACCGGTCGCAGCGGATGACGCTTGCCGTTACTGATGACCATCTGCTGCGGATAACTGCCCGTCAGCGAATTGCCCAGCCACGGTTGCGGCAGTTGCCAGAACAACGTGCGCTCGCAGCGATATTCACCCGCCACTTCAGTGCCCACCAGCAAACCGCTGCGCAAGGCTTCGGTTGGCGCCTGATCCAGTTGCCAGATCAATTGCTGACACGCCGGATCACGAGCAAACAGCCAATAACAGGCCGCCCACAACGCCTGGCCTGGCGGCAGCGCGTAGCGTTCATCGATCTGGATCGGCCCCTGGCCTTCGCGATCAAGGCGCAGGCGAATCAGCGGTTGCCCGTCCAGGCTCAGGCTCAGACGGCTTTCGGTGGCATCGGCTACCAGTTGGCTGCCCGAAGGCAGGGCCAGGGCAGTCAGGTCATTCAGATTGGACATGGGTCGGGCTCACGGTAATCGTCGACAGTTCAACGATGGGACGTGAGCCGGGGCGGGAAATTTAGGCCTAGCGCGAAAAACCGTCGGTCATTGATGCGGTACCGGCACCACCGCAATCTTGTACGGATCGAAGATCTTCAGCATCTGCCCGTTGTCGCGCAGGCCCTGCAGCAGCTTGCCGAACGCTTCGCCGGTGATCGGCGCCTTCGGACTGAGAATCGCGTAGTGGTGGTAGATCTGGTCGATACGCTGGGACACCAGCAACTCGTCGCGCACTTTTTCGTTGCGCAGCAGGTAATCGAACAAATACGAGCGAGTGACCAGGGCAATGTCTGCGCGCCCGCGCAAGACCATCAGCAGGTTGCTGTCGTGGGAATAGGTCAGCGTGGCGCTGTAGGCCTCCGCGAGATATTTGGGATCGGCGTTGAAGTTGGCGAACTCATAGTGATAGCCGCTGTACAGCGCCAGCCGTTTTCCCTTGAGATCGGCGAAGTAATTCTGCTGGCGTCCGGGCTTGTTCTGCGCGACGAAAATCTCCGCGTCCTCCAGGCCCATGTCGACGGTGGCGTGGGGAATGTCTTTCCAGCCCCACTCCGGGTTTTCGAAGATCGCCATGTCGGTGCGACCATCCTTGAAATCGCCGAACCGGCGAGGAATCGAGGTGGGCACCAGCTCGAAACGATAGTCGCTCTGGGCGCCGTTCAACGCCGCGACCAGTTCCGGCAGCAGGCCGGTGTCGGCGCCGTTTTCCGGGCGAATGGTGTAGGGCGGAAAATGCGCCGCGCCCACCCGAACCACTTGCGCCGCCGGAGCAGGCAATACCCATAATGCAGCCAGCGCTGCGAGCATCAGCCCGGCGGCCGTCCGAATTGGCGAAGACTTCAAAACACCCCACTCCCCGAAAAAGTACCGATCATTGCATTCAAGCTAGGCGGTTTCGCCCAGTTAGCCAGTTTCCCGGCCCGATAGAAAGCGCCTAGCGCTCTTCGAGTACCAGAATCAGCGCTTCTTCAGCCAGTTGATCCAGGCTCAGGCTGCCGCCGGCGCGGAACCAGGTGGTGGTCCAGGACAATGCGCCCGTGAGAAAACGTCGGGTAATGAACACGTCGCCACGGATGAAACCTGCCTCTTTGGCCTCGCCCAGCACTTGCAGCCAGAGGTCTTCGTAAATGTCGCGCAGCGCCAGCACTTTGGCCTGACCGTCTTCGGACAACGAGCGCCATTCATACACCAGCACCGCCATCGCTTCGCCGCTGCCGCCCATGATCGACTGCAATTCGCAGCGGATCAGCGCCAGCACCCGCTCGCGCACATCGGCGGCGTCAGCCAGGGCTGCGCGCATCAGCGCAGTGTTGTAGCGGATGGTTTCTTCCATCACCGCCCGCAGGATTTCATCCTTGCTCTTGAAGTGATGAAAGATGCTGCCGGACTGAATCCCCACGGCACCGGCCAGATCGCGCACCGTGGTCCGCTCATAGCCTTTGTTGCGGAACAGGTGGGCCGCCACTTGCAGCAGTTTGCCGCGAGCGCTGTCCGGATCGGTCAGCTGGCCGGCATCGACCAGTTCACGCATGACCCTCAGGGCTTTTTGCTCGTCCACCCGTTCTCTCCTACAGTCGATCAGTCAAATGCGTCGTACCCCGCAGAAACGGCGGGGTTGCGCGGGCAATTTAAGCCGCCGGCGGTGACCAAGCAAGCGCTTGGGCAGAAGATAATTTCGCCTGTTTACAAACCAAGCGCTTGCTTGGTAGCCTCGATGCACTTCTGTCACAGGTTCCTGAGTCGGAGATCAAAATGCCCACCACGGTTCGCATCGGATGCGCCAGCGCATTCTGGGGAGACACCTCGACCGCCGCCGCACAGCTTGTGGCCGGAGGACAGCTGGATTATCTGGTCTTCGACTATCTGGCCGAAATAACCATGTCGATCATGGCTGGCGCGCGCATGAAGGACCCGCAGGCGGGATTTGCCGGCGATTTCATCGAAGTCCTCGCGCCTCTGTTGCCGCAACTGGCCGAGCAGAAAATCCGCGTCATCAGCAATGCCGGCGGGGTCAATCCAAAGGCCTGCGCCGCCGCGCTGCAAGTGGCCTGCGACAAGGCCGGCGTGGCGCTGAAAATCGCCGTGCTGTCGGGCGATGACCTGCAACCGCACTTCAAACAACTCGCCTCCCAAGGCATTACGGAAATGTTCAGCGGCGCCCCGCTGCCGCCGATGTGCGTGTCGACCAACGCCTACCTCGGCGCGCCGGGCATCGTCGAAGCGCTGCGTCTGGGGGCCGACATCGTGATCACCGGCCGGGTGGTCGACAGCGCAGTGGTCAGCGCTGCGCTGGTGCATGAATTTGGCTGGTCATGGCACGACTACGACAAACTCGCGCAAGCCGCCCTGGCCGGGCACATCATCGAATGTGGCGCGCAATGCACCGGCGGCAATTTCACCGATTGGCGCGATGTGCCGGATTACGAGCACATCGGTTTCCCGATCGTCGAAGTCAGCGCCGACGGCCAGTTCATCGTCAGCAAACCCGAGGGCTCCGGCGGGCTGGTCACCCCCCTGACCGTAGGCGAACAGATGCTCTACGAAATCGGCAATCCGCAGGCCTATCTGTTGCCCGACGTGGTCTGCGATTTCAGCCAGGTCAAACTCCAGCAACAGGGCAAAAACGCCGTGCGGGTACACGGTGCCAAAGGCCTGCCGCCCAGCGACCAATACAAGGTCAGTGCAACGTATCCGGACGGTTTCCGGTGTACCGCCAGTTGCTTGATAGCCGGGATTGACGCGGTGGAAAAAGCCCGACGCGTCAGCCAGGCGATCCTCGACAAAACCTCGGAAATGCTCGACCACAAAGGCCTCGGGCCATACACCGAAACCCACGTCGAACTGCTTGGCAGCGAAGCCACCTACGGCCCTCACGGTCAGCGCCGGGACAGTCGCGAAGTGGTGATCAGACTCGCCGTGCGCCACCCGAACAAACAAGCGCTGATCCTGTTCTCCCGAGAAATCGCCCAGGCCGCGACCGGCATGGCGCCGGGGCTGACCGGCATCGTCGGCGGACGGCCGACGGTGTATCCGCTGATCCGGCTGTTCTCCTTCCTGATCGACAAAAGCGCCTGCACATTGCAGATCGACATCGCCGGCGAATCTCACCCGTTCGCCCTGCCCGCCCCCGCCACCCTCGACAGCCAGGATCTGCCACTGCCCCACGAAACGCCCAAACCCCAGGGCCGCGCCGATGCGAGCGTGCCGTTGGTCAAACTGGCGGTCGCGCGCTCCGGCGACAAGGGCAATCACAGCAACATTGGCGTCATGCCACGTCGTCCCGAATACCTGCCGTGGATCGCCGAAGCACTGACCCCGGCGGTGGTCGTCGACTGGATGAGCCATGTCCTCGACCCGATTCACGGTCGGGTCGAACGCTGGTATCTGCCCGGCACCCACAGCCTCAACTTCCTGCTGGAAAATGCCCTTGGTGGCGGCGGCGTGGCGAGTTTGCGCATCGACCCGCAAGGCAAGGCCTTCGCCCAACAACTACTGGAAATCCAGATCCCGGTGCCGCAGAGCATCGCCGAACAGTTCGACTAGAGGATTGGCACCATGGCGTATGAATCGATTTTCAGGGCCGATCTGTTCAGCGGCCAGACCGTCATCGTCACCGGGGGCGGCAGTGGCATCGGGCGTTGTACCGCCCACGAACTGGCAGCGCTCGGGGCCAACGTGGTGCTGGTCGGACGCAAGCCGGAAAAGCTGCAAACCGTCGCCGCTGAAATTGCCGAGGATGGCGGGCGCGCCCACTGGCAGGTCTGCGATATCCGTGACGAAGAGGCGGTGAAGGCGCTGGTCAGCGAGCTGATCCGCGAGCACGGCCCGATCCACGGACTGGTCAACAATGCCGGCGGCCAGTACCCGTCGCCACTGGCCTCGATCAATCAGAAGGGTTTCGAAACCGTGCTGCGGACCAACTTGGTTGGCGGTTTCCTGATGGCCCGGGAAGTGTTCAACCAGTCGATGAGCAAACACGGCGGCAGCATCGTCAACATGCTCGCCGACATGTGGGGCGGCATGCCCGGCATGGGCCACTCGGGCGCTGCGCGTTCGGGCATGGACAACTTCACCAAGACGGCGGCGTTCGAATGGGGTTATGCCGGTGTTCGGGTGAATGCGGTGGCGCCGGGCTGGATCGCTTCCAGCGGCATGGACACTTACGAAGGCGCGTTCAAAGCCGTGATCCCGACCTTGCGCGAACACGTGCCGCTCAAGCGCATCGGCACCGAATCGGAGGTCAGCGCAGCGATCGTGTTTCTGCTCAGCCCGGCAGCCGCGTTCATCAGCGGCAGCACCTTGCGCATCGATGGCGCGGCCAGCCTGGGCAGTCGCGCCTGGCCGTTGCACAAGGCGTCCCACAGCGAACCCTTCAATGGTTTTCACCGGGCCTGCATGCCCGACGTTTTGAAGGACAAGGAGTAAGCCATGCCGCAGATCCAGTCCCGGCTCGACCCGCACAGCGAAGCCTTTGCCCGCAACCGCGCAGCGATGCTCGCCGCCATCGAGCAAGTCCGGCAACTCGAACAGAACCTGCTGAACAAGGCCGCCGAAGCCAAACCGAAATTCGACAAACGCGGACAATTGCTGCCCCGCGAACGCCTGAATCTGTTGCTCGACCCCGGCGCGCCATTCCTCGAACTGGCGAGCCTGGCCGGCTACAAACTGCACGACGACAAGGACGGCAGCTCGGCCGGTGGCGGCTTGATCGCCGGCATTGGTTACGTGTCCGGCGTGCGCGCCTTGATCGTGGCGAACAACAGCGCGATCAAGGGCGGGACGATTTCCCCGTCGGGCCTGAAGAAATCCCTGCGCCTGCAACAGATCGCCCAGGAAAACAAACTGCCGGTCATCACCCTCGCCGAAAGCGGCGGCGCCAACCTCAATTACGCGGCGGAAATTTTCGTCGAAGGCGCACGCAGCTTTGCCAATCAGGCGCGGATGTCGGCCATGGGTTTGCCGCAGATCACCGTAGTACACGGTTCGGCCACCGCTGGCGGCGCCTATCAGCCGGGGTTGTCGGATTACGTGGTGGTGGTGCGCGGCAAGGCCAAGCTGTTTCTTGCCGGCCCGCCGTTGCTTAAAGCAGCGACCGGTGAAGTCGCCACCGACGAAGAACTGGGTGGCGCCGAGATGCACGCACAAGTCGCCGGCACCGCCGAATACCTGGCCGAAAACGATGCCGATGGCGTGCGTCAGGTGCGGGAAATCGTCAGCCTGCTGAACTGGAACGAGCAAATGCCGTGGCTGCCCGAACCGCAATTCAAGGAGCCGCTGTATCCCATCGACGAACTGCTCGGGCTGATCCCGGACGACCCGAAAAAACCTTACGACGTGCGCGAAATCATTGCGCGGATCGCCGATGAGTCGCGCTTCCTGGAGTTCAAGGGCGAGTTCGATCAGCAGACCGTTTGCGGCCACCTGAAAATTCACGGCCGCGCCTGCGGTTTCATCGGCAACAACGGCCCGATCACGCCCAACGGCGCGAGCAAGGCGGCGCAGTTCATTCAACTGTGCGACCAGAGCCAGACGCCGCTGCTGTTTTTCCACAACACCACCGGGTTCATGGTCGGCACCGAATCGGAACAGCACGGCGTGATCAAGCATGGCTCGAAATTGATCCAGGCCGTGGCCAATGCGCGGGTGCCGAAACTGACGATCGTGGTCGGCGGCTCCTACGGCGCGGGCAACTACGCGATGTGCGGACGCGGGCTCGATCCGCGCTTCATCTTCGCCTGGCCCAACAGCCGCACCGCCGTGATGGGCGGCGCTCAGGCCGGCAAGGTGCTGCGCATCGTCACCGAAGCCAAGCAGTTGAAGGACGGCCTGGTGCCCGACCCGAAAATGCTCGACATGCTGGAGCAGGTCACCGCGCAGAAACTCGACAGCCAGTCCACCGCCCTCTACGGCAGCGCCAACCTGTGGGACGACGGGCTGATCGATCCGCGTGACACCCGCACCCTGCTCGGCTATCTGCTGGACATCTGCCACGAAGCCGACATCCGCACGTTGCAACCCAACAGCTTCGGCGTCAGCCGGTTCTGATCGCCACGGATTAAAGGAGAACAATAAAAATGATCTTCACCCCGGAACACGAAGCCCTGCGCCGCACCGTCCGCCAATTCGTCGAGCACGAGATCAACCCGCACGTCGATGAATGGGAAAAGGCCGGGCGCTTTCCGATCCACGAGATTTTCCGCAAGGCCGGCGACCTCGGTCTGCTGGGGATTTCCAAACCGGAAAAATTCGGCGGCATGGGCCTGGATTACAGCTATTCGATCGTCGCCGCCGAAGAGTTCGGCACCATCCACTGTGGCGGCATTCCAATGTCGATTGGCGTGCAGACCGACATGTGCACTCCCGCCCTCGCCCGCTTCGGTTCCGATGAATTGCGCGAAGAGTTTCTGCGCCCGGCGATCACCGGCGAGCAGGTCGGCTGCATCGGCGTCTCGGAAGTCGGTGCCGGCTCCGATGTCGCCGGGCTCAAGACCACCGCGCGCAAGGACGGCGACGACTATGTGATCAACGGCAGCAAGATGTGGATCACCAACTCGCCCAGCGCCGACTTCATCTGCCTGCTGGCCAACACCTCGGACGACAAGCCGCACGTCAACAAATCGCTGATCATGGTGCCGATGAACACGCCGGGCATCAGCCTCAGTTCACACCTCGACAAGCTCGGCATGCGCAGCTCGGAAACCGCCCAGGTGTTTTTTGACAACGTGCGCGTGCCCCAGCGCAACCGCATCGGCCACGAAGGCGCCGGGTTCATGATGCAGATGCTGCAGTTCCAGGAGGAACGTCTGTTCGGCGCGGCCAACATGATCAAAGGCCTGGAATATTGCGTCGACAGCACCATCGAGTACTGCAAGGAACGCAAGACCTTCGGCAACGCGCTGATCGACAACCAGGTGATCCACTTCCGCCTCGCCGAATTGCAGACCGAAATCGAATGCCTGCGGGCGCTGGTCTATCAGGCCACCGAGCAATACGTGAAAGGTCAGGACGTCACCCGACTGGCGTCGATGGCCAAGCTCAAGGCCGGGCGTCTCGGCCGCGAAGTCAGTGACAGTTGCCTGCAATACTGGGGCGGCATGGGCTTCATGTGGGACAACCCGGTGGCCCGTGCCTATCGCGACGTGCGACTGGTGTCGATTGGCGGCGGCGCCGACGAAATCATGCTGGGCATCATCTGCAAACTGATGGGCATCCTGCCGGGGAAAAAGAAATGAGCGCCCTGCCCGATTGCCAGACGCTGCTGCTGGAACGGCACAACGGCGTATTGCACATCACCCTCAATCGCCCGGAATGCCGCAACGCCATGAGCCTGCAAATGGTCGCCGAGCTACGCGCAATTCTGGCCGCTGTGCGCGATGACCGTAGCGTGCGCGCCTTGGTGCTCAGCGGTGCCGGCGGGCATTTCTGCGCCGGTGGCGACATCAAGGACATGGCCAACGCCCGCGCCCAGGGCAGCGATGCCTATCGCGAGTTGAACCGAGCCTTCGGGTCATTGCTGGAAGAAGCACAGCACGCGCCGCAAGTGCTGATCACCGTGTTGCAGGGCGCTGTGCTCGGGGGCGGCTTCGGGCTGGCCTGTGTCAGCGATATCGCCATCGCCGATCATCAGGCGCAGTTCGGTTTGCCGGAAACCAGTCTTGGTCTGCTGCCGGCGCAGATCGCGCCGTTTGTGGTGCAGCGCATCGGTCTGACCGAAACCCGCCGCCTGGCCCTGACCGCCGCACGCTTCGACGGCCACCAGGCACGACGCCTGGGGCTGGTACATTTTGTCGAGCAGGATCCACAGGCGCTCGCCGAGCGGCTGGATGAAGTGCTCGACCATGTCCTCTGCTGCGCTCCCGAAGCGAATGCCGTGACGAAAAAACTGGTGCTGGCCAGTGCCGGCCAGCCGCCAAGTGAACTGCTGGATGAAGCGGCGCAGTGGTTCAGCGAAGCGGTGACCGGTGCCGAAGGGATCGAAGGCACGATGGCGTTTGTGCAAAAGCGCAAACCGAGGTGGGCTCCTTAAAAAACATCGCGGGCAAACCCCGCGATGAGGCCCTTCCATACACCGCCAACATTCAGGAAAAACCACCATGCCTGCCCTCCACAAGATCCTGATCGCCAACCGCGGTGAAATCGCCTGCCGCATCCAGCGCACCGCCCAGGCCCTTGGCTATCGCACGGTCGCCGTTTTCAGTGATGCCGACGCCGATGGACTGCACGTGCAGATGGCCGATCAAGCGGTGAACATCGGCCCGGCGCCGGTGCTGCAGTCCTACCTGAATATCCCGGCGATCCTCGACGCCGCCCGGCGCAGCGGTGCCGACGCCATACACCCGGGCTACGGCTTCCTCTCGGAAAATGCCGAATTCGCCCGCGCCTGCGAACAGGCCGGCCTGACCTTCATCGGCCCCAGCGTCGAAGCCATCGAACTGATGGGCAGCAAACGCCAGTCGAAAATCGCCATGCTCGCGGCCGGTGTGCCGTGCATCGCCGGCTATCAAGGTGCGGATCAGGACGACGCGACCCTGACCCGTGAAGCCGAGCGCATCGGTTACCCGCTGATGATCAAGGCCAGCGCCGGCGGTGGCGGACGCGGCATGCGGCTGGTGCACAGCGCCGAAGAGCTGCCGGCGCAATTGCGCACAGCACGCTCGGAAGCCTTGAACGGATTCGGCAGCGATGAACTGATCCTCGAACAGGCGCTGATCGAACCGCGCCATGTCGAAGTGCAGCTGTTCGGCGATCACCACGGCAATCTGATCTACCTCGGCGAGCGCGACTGCTCGATTCAGCGCCGCCACCAGAAAGTCATCGAAGAAGCGCCGTGCCCGGTGATGACCGAAGAACTGCGTCAGGCGATGGGCGAAGCGGCGCTCAAGGCCGGGCGTGCGGTGAACTATGTGGGCGCTGGCACCGTGGAATTTCTGCTCGATGCCCGAGGCCAGTTCTACTTTCTGGAAATGAATACCCGGCTGCAGGTCGAGCACCCGGTGACCGAACTGATTACCGGATTGGATCTGGTGGCGTGGCAACTGTCAGTCGCCGAAGGTCAGCCGCTGCCGCTGACCCAGGCGCAGGTGAAACTCGATGGCCACGCGATGGAAGTGCGCCTCTACGCCGAAGATCCGGCCCAGGGTTTTCTGCCGCAGACCGGGCGTGTCGAAGCCTGGGCGCCGGCGCTGGATCGCGGTGCGCGGATCGATCACGGCCTGATCGAAGGGCAGTCGATCTCACCTTTCTACGACCCGATGCTCGGCAAACTGATCGCCCACGGGGCCTCCCGTGAAGAGGCGCGGCGCAAACTGTTGTGCGCAGTTCAGGACAGCGTGTTGCTGGGCGTGCAGAGCAATCAGCGGCTGCTGGCCAGCCTGTTGCAGCATCCGCAGTTCATCAGTGGGGAGTTCGGCACCGGGTTCATTGCGCAGCACTTTGCCGACCACGACTGCCTACGCGCCTGTTTGCCCAGTGCCGAAGTGCTGGCCGTGGCGACGGTGCTGTTTTACCTGTGCGCCGCACAGCAACACCGCGCCCCGTTGTCGGGATGGCGCAACAACGCCAGTGCGCCGTTGCTCTATCGCATCGGCCTCGACGCCCGCGACTGGAACGTGAAACTTCGCACCCATTCAAATAATGCGTTTGAAGTGCAGGTCGCAGAACGTGTCATCGAACTCAGACTCGTCGAACACACTGCCGGAGCCGTGACGCTGGAGATCGATGGCCTGCGCCAGCGTCATGCCTATCGCCTGCACGACGAGCAGCTCTGGCTGTTCACCCACCCCGGCAGCCTGCATCTGGTGGATCGAACTCATGCGGTGATCGACAGTCAGACCAGCGTCAGTTCCGGCACGTTGAAAGCCCCGATGGATGGCGCCATCATCGAAGTGCTCGTCAGCGAAGGCAGCCCGGTCAGCAAGGGCCAACTGCTGGTGGTGCTGGAGGCGATGAAAATGGAGCACCCGCTCAAGGCCGGCATCGACGGCGTGCTCAAGCGGGTGCAGGTCAAGGTCGGCGATCAGGTAAAAAATCGTCAGGTTCTGTTGCAGGTCGAGTAGTCGCCGCGCGCATCCGCAAGGTTTGACTACGCTCTGAATAATCAGGACGCGGAAATCAGGAAACCTGCGATGCCCCATTGGCTGGTTATAGATCTGGAAGCCACCACCGATGAGGGTGGCTGGCCGGTTACGGAAATGGAGATCATCGAGATCGGCGCGACCCTGGTGGATCGCGCCGGTCGCGAGCAGGATCACTTTCAGCGCTTCGTCAAACCGACGCGGCGCCCCTTGTTGACGCCGTTTTGCCGCGAACTCACGCACATCACCCAGGCCAACATCGATGCGGCGCAGCCGTTGAGCGACGTCTGGCCGGCGTTCGAGCGTTGGCTTGGCCAGCATCGGACTCGCCTTGAAGGCTGGGCCAGTTGGGGCGATTACGACCGCAAGCAGTTGCTTCAGGAATGGCAGCGGCTGCAACTCGACAGTGCCCTGAGCCGGGTGCCGCACATGAACCTCAAACAGCGCTTCGCCAAGGCCCGACGCCTCGAGCGGCCGCTGGGGCTCAATGGCGCGTTGCAACTGGCGGGCATGCAGTTCACCGGTCAGCAGCATCGAGCGCTGGAAGATGCGCGCAATACCGCCCGCTTATTGCCGTTGGTGCTGCCGCTCTAGCGCAGGTGACGGCGCCATAAGCCTTGTGCATACTGGCCGACCCTTTTTGACCCTTTTAAGCCCTTTTCGAGAGGAATCGCCCATGTTTAAAGTCAACGAGTACTTCGACGGCACCGTCAAGTCGATCGCTTTCGGCACTGCTGAAGGCCCTGCGACCATCGGCGTCATGGCCCCGGGCGAATACGAATTTGGCACCAGCCAGCGTGAAATCATGCACGTTGTCTCGGGCGCACTGACCGTCAAGCTGCCGGACAGCGCCGATTGGGAGACCTTCGCCGCGGGCAGCCAGTTCAACGTGCCAGCCAACAGCAAGTTCCAGCTGAAGGTGGCCGTCGACACCGCTTACTTGTGCGAATACCGCGGCTGAAACACCGGTTTCCTGCGCTCATGAAAAATGCCCGTGTCGAAGGACACGGGCATTTTTCGTTTCCGGCGGGTTATTCGAGGATTTCCACCGGCATGCCGACTTCAAGCCGGCCGTTGCTGTCGTTGACCAGGTTCTGGCCGAACATCGCGCCGTCGGCCTGGGCACGGGTCTTCTGCAGGGTCGCCAGTGGTTCGCGGTCTGCGCTGCGCTCACCGGTCTGCGGATCGATGGTGGTGAGAATGCATCGCGAGCAGGACTTGACCACGCGGAACTCGACCTCACCGATACGAATCCGCTTCCAGCCGTCCTCGGCGTAGGCGTCACTGCCTTCGATCACCAGATTCGGCCGGAACCGCAGCATTTCCAAAGGTCGCCCGACTTCCTGCGACAAGTGTTGCAGCGAGGCCTCGCCAATCAGCAGCAGCGGAAAGCCGTCGGCGAATGCCACTTGATCGTCGTCCTTGCCATAGCCGGCCTGCGTCGCACGGGCGCGCTCCAGCGGCACTTGCACCAGACGCGTCGGCTTGCCGATGAATTCGCTGACCCAGCGGGCCGCTTCCTCGCCGGCATCCGGTACGCGCAAGGTATCGCGCCAGATGGTTACGCCACGCAGGTCGTCGTCACCGCCGGGCAAGGCGACATCGATTGCCGAATGCCCCGGCGCGCTGAGCGTCAGGCCGCCAGTGGCATTCCATAGCGCCGACAGCTGGCTCATTTTCGCTTCGGCACGCTGGGTCAGGAACCGCCCGCTGGCCTCGTCCACCAGCATCCAGCGTCGGTCGCCCTCAAGCCCCAGTTTGTCCAGGCCGATCCTTTGCAGGACCTCGCCCTTTGCGGATTTCAACGGGTAACGATAAAGCGCGCTCAGACGCAGCATGGCCAGCTCCCTGGTGGGTCAAAAACGCCACCCTATACGAGCTTTGTCAGCGAATCAAAGGCTGACGCGGGGTCAGCCTCGAAAGGTTGATCAGGCCGGTACTTCGTCGAGCATCAGACGCTGGCGCACCACGTCGACCAGTTTGTCCGGCTGGAACTTGGAGAGGAAATTGTCGCAACCGACCTTCTTCACCATCGAATCGTTGAAACTGCCGGACAGCGAAGTGTGCAGCACCACATACAGGCCACGCAGGCGCGGGTCGTTGCGGATTTCGGTGGTCAGGCGATAGCCGTCCATCTCCGGCATTTCGGCGTCGGTGAACACCATCAGCAGTTTGTCGGTCATGTTCACCCCGGTGTCCGCCCAGGCCTTGAGCATGTTCAAGGCTTTAAGGCCGTCGCTGGCGATGTGCATCTTCACGCCCAACTGGCCGAGGGTGTCGCGCAATTGCGAGAGCGCCACGTTGGAGTCGTCCACCAGCAACACTTCGCGGCCACGGGCGCGTTCCAGCACCGGATCGTCCAGTTTGTCGCGAGAAACCTTGGCGTTGTACGGCACGATTTCGGCGAGGACCTTCTCGACGTCGATGATTTCCACCAATTGGTCGTCGACCTTGCTGATGGCGGTCAGGTAATGCTGTCGACCGGCACTGGTCGGCGGCGGCAGGATGGCTTCCCAGTTCATGTTGACGATGCGATCCACGCCACCGACGAGGAACGCCTGCACCGAACGGTTGTATTCGGTGACGATGATCGTGCTGTTCGGGCCCGGCACCAGCGGGCGCATGCCGATCGCCTGGGACAGGTCGATCACTGGCAGCGTCTGGCCACGCAGGTTGACCACACCGCAGACAAACGGGTGACGCTGGGGCATCAGGGTCAGCTTCGGCAGTTGCAGAACCTCCTGAACCTTGAACACGTTGATCGCGAACAATTGGCGTCCGGCCAGTCGAAACATGAGAATTTCCAGGCGATTCTCACCCACCAGTTGCGTGCGTTGGTCTACCGTGTCGAGAATGCCGGCCATCAATGACTCCTGGGCTTGTTCTGATGAATTCACTATTGGGGGTTATCGGCTGAATCTGGCGGATCTTGATCCCGTCACAAATCACCAACAAAATGCCACGAGCGGGCATTGATGTCACATTAACATCATGCTTTACTGGCCCGGTGAAATCATCTGCTACATTCTCTTCGGCGCGACCTCGGTTTGCGCGACAGGTTCCCGTGCCTAAGGGAATCCCCTAGTAACAATCAGGCCCAACCTGATGTTCGCGATATCCAATAGCCATTAATGTGACGCCATTCTCATTGCATGAACGGAGTCAGGCTATTGTGTGCGATCGCAGTTCAGTGGAAACACATCCTCTTGAAACCCCAGGTCCGTGCGGATGCACACCGGGGCGCGGTCTCGCGACGGTTCATGATCGTCGACACACACGGCATTCCCTCATCAGACATGACGTGGTGGAGATAAGCATGCCGAACGACCGTAGTGATTGGGCGCAGCGGTTCCCCGAATTCCTTGTCGAGGCCGAAACGCTCCTGGCCAAGTCTGAAGAATGCCTCAGCCACCTGCAGTTGATCAGCAATGACAAGGACGCCATCGACTGCATGCTCAGCACCCTCCTGAAGCTTGCGAACAAGGCCGATGCCCTGTCACTGGAGGCGGTGTCCGGATTTTCCCTGCACCTGCATGGCTTGCTCACCCAGGTACAGGATCACGTGGATTTGCATGCGCAGGCCCTGGAAGCACTGAAAGAGTGCTTCACCCTGATGGCCTGGCAACTGGAACTGGTTGACCCACGCACCGGCCAGCTTGCACTGGATGAAAGCGAACAGGCATCGCTCATAGAAGCCTTTGCCTGTCAGGTCGGACAGGCTCACTTCCAATTGCCGCTCAATGGCAAGCCGATGTCCCTCGTCACCTGGTCGGAGCACCAGGCGTAACGAGATACACCATGGGTTGTTCAGGCCCGTCAGTTCTCGCAGTCGTATGTCGCAATTGAATAGTTCATACCTGCCCGCGACCTCTTCCAATAAATAATTACGAGCGATGAATGCGGACTATCCTCTACGGATGTCAGGGTTTTCCTGTGTAAAAGAAAACTTGCGGCTGCATCGCTAATTATCGAGTCAGGTACTTCAACTTTTCCATAATGGAACCGTCGTCCAACATGGCCTGTTTCCTGACTCTTTGGACATATAGGGCAAACGCGACCAACGGTATGTTAAGTGGTATTATGCCGCCCGTTAGTTGTTTCAGTTAATGGCAATGTGACTTCAATGATCGGTCTCCAGCAAAGTTGGCGCTCAATTATCGATCACTGAACCGTCTTTGAAATCAACAACCTGAATGACAGTTTTCCAGACAGAGACCGCCAGCCCTTCTGACCGGTCTGCCCGCAGCGAACATCCATTGGCTCCATCCGCTATGTACGCCAGCCTCAAGTCAATCACCACATGGCCCCCCTCCCGAGAAAATGCCCGCAGGTTCACACTCCTGTTGTGCACGGCTTCGGCCTTGGGCAGCCTGTTGTGCTATGGCTTCTCTGCGCCGTTGCCGCTCGGCCTGCTGCTGATCAACGTGGCGGCTGCCGGCTGCGTCTGGACCCAACATCGTCTGTCGCGCAAATCCATCAAGTTCCAGCCTCAGGAACTGGCCGACCGTTTGCTGGAAGTCCAGGAAAACGAGCGCCATCGCCTGAGTCGTGAACTGCATGACGATATCGGCCAGTTGCTGACCGCCGCCAAGCTGCAAAGCGAATGGCTCAAGCGCCGCCTGCCCGCAGATATGCAGGAACACTGCTCGGTCCTTTGCGAGACCCTGGAAGAAACCCTCAACAAGGTTCGCGACGTCTCGGCCATTCTCAATCCGCGGCAGTTGACCAGCCTTGGCCTGGAAGCAAGCCTGCGGGCGCATTTGCTCAAGGTATTGGCCAATACTTCGGTGCACTGGAGTCTTGATTGCCAGCAGCGCCTGAATGGAATCCCCGAAGAAATGGCGGTCGCTGCCTTTCGCATCACTCAGGAAGCGGTCACCAACATCCTTCGCCATGCACAGGCCAAAAACCTGTTGATCCGCATACAACGCCTGCCGCAGGGCCTGACCCTGCTGATCAGCGATGATGGCCTGGGCTTTTCCCCGGCAGCGAATCCGGGGCGCGAAGGACAACGGGGCATGGCCGGAATGGCCGAACGGATCGAACAACTGGGCGGCACACTGAGCGTGACCAGCGAGCCGGGCAAAGGTACTCAAATCGAAGCACTATTCCCCTGGGCGCCCCGTGCACTCGAGCGGGCCAGTACGAATAAGGTTATGCGTTGACTTGTAACTTACTTCTGGTGGATGACCACTCGCTGATCAGGGCCGGCGTACGCGCCCTGGTGCTGGATATTCCCGGTTATGCGGTGATCGGCGAGGCCAATGACGGCTCGCAGCTGCTCGAGATGGTCGAGCAGCTGTCTCCCGATATCGTATTGCTGGACATTTCCATGAAGGAAACCGGCGGACTGGAAGCCCTCCAGCGGCTCAGACGCGTACGCCCGCACGCCAAAGTGCTGATCCTCTCGATGCACACCGACCCCGCGCTGATCATGCAGGCGCTGGAGTCCGGCGCTCACGGCTACCTGCTCAAGGACACCACGGCCACCGAGCTCGAACATGCACTGGAAGCACTGCGCAACAACGAGCGCTACTTGAGCCCAGCCATCGCCCACACCGTGATCAATCAGGCGCTGACACGCAACCTCAAGCAGCAACCGGAAGTCACCGAGTCGCACAACCTGACAGCACGCCAACTGGAAATCCTGCGTCTGATCGTACGCGGCAAGTCCACACGGGAAATCGCCAATGGTCTGGGCTTGAGCATCAAGACGGTCGAAACTCACCGCTCGCAGATCATGAAACGCCTGCAGATCTACGATGTGGCGGGCCTGGTGCTGTTTGCCGTGCGGGAACAGATCATCAGTCTGGACGACTGAGCCGGGTCGTTGTGCTCAACAGCGGCGAGTCCTTGGGCAAATGTACACGCAAGGCTGCGGGGCGCGCCGCAAACCGCAGACTGTCGCCCTCCAGTGGCTCACCGTCGAGATTGATGCAAAGCCCTTCGGCAACCTTGATTTCAACCCACGGCAAACGGGTGCGCACGAACATGTTGTCGATGCCGAACCCGTCGCTGAGCAGATTTTTCAGCGTACCGACCAATTCCTGCGGCGCCGGCAGAATGCTGATATCCAGAAGACCGTCATCCACCAGCGCTTCCGGGCACAACACATGCCCGCCACCGGCCTGGCGACCATTGCCGATCCCCAGCGCCAGCAGCTCGCCACGCCAATGAAAATCCGGCCCCTGCAACTCGCCGTAGGCGGCATGCAGTTCACTGAACCGCGATAAACCGGTAAACAGGTAAGCCGCGCCGCCCAGCACTTTTTTCAGATCTTCCGACGTGTTGGCCGTCACCTGACTGCCGAACCCGCCGGTGGCCATGTTCAGGAATATCTGCCCGCCGACTTCACCCAGATCGATGTCATGGGCGTGCGCCTCAAGCAATTCGAGCGCTTCGGCCGGTTCCAGGGGAATAGCGGCCGCACGGGAAAAATCATTGGCGGTTCCCAGCGGCAACAGCACCAGACTGGCCTTGCCTGGCTGCGCCGCCAGCGCTTCGGCGATATCACGCAGGGTGCCATCTCCACCACCGGCGATGATCTGACGGTATCCCGCCGCCAACGCCTCTTCCACCAGACGCTGGGCATCGCCGGCCTCCCAGGTCAGGCGCACGGCCAGTTCCCAGCCCTGTTTACGCTTGTTCTCGACAGCGGCACGAACCGCCTCGTTGAGTGCCTGCTTGCCATGCAGAATCAACAATGCCTTGCGTTCACTCATTACGGTCACTCCCGGAATTGAATCAGTACCGGACATCTTGACCCTCAACGCGGGTAAAAAAGTCGCACACCTTCCAATTAATTCCTGACGCTCGTCCTGCCCGTCCTACATATCGGTAATTTTTCGTACAGAACGTAAGGAATCGGCTCAATTGACCCGGCCAGGTCATTGGTACAACGTGTGTCGGCGTTAGAGATCTTCAATTCAATTACACAAGGATGTGCATGTAATGAGTGGATACAGTTTCAGGATTTTCGATTTCTTGCATTCCGGCATTTGCCAACAGCCCTCAATGGCCACAGGTGGACATTTCCATGCAAAGCCATGAAGCAAGACTATCCGTGAGTCCGGTTGCCTCTCTCTCCGAAAGTCGCGCCAGTCTCAAAGACGAATTCAAATGCAGCGCCAGAAATGCTGGAGAAAGCGATATGGAGCCGCGTGTCACCGAGCTGGAAACTCACCTGAAGTACATTCGACGCGATATGGACGAAGTCAGGGGAGACGTCAAAGCCATCAAACATCGCCTGGCCTACTCGGCCGGTGCGACAGCGATGGTGCTCGGACTGTTGGGCTGGATTGCCAACAGCCGGTTCGATCAACTGCTTACACTGCTCAGCCGTTGATCAGTTGAAAGGCAGGCACCGTTAAGCGACAGTGCCTGCCTTTCATATGCCTGCAATCAACCAAGAAGTTCGCTGAGTGGAATGAACGGCACCTGGTCTCCCTTGGCCAGGACTCGCCCTTCCTGCACTTCCACCAACCCCTCGGCCCAGGCAGCGCTGCGCAGGACGCCCGAGCTCTGGTTACGGTAGATAATCGCTTGCCCCTGCTCCAGACGTCCGCGCAGAAATTCACGGCGATTACCGGCCTGAGGCCAGGCAAAGCCTGCGGTCACTGAAAACTTCAGTGGTTCGACATCCTGCACGCCCTGGCGACGCAACAGATAAGGTCGGGTCAACAAGGCAAAAGTCACCAGTGTCGAAGCAGGATTTCCCGGCAATCCAATCACAGGGACACCACGAAAATGCCCGACCGTCAGCGGTTTGCCAGGTTTGATTGCCAGCTTCCAGAGCGTCAGCTCGCCCTCTTCCCTCAAGGCGATTCCAAGGAAATCAGCTTCCCCGACAGATACACCCCCGGTTGAAAGAATCAGATCTACATCCTGAAGCGCTCCAAGTCGCGCGCGGGTGGTAGGCAGGTCATCAGGCAGAATACCGGCATCCACCACTTCACATCCCAGGCGCTGCAACCAGCTGCACAACAACACCCGGTTACTGTTGTAGATCTGCCCCGGCCCCAATGCCGTGCCCGGCTCGACCAACTCATCACCCGTGGACAGTACCGCCACACGAACCCGGCGGACTACCTCAAGTCCTGAACAACCCAGCGATGCAGCCAACCCCTGCTCGATCGGACCGAACCGGGTTCCGGCGGGCAATACCAACTCACCGACCGTCGTTTCCTGGCCTTGTGGACGAATGTTCTGCCCGGCCACCATCGCCTCGGTAAAACTCACGCGTTCATCGGCATGAATCTCGGTGTTTTCCTGCATCTCGACACAGTCCGCACCGGCAGGCACCGGCGCGCCGGTAAAGATTCGGGCGCAAGTGCCCGGTTTCAAAGGCTCTGGCGCCTGTCCGGCGAAAATCTTCTGACTGACCGGCAACGGCTCGCCGGTCCAGTCAGCCAGATTCAAGGCATAACCGTCCATGGCGCTGTTCGGCCACGGCGGCAGATCCAGTGTCGAAATCAGATCCTGCGCCAGCACCCGCCCCTGAACCTGAGCCAGTGGCAAAAAC
The DNA here is from genome assembly GCF_002113045.1 of Pseudomonas sp. B26(2017). NCBI lineage: Bacteria > Pseudomonadati > Pseudomonadota > Gammaproteobacteria > Pseudomonadales > Pseudomonadaceae > Pseudomonas > Pseudomonas sp. B26(2017). The sequence goes on along the minus strand of NZ_NEJJ01000014.1, from coordinate 132,710 downwards.
TCGTATTCGACAATCCGCGAGCTCTCGGCCATTTCCAGCAACCGCGCGAATGCCTCTTCAACCGGCATCAGGCTGCCGGTCTTGCCCGGCTTACCCACGGGATTCACAAGGCGCCGCCTGTTTCAAATGAGTGACGAAATTGCATGGGCGGTGGCGTGAGTCCAGTTGCTCGGCGAGGATGCCATCCCAACCGGTGCGCACTGCGTTGGTCGAGCCAGGCAGGCAGCACACCAGCGTGCCATTGGCCAGTCCCGCCAAAGCCCGGGATTGCACGGTGGAGGTGCCGATATCGGCCACCGAGATCTGACGAAACAGCTCACCAAAACCATCGACCTGCTTGTCCAGCAGGCAAGCTACCGCTTCGGGGGTGCTGTCACGGCCGGTAAAACCGGTTCCGCCGGTAATCAGCACTACTTGCACGACGTCTTCGGCAATCCAGTGGGCGACTTGCGCACGGATCTTGTAAAGGTCATCTTTGAGCAGCACCCGCTGCGCCAGATGGTGGCCTGCGGCCGTCAGACGGTCGACAAAAACCTGACCGGAAGTATCGGTTTCCAGAGTTCGGGTGTCGCTGACCGTCAGTACCGCGATATTGAGCGGTACGAAAGGTACATCAGCCTTGGCTTTCATAGGCTCGTCCAGTTGTAGGAGAAACAGCCCGGTGTTATATCACAGCGCCCCCTTTTTTCGCCGCCCCTGCAGAGAGCTGCCATGACCTCGAACACGCCATTGTCACCTTGTTCCATCCTGTTGCTGGCAGGTGGGCGCGGTCAGCGAATGGGCGGCCAGGACAAGGGACTTGTGGAATGGCACGGTGAACCGCTGATCGCACATCTGCAGCGCAAGGTTCGCCCGCTGACAGATGATCTGATCATTTCCTGCAACCGCAATCATGAACGCTATGCGCCATTCGCTGACCAATTGGTGAGCGATGACGAGGAAGACTTTCCTGGTCCCCTGGCTGGCATTCGCGCCGGCTTGAAAGCCGCGCGCCATACTCAACTGCTGGTACTGCCCTGCGATGTTCCGCGAATCGATCTTGCGCTGCTGCACAGCATGCGCGAGGCGGCCAGTCTGAATTCTGAAAAACCTTTAATGTTGCGACATGACGATCACTGGGAACCGCTGCTTTGCGTGATCCCGGTGGCGCTCCTGCCCGCTTTCGAAAACGCCTGGAACGCAGGAGAACGCAGCCCCGGCCGGGTGATGCGCACACTTGATGCCCAGGCCCTGGTTTGCCCTGACAACGATCCACGCCTGGCCAATCTCAACACCCCTGAACTGTTGAGTTCGCACAACACTGTGTCAGACTGACAGCATTCAAGGAACTTGCACGCCTTGTATACGTCTCAAGCTCAGTAACCAAAAGAATTTCCCTACGGAGACACACTCATGACTCAACGGACCCTCGCCACTTTCATGCTCGCACTGGGCCTCGCCACCCTCGCCGGTTGCGCTTCGCCAACAGTGATCACCTTGAATGACGGTCGCGAAATCCAGGCTGTCGACGCCCCTAAGTATGATGAAGATTCGGGCTTCTACGAGTTCGAGCAACTGGACGGCAAGCACACTCGCATCAACAAGGACCAGGTCCGCACTGTCAAAGAGCTGTAAGCTTTCAGTTCGACAGCGGATACAGAAAAGCCCGCAACATGCGGGCTTTTTCGTGTCTGACAGATAAGGGTCGATACCCGGGATCACCAGTCCAGTGTGATCCGGCTTTCAAACTCGCGCACCTGCCCTGTGACCGGATCGATGAACCGCAACCCCTGTGCCAGCAGCTTGAGCGGATTGGCATAATCATCCTCGACGTCTTTGAGCACTTCGGGGTAAAACGGATCATTGCAGATGCTCGCCCCCAGCGACGTCATGTGTACCCGCAGCTGATGCTTCTTGCCGGTCACCGGATACAGTCCGTACCGCCATAGTTCGCCGTTCTTTTCACGAACCTCCACCGCCGTTTCGGTGTTACTAACACCTGGTCCTTCCTGCATGCGGAAAAACGGTTCACCGTCAATCATGCGGCTCTTGTGCACCAACGGAAATTCCAGCCCGGGCAGCGCGGCAGCAATGGCTTCATAGCGTTTTTCGATTTGCCGCGTCGGGAACAACGACTGATACGCCGACCGCGTCTGTGGATTGGCAGAGAAAATCACCAGCCCGGCCGTGTGCCGGTCAATCCGGTGCAGCGGTACCAGATGAGGATTGTCCAGGCGCCGGATCAATCGGCGAAGCAGGGTCTGCTCGACGTACTCGCCCGCCGGGGTCACCGGAAGGAAATGCGGCTTGTCGGCCACCACCAGATGCTCGTCCGCGTACAGAATCGTCTCGACCACCGGGATCGGCTTTTCATCCGGCACTTCACGAAAATAGTGAATGCGCAGCCCTTCCTTGTAGGGCAAATCCAGCGGGATCGGCTGACCCTGACCATCGAGCACCCGGCCCCGGGCGATTCGATCCAGCCATTGATCGCGCCCTATGGCACTGAAGTGCTCACACAGACAGTCCAGCACTGTCCGCCAACTACCGGGGGGCAGATACAGCGTGCTGGCCTGATTCTGTGCGGCGGAAAACGTGGGTGTGCTGGACATACGGAAAACTCGAACTCTCAAAGCAGAGCGGCATTATCCAACACCGGACGCAGCAGACCTAGCGCGGAATCAGGCGGGGATCGATTTGAGCGCCGCCGCCTCGGTAAATTCCTTGAGCCAGCGCAACACATCCACGGCATCCCAACGACCCGGATCGTACAAGGCGTACAACAAACCCTGATACCCAACCACATCCAGCTGCTTGTGATAGCCGGCACGCTGGAACAATGCCTCGATCTCGGCAAAGCACGTATTGAAATGAAGCTTGTTGAAGGGAGTCTTGCCTTCCGTGACCAGACCGTCCAGGCGCAATTCGTGGACGGCCTCGCGCACCACGTCAACCGACATCCCGTTCACGCTGCTTTTCAACTGTTCGACATTGACCACGGTTGCTCCCTCTGACATCCGGTTTGGCCTGAGCAATGCCTGAAAACGGCATGGCAGGCCAATCCAATTACTGTATGCGCATACAGTAACCGAATAACCCGAAAGGTGCCAAGCCGTGATTGAGCGAAGGTGACGAATGCCATCAACGCAGAAGAGGAAAAAACCTTAACGCAGGAATGCCACCACCTGATCGGCGCTGAACGGCCACCCCAGTTCCGCGCCGGTATCAACCCTGCGCAGGACAGGGATGCGCAGGCTGTAAGCCTCGAACCACGATTCGTTGTCAGCAATGTCCACCAGTTCCACCAGCAGACCATGCTCGACAAAAGGCATCAGTTCGGCCTCTGCGACTTCACACAAATGGCACCCCAGGGTGCCGAACAACTGGCATTCAGGAAGCATGTGCGTTCAACCCCAAAAATCGAGTGATCATTCTAGGCCCGCTCACAAGGCCCGTCGACCCACCCATCCGGTGCGAAAACCGGCCTTGGCAAAACCCTGACGTAAATCAGCCCACAAAATCGCCGCTTGCGCGATGCTCCGGTGTTTTTTACCTCTACGCTTGAAGAGCCTGATCTGTCCCGGAGTGTCTTGTGTTTGCCAATCTGCTGATCATTCTGGCGTCGTCCCTGGTGATGATTGCCCTGTTCCGTCGCCTGCGCCTGCCACCTGTGCTGGGCTATCTGTGCGTAGGGTTGATGGTCGGGCCGAAGGCGTTCGACTGGATCAATGAAAGCGAACATTTGCCGGATCTTGCCGAACTGGGTGTGGTGTTTCTGTTGTTTTCCCTGGGGCTGGAATTCTCCCTGTCGAAAATGATTGCCCTGCGCAAGGTGGTCTTCCGACTGGGCAGCCAGCAGGTGGTGATCACCACGGTGCTGCTGGGAAGCGTGCTGATGCTGCTGGGCATGCCTGCCACACCGGCCTTGCTGCTGGGCGCCGGCCTGTCGTTGTCATCCACGGCGATTGTGACCAAGGAGTTGGGCAGTCTCGGCGAAATTTTCAGCAGCCATGGCCAGAACGCGATGGGCGTGCTGTTGTTCCAGGACGTGGTGGCAGTGTTGCTGCTGACGCTGGTGCCGGTGTTCGCCGGCAGCAGTGATCAGGCCTGGTACTGGGCGCTGCCCCTGACCTTGTTGAAGACCGTATTGCTGTTCTTCGGTTTGTTGCTGACCAGTCGCTGGCTGCTGCCACGCCTGTTCCAGGAAGTCGCGGCGTCCCGCTCGGCGGAGCTGTTCGTGTTGCTGGCACTGGTCATTGTCCTGCTGACGGCCTGGCTGACCCACTTGCTGGGCCTGTCTCCGGCCCTCGGCGCGTTCCTCGCGGGCATGCTGCTGGGCGAAAGCCACTACCGGCATCAGATCGAGGCCGATATCCGGCCGTTTCGCGACATTCTGCTGGGGCTGTTTTTCGTCAGTATCGGCATGCTGATCGACCTGCAACTGTTCGCCAGTCACAGCCTGCAGATTATCGGCATGACCCTGGGTTTACTGGTGATCAAAGGCCTGGTGGTGACGCTGCTGGTGAAATGGCGCGGCAGCGACAGTGAAACGGCCTGGCGCAGCGGTCTTGCTCTCGCCCAGGGCGGAGAATTCTGCTTCGCCCTGATGGCGCAGATGCAGCAGAACCGGCTGCTCCCCGCCGAGCTCGGCGCCCTGCTACTCGCCGCCACCTTCTGCTCGATGCTGCTGACGCCTTTGCTGTTACGCGCCGCACCGCGCATCGCCGCCACCCTGCACCGCAAACCCAATCAGGAAGCGCAGATCGAGGAAATCAGCGCCCTCAATGCCGGGTTCGACGGGCATGTGGTGATCTGCGGCTACGGCCGTGTCGGTCAGTCGATCGGGCGCTTCATGCGCAATGCCGGGCAAACCTACGTCGCACTGGATAACGATCCGGTGCGAATACAGGAAGCCGCCACCGTCGAACGCGACGTCCACTACGGCGATTCAACCCGCGGCGATCTGTTGACCGCCGTCGGCTTGCTGCGCGCCAGGTTGCTGGTCATTGCCGTGGATCAAGCCGACGTAGCCTTGCGGGTTCTCAAGGAGGCCCGGCGCCTCAACCCGACAGTACCGATTCTGGTACGCACCCGGGATGACAGCCAGTCGGCCGAGCTGAAAGCGGCCGGCGCCAGTGAAGTGGTGCCGGAGCTGCTGGAGTCGAGCCTGATGCTCGGTTCCCATGCGCTGATCCTGCTGGGGTTTCCTGCGCATCGGGTTCAGGAGAAAGTCGATCAGGTGCGCATCGATCGTTATCGCCTGCTTCACGGTTTTTACCCCGGAGCCGACGATGAGGAAACCTAGTCCTGGCTCACCGCGCCGATCTTGTGCAGCGACAGGTCGGCGCCGTAGTACTCCTGTTCCTGGCTCAGGCGCAAACCATGCAGTGCCTTGATCGAACCGTAGACGACAAACCCGCCGATCAGCGCCACCGCCACACCAAGGGCGGTGCCGATCAACTGGCTGATGAGGCTTACGCCGCCGAGTCCGCCCAGCGCGGTCGAGCCGAAGATCCCGCAGGCAATGCCGCCCCACACGCCACACAGACCATGCAACGGCCAGACACCCAGCACGTCATCGATCCGCCATTTGACTTGCGCCGCCGTGAAACACCAGACAAAAAGGGCACCGGCAATCGCGCCGGTCACCAGCGCGCCGACCGGGTGCATCAGGTCGGAACCGGCGCACACCGCCACCAGCCCGGCCAACGGACCGTTGTGCAGAAAGCCCGGGTCGTTGCGCCCGACGATCAACGCCGCCACCGTGCCGCCGACCATCGCCATCAGCGAGTTGACCGCCACCAGTCCGCTGACTCCCTGCAGGGTTTGCGCGCTCATTACGTTGAAGCCAAACCAGCCGACGATCAGAATCCACGAACCCAATGCCAGAAACGGAATGCTCGAAGGCGCGAACGCCACCAGCTTGCCGTCACGATAGCGCCCGTTGCGCGGCCCGAGCAGCAACACCGCCGCCAGCGCCAGCCAACCGCCCATGGCATGCACCACCACAGAACCTGCAAAGTCATGGAAGGCTGCACCGAACTGCGCAGTCAGCCAGGCTTGCAGGCCGTAGTTGCCGTTCCAGATCATGCCTTCGAAAAACGGGTAGATGAACGCTACGATCAGCGCCGTGGCGCACAGTTGTGGCACAAACCGCGCCCGTTCGGCGATGCCGCCGGAGATAATCGCCGGGATCGCCGCTGCAAAGGTCAGCAGGAAGAAAAACTTCACCAGTCCATAACCATGATCGGCACTGAGCACCGCCGCCGGTTGCAGGAAGGTCACCCCGTACGAAAGCCAATAGCCTATAAAGAAATAGGCGAGCGTCGACACCGCGAAGTCGCTGAGAATCTTCGACAGGGCGTTGACCTGGTTTTTCTGGCGAACCGTTCCGACCTCCAGAAACGCGAATCCGGCGTGCATGGCCAGCACCATGACCGCACCGATCAGAATGAACAACGTGTTGGAACTGTGAACCAGTGTGTCCACAGCGCTTTGCAGATTTTCCATGAGGAGGCAGACCCGAAGCTGAAAAAGGCACCAAAGCGGTTCATGCGCACATTTCATGCACCAAGTTGCGCCTGCGCAGTCAGTGATCCGGTCGTTCGGTGAACCGCTTTGGCGCACTAGGTCGATGGGCTGACATGAACCCTCATCGTCCGGGCCATGCTTTGCCCGGGTTCGCGCCCGGCAACAGCGCACTGCTACCGATCGACGCACCACGACACAGCAAAAGTTGTACCAGCCATTTGCACTGAACCTTCACACTTGGCTCATACTCGAACGCTTCAGAACGCTGCTTCAAAACGCCACTTACGGAGATCCCCCATGGCCAGCATCAAGGCAAAGACTGCTCAAGAAATCCTGATGAACGACTTCCAGACGCTGGTCAGCGACACTGAACGGTTGCTGGAACACACCGCCACGCTGGCCGGTGATCAGGCTGACGAGTTGCGCGAGCAAATCCACGAGAGCCTGCTGCGCGCACGGGAAACCCTGAAGTTGACCGAGGAGACTCTGCGCGAGCGCGGTCAGGCTGCGGTCAACGCCACCGAGGAATATGTGTCCGCCAACCCTTGGCAATCGGTGGGCATCGCCGCCGGCGTAGGGTTTCTGATCGGCCTGCTGGCCACGCGGCGCTGATCATGTCGATCGGTGAATCCGGCCCGAACACGGGCACCGCCTCCTCCACACGACGTCTGGGCGCCGCCGTTCTCGGTCTGCTGCACAGCCACGTCGAATTGTTCGGTATCGAATTGCAGGAGCAGAAGTCACGTACCGTCAGCCTGTTGCTGTTCGCCGGCCTCGCGCTGGTGTTTGCGCTGCTGTTGCTGGTTGGCCTGTCGACGCTTGTCCTGATTGTGTTCTGGGACACCTATCGCCTGGCTGCAATCATTGGTCTGTGTGTGTTCTATACCCTGGCAGCAATCTTTTGCGCGCTGCGTCTCAAGGCCGCGATCTTCGATGAATCCTCGCCCTTCCACGGCACGCTGGAAGAATTGGCCAACGACCGGGAGCGCCTGTTGCCATGAGCCTGCCTGAACTTCCGCACAACAGCTCACGCCGGGAAATGCGCAAGGCACTGATCCGTTTGCGCATGGAAATGCATCGTCAGGAAATCCGCCACGAAACCGGCCAGGTCCTGCAACCACTGCAACGCATGCGTGGCATGACGCAAAACCTGCAGGGCGGTTTCGGCATCAAGCACGCGCCGTTATGGGGCGTGGCGGCCGTGACGCTGCTGGGCTTCATCACGGGAAAAGGAGCCAAAAGCGGTGGTGTCGGCGGCTTGACCCGACTGATCCGCCTGGGCACCAGCCTCGCTCCACTGATCAAGCTGGTCATGCAGAGTTCGAGCAAACGCTGACCCTTCGCATCTGGCTGCATTCTTGCAACACCAGCGGGATTGAATCTCTTATCCGGAGATTCAATCCCGCTCGCCTATCCGGCCGGCAGAATTCGACCAGAACAAGAACGACAAGGAGGCCCCGTGATCGACGGGCAACCGCTCGCCTGCTTTCAACCTTTCATCGATACCGCCACCGGACGCATTGCAGGTGTCGAGGCACTGGGTCGTCTGCGCCAGGCCGACGGCCAACTGGTATCGGTCGGACCGCTGTTCGCCGACCCGCGCACCCCGGCCGTCGCGCTGCGCCGACTGGACCGGCAGATCCGGGATAACGCGTTGAGCCGACTGCACGAAGCGCCGCCGGACTGGTTTCTCAGCCTGAACATGTCACCGCGCTGGATCAGTCGCTTGCGTGCCGACCAGGCCTTGCCGAGCCTGAAACAGCTTGCACGGCACGGTATCGATCCACAGCGGATTGTTTTCGAGATTACTGAACTTGGCGGCAACAGCCAGCGCCTGAGCGAAGTCGTGGCCCGCTATCGCGATGCCGGTGCCCGGATTGCCATCGACGATTTCGGCGCCGGCTATTCGCAGCTTGATCGCGTGCTGGCGCTGCAACCGGACATTCTCAAACTCGACATGCGCCTGTTCCAGGCCGCCGCACTTGGCGGCCCGAGCAGTGACGTGGTCAAAGCCCTCGCGCAAATGGCCGAAAAAACCGGCTGCTGGATCATTGCCGAAGGCGTGGAAACCACGGCGCAGCTGAATTTCGCGCTGGAGTGCGGATCGCGCTACGTGCAAGGTTTTCTGTTCGCCCGGGCGCATGAGGCACTTTTCGGCACGGATGACTTCGTTGAGCGCTTTGCCGAGCTGCGCCAGTCCTACGTGCGCCAGAAGCTGGCCGAACGCAGCAGATGGATGTTCATGCGCCAGCAGCTCGGCGAACTCATGACCATCCTGCAAACCTGGGCCCAGGCCCGCGCCCCGCTCAGCGCCCTGCCACAGCTCGACGCCTTCCCGTGGCTGCTGCGCTTTTACCAATGCGATCGTCACGGCACCCAGCTGACGCCAAACCTGGAATGGCGACAAAGCGGCTGGGTCGCCGACAATCGCTACCTGGGCCACAACTGGTCGTGGCGCCCGTACTTCTATCACCTGCTGGCCGAAGGCTGGGAAGAACGGCGCCTGACGCTTTCCAACACCTATCGCGACGCCACCAGCAATCAGTATTGCCTGACCGCCGGACAGTTTTTCGATAACGGCGAGCGCCTGCTGTTGATCGACATCGATGCGGCAGGATTGTAGTTGCGCTTGCAGAGGCCAGCCTGAACCGGGAAGCTAGGGAATCAGTCACCAGACGGAGAGAATCAGCCTTGGATTGGCATACCCTGCTCAACCGCGAACGTCTCGGCAAACCCTTGCACAGCCCGCAGGAACTGGGCCGCAGCCCGTTCCATAAAGACCATGACCGCATCATCTTCTCCGGCGCCTTCCGCCGCCTGGGGCGCAAGACCCAGGTGCATCCGGTGTCGAGCAACGACCACATTCACACGCGCCTGACCCACTCGCTGGAAGTCAGTTGTGTCGGCCGCTCGCTGGGCATGCGCGTCGGCGAAACCCTGCGCCGCGCCCTGCCCGAATGGTGCGAACCGAGCGATCTGGGCATGGTGGTTCAATCAGCCTGCCTGGCGCACGACATCGGCAATCCGCCGTTTGGCCATTCCGGTGAAGACGCGATCCGTCACTGGTTCCAGCAGGCTGCCGGGCGCGGATGGCTGGACGCGATGAGCGACGCCGAGCGCGGCGACTTCCTGAATTTCGAAGGCAATGCCCAGGGTTTCCGGGTGCTCACGCAGCTGGAATATCACCAGTTCGACGGCGGGACACGACTCACCTACGCCACCCTCGGCACCTATCTGAAGTACCCGTGGACCGCGCGACACGCTGACTCCCTCGGTTACAAGAAGCACAAATTCGGTTGCTATCAGAGCGAACTGCCGTTGCTGGAGCAGATCGCCCACAAGCTGGGTCTGCCGCAACTGGAAGAGCAACGTTGGGCACGCCATCCGTTGGTGTATCTGATGGAGGCGGCGGACGACATCTGCTACGCCCTGATCGATCTGGAAGATGGCCTGGAAATGGAGCTGCTGGATTATGCCGAAGTCGAGTCGCTGCTGCTCGGTCTGGTCGGCGATGATCTGCCCGAAACCTATCGCCAGCTCGGCCCGCAGGATTCACGCCGGCGCAAACTGGCAATCCTGCGCGGCAAGGCCATCGAACACCTGACCAACGCGGCCGCCCGAGCCTTCGTCGAACAACAGGACGCACTGCTGGCCGGTACGCTGCCGGGGGATCTGGTGGAGCACATGCACGGTCCGGCCAAGCGCTGCGTGTTGAACGCCAAAGACATCGCCCGCAAGAAAATCTTTCAGGACAAGCGCAAGACCCTGCATGAAATTGGCGCTTACACGACCCTGGAGATTTTGCTCAACGCCTTCTGCGGCGCGGCCCTGGAACAGCACAACGGCCGCACGCCGTCGTTCAAGAGCCGCCGGATTCTCGATCTGCTGGGCAACAACGCACCGGATCCGTACGGTCCTCTACACACATCGTTCCTGCGCATGATCGACTTCATCGCCGGCATGACCGACAGCTACGCCAGCGACATGGCGCTGGAAATGACCGGCCGTTCCAGCCACTGACGCCTGCCCCCCGCCCAATCTGCAATGGATCGGGCGGGTCTTGTGCAATAACGGCGAAAAGACAGACCTTTCCATTTTTATATGTTCAAGAAGGCGAAACCGGAAAACCGATAATAGTTTCAGCATCGACCGCACTGCGCCCCCTCCAAACTTAAACAAGAACAACTCTTGAACATCTCACGCCTCTACCTACGTCAAACCTAGTTAACACGTAGTCTGATTCTTCTTTATTTGTAGGACTTCTCCCTGATTGCTGCTGACGGCCTGCCAGTTCATGCGAGCGTTCATTCATCTGAGCTAAGGTTCGCCCTTTATTTGCGCTCGTATGGGATTTGATTATGAACTCCGTTTTTATTGTCGACGATCACCCGGTCATCCGCCTTGCCGTTCGAATGCTGCTGGAGCATGAAGGTTATAAAGTCGTCGGAGAAACCGATAACGGTGTCGATGCCATGCAGATGGTTCGCGAATGCATGCCCGACCTGATCATCCTCGACATCAGCATTCCCAAACTCGACGGCCTGGAAGTCCTGTCCCGCTTCAACGCAATGAGTTCGCCATTCAAGACGCTGGTATTGACTGCGCAATGCCCGACCCTGTTCGGCATACGTTGCATGCAGTCAGGTGCCTCGGGTTACGTGTGCAAACAGGAAGACCTGAGCGAACTGGTCAGTGCAATCAAAGCCGTACTGTCCGGTTACAACTACTTTCCCAGCCAGGCCTTGAATCCGGTTCGTCAAGATGATGTGCGCTATGTAGAACTTGAACTTTTCAAATCCGTCAATGACCGGGAACTGATGGTGCTGCAATTATTTGCTCAAGGACGCACCAACAAGGAAATTGCCAAAGGCATGTTTCTCAGCAATAAAACCGTCAGTACTTATAAAAAACGCCTCATGCAAAAACTCAAAGCCAAGTCCCTTGTAGAACTTATCGAAATGGCCAAACGTAACGCACTCGTGTGAGAGCCAACATGCCCAGTCGCTTAAAGAGTTTTCTGATTGCATTGAGTGCATGCCTGTGTATCAGCGCACCTGTCACGGTTGCATCGCTTACCTTCCAGGACTTTGTCCTGCTTGCGCGCTCGACCGACAGATCCCTATCGGTGTCGCTCGAGCCCGCGCAGATGGCGTGGCTGCACGCTCGCAATGAGTTGATTCTTGGGGCCTCTGCTCCCGACTATCCGCCCTTCGACATGACCACCAGCGGGCACGACTTCGAGGGATTCACGGCGGACTACGCGGGGCTGGTCGGCCAGGCGACCGGTCTGCCGGTCAAGGTCAGGCGCTTCGCGTCTCGAGAAGCCGCGATTCGGGCATTGATCGACGGCAGCATCGACATGCTCGGCACATCCAACGGCTTCGAAGCGGAAAACCCGGACATCGTGCTGTCCCGCCCCTACGCCGTCGATCAACCGGTGCTGGTGACCCGCGAAGGCGAAACCCGCTCTCTGACCGAAGGCCTGGCCGGTCTGCGGCTGAGCATGCTCTATCACTATCTGCCGCTGGATGAGGTCAAGGCGATGTATCCCAAAGCCCTCATCACGTCCTATCCGTCCTACCAGAACGCAATCAACGCCGTCGCATTCGATCAGGCGGACGTGTTTCTCGGCGACACCATTTCCACGCACTACATGATCAGCAAGGGTTACCTGAACAACATCCGCATGGCCAATTTCGGCAAGCACGAGGCTCACGGGTTCAGCTTCGCCGTGCATCGCAACAACGCACAGCTGGTCAAAATCATCGACACCGTGCTCAAGACTGTCCCTGGCAGCGAGCGCGAAAACATCGCCAAGCGCTGGAGCGTCGGCAGCGACACACTGCTCACAGACCAGAAGCTGCAACTGACCCGACGCGAAGAACAGTGGCTGAAAAGGAATCCGGTGGTAAGTGTGGTCGTCAACGAGGCCTTCGCCCCGCTGACGTTCTTCGACAGTGATGGCAACTTTCGCGGCATCAGTGCCGACCTGCTCGAACTCATCCGCTTGCGCACCGGCCTGCGTTTCGACGTCCGCCGCAGCCGCAACGATGCAGAGATGATCAAGCAGGTTGAAAATCACCAGGCCGACCTTATCGCCGCCCTGCTGCCCACCACTCAGCGCGAGCAAACCCTGACCTTCAGTCGCCCCTACCTGGAAAACTCCTATGTCCTGTTGACCCGAAAAGCGGCCGACAGTCCGACCCACCTGGGTCAGCTCAAGCGCAAACGACTGGCGATCGCCCAGGGCAATCCGATGATCGAATACCTGCGGTCCGAATTTCCACGTATCCAACTGATCGAAACACCCGACACCTTCAGTGCCGTGGCGTTACTCGACGCAGGTCAGGTCGAGGGCGCAGTGAACTCGCTGGTCATCGCCAACTACTTCATCACATCCCGCATTTTCGAACAGCCACTGCAGATCACCACCACCATCGGCACACGTCAGGCGGCCTTCTCCCTGGCCACAGCTCGAGACAACACGGAACTGAGCTCGATCATCGACAAGTCGCTGATGAGCATCACCCCCGAAGAACTGGGCATCATCAATGGTCGCTGGCGTGGCTACTCAAGTGTTTCGCAAGGCGCATGGCATCAGTACCAGCGCTTTTTCTATCAGGCGATCGGCGGCGCCTGCCTGCTGTTGCTGCTGTCGCTGTTCTGGAATGCCTACATGCGCCGCCAGATCAAACAACGCAAGGCAGCCGAACGAGCCTTGAACGATCAACTGGAATTCATGGGCGCACTGGTCAACGGCACCCCCCACCCCATCTACGTGCGTGACCGCCAGGGCGTGCTGAAAAGCTGCAATGACAGCTATCTCCAGGCGTTCAATGCCCGACGCGAAGACGTCATTGGCAAAAGTGTGATGCAGGGGCCATCGAACAATGCTTTCGAAGCCCTGACGTATCAGGCCGACTATCAGCGGGTAATGGCCGAGGGCAAACCGCTGGTGCTCGACCGGCCGCTGCAGATCGGCAACCGGCATCTGACGATCTATCACTGGATCCTGCCGTATCGGGACTCCAGCGGTGAAGTTCAGGGAATCATCGGCGGCTGGATCGACATCAGCGAGCGCCGCGAACTGCTTGATGAGCTGCGCGCTGCCAAGGAGCAGGCGGACGATGCCAATCGGGCCAAAAGTACGTTTCTGGCGACCATGAGCCACGAGATCCGCACACCGATGAACGCCGTGATCGGCATGCTCGAGTTGACGCTCAAGCGCATGGATCACGCTCATCCGGATCGCTCCGGCATCGAAACGGCCTACCATTCTGCCAAGGATCTGCTGGGCCTGATCGGCGACATCCTGGACATTGCCCGCATCGAGTCCGGGCGGCTGAGTCTGAACCCCGAGCGAATCAACCTGATCGATACCGTCGGTTCTGTGGTCAGAATCTTCGAAGGGCTCGCCCGGCAGAAACACCTTTCACTGGCGATGTCCGTCTCTCCGCCGGAACTGGATGTCGATGTACACCTCGACCCGCTGCGCTTCAAGCAGGTGCTGTCGAACCTGATCAGCAATGCCATCAAGTTCACCGAAGCAGGACACATCAAAATCACGCTGGATGTTCAACCCACCGACGATCCGGAACGCTCGATGGTGCAACTGACCGTACAGGACAGCGGCATCGGGATCACGACGCAGGATCAGTTGCGACTGTTCGAACCCTTCGCCCAGGCCGGCAACGGCGGACAACGAACCGTCAGCGGCGCGGGCCTGGGACTGGTCATCAGCCGCAACCTTTGCGAAATGATGGGTGGAAAACTGCGGTTGAGCAGCTTGCCCGGAGTCGGCACACAGGTCAGTGTCTCGCTACCGATGGCCATCCTGCCTGCGCAAGTGGCGAGAGCAGAAGACGAACCGCAGATTCAGGCATCCCTCATCCCCTTGACGGTTCTGGTGGTCGATGACCATCCGGCCAATCGGCTTCTGATGTGCCAGCAGCTGGAGTACCTCGGGCACCGCTTCAGTATTGCCGAAGATGGCCAGCGCGGACTGGAGCAATGGAAGAACGGCGAATTCGATCTGGTCATTGCCGACTGCAACATGCCCGTCATGAACGGCTATGAGCTGACCCGGGCGATTCGTCAGCACGAAATGCTCACCCGCCGCCCGGCGTGCACGGTGCTGGGGTTCACCGCCAATGCCCAGCCGGAGGAAATCCAGCGCTGCAAACAGGCCGGCATGAACGAGTGCCTGTTCAAACCCCTGAGCCTGAACAGCCTGAGCCAATGGGTCGACAGCGTTAAGCCGTTGTTCCGTGCGCCGGTGTTCAATCTGCAAGGGCTCACGCTGCTGACCGGCGGCAACCCCTCCCAGACTCACCGCCTGCTGGCAGAACTGCTCAACAGCAGTCGTCTTGACCGGCAGGAGTTGCAGGCTGTGTCCCTCACACGGGACCGCCCTGCGCTGGCCGTCATCGCACACAAGATCAAAGGCGCCGCACGCATTGCCCAGGCCACACGTCTGATCGACAGTTGCGATGCACTTGAGCAGGCTTGTCAGCAAGCGCTGCCGGGGGACGAGATCGAGCGTCGCTGTCAGGCCAGCCGCCTTGCCATCCTGGAACTGGAGCAGGCACTGGAACAGCAACTGAACCGGATCAGCCAGAGCAAAGTGACCGGGGCTTAACTATGCTTGGACGCTGAGCGGTGTGCTTACCTACACGGAGAGTCCGCAATGCCCAGCCCACTGCGCCCGGAACAACGCCGGTTCCCGCTGCATGTGCACATCAGCGTCATGTTCACCTTTCTGCTGTTGCTCACCGGGGTGGTGCTGGGTCTGTTCAACTATCGACAGACCACACAGATCATCCTGTCGAGCAGCGAAAAACTGTTCAATCGCATCGAACAGGATGTACGCCTCGATCTGCAAGCCACTTATGCACCGATCCGGCATTTGCTGAGTCTGTTGGCCGACACCCCTGCCGCCCGGTCTTCCGGTCTCGAACCGCGCCTGGCGCTGCTCAAGCCGTTCAGCCAGTCCCTGACGGACAATCCGGATCTGGCCTCGCTGTATCTGGGATATGGCAACGGCGACTTCTTCATGGTTCGTCCTTTGCGCACGCCGGCGCTGAAAAACCTGCTCAAGGCACCCGAGGCAGCGGCTTTTCAGGTCTGGAGCATCGAACACGACGCCAGCGGTCAGGCGCATTCGCAGTCGCTGTTCTTCGATCAGGCCCTGTCCCCGGTCGGCCGGCAGGACAACCCCGACGATCCTTATGATCCCCGCAGGCGGGCGTGGTACATCAACGCGCGGCAGCAGACCGAACAGATCACCACCGAACCCTACGTCTTTTTCTCCACCCGCAACGTCGGCACGACACTGGCTCGACGCAGCGGTGATGACGCGGTGATCGGCGCCGACCTGACCCTCGACGCACTCTCCGCAACCCTGATCAAACACGTGGTGACACCCGCCACGGAAATCGTCCTGTTCGACGCCGACGGCAATGCCGTGGCCTATCCCGACAGCAGCCGGTTGATCGTCGATGACCGAACCGCGCGTCTGGCCAAGGCTGCCGACTTGAGCCCTGCCCTGCATGCCTTGTTTTCCGGTCACCAGGGCAATCGGATCAAGGCCGACGGCCGGCAATGGATCGTCGCCCGCAGCCAGTTGCAGGAAGGTGGACCGAAGGGTTTGCAGATGGCGTTGCTGGTGCCGGAGGACGAGTTACTGGTCGACGCCTACCGCATGCGCTGGCAAGGCGCGCTGATCACGCTGGCCACCCTTCTGCTGTGCCTGCCGCTGGGCTGGCTGATCTCGCGAATTCTGGTCAAGCCGCTGCATGCGCTGGTCAAGGAGGCCGACGCGATTCGCAGTTTCGATTTCAATTTTCCCGTGACCCGACGTTCGCCGGTGCTGGAGGTCGACCAGTTGAGTCTGTCGATGGCCCGCATGAAAGACACTCTGGCCAGTTTCTTTCGGATCACCGACAGTCTGACCGCCGAAACCCGCTTCGCCCCGCTGCTGCAACGGGTGCTGTTCGAGACCGTGCAGATCGCCCAGGCCCAGGCGGGCCTGATTTATCTGCGCGAAAACGATGGCGATCGCATGGAGCCCTGCGGTCTGGTGGTCGACGGCGTGTCCCAAAGCCTGGCCGCGTTCGATATTCAGGGGCACAACCTTGACACCGCTCCGAGTCCCGAATGGTTCCGGCAACTGGCGAACGCCAACACGGTCGTGAGCAATCTGGGTTTCGAACAGGCCACCGACCTGCAGAAAGTGCTGCTGGCCATGGAATCGCCGAGGGCTCATCTGATCGGTATCCGCCTGCATAACCGGCACAACGAGACCGTCGGCCTGCTGGTACTGCTGATCAATGACAGCGGTACGGCGAGCGATCTGGAAAAGCTGCGGCCCGATCGCATCGCCTTCCTGCAAGCGGTGTCCGGGGCGGCGGCGGTGAGTATCGAGAGCCAGCGCCTGCAAGCCCGGCAGAAACAATTGCTGGACGCGTTCATTCAGTTGCTGGCCGGCGCCATCGACGCCAAGAGCCCTTATACCGGCGGGCATTGCCAGCGCGTGCCGGAGCTGACGCTGATGCTCGCCCATGCCGCAGCGGCCAGTCAGGCACCGGCGTTCAGTGACTACCATCCGAATGAAGACGAATGGGAGGCCTTGCACATTGCCGCGTGGCTGCACGATTGCGGCAAGGTCACGACCCCGGAATACGTGGTCGACAAAGCCACCAAACTGGAAACCCTGAACGATCGTCTTCATGAAATCCGCACCCGCTTCGAAGTGCTCAAGCGCGATGCATGGGTCAGCTACTGGCAAGCCGTGGCCATGGGCGGCGATGAACGGCAACTGGCCGAGCTGCGCGACGCAACCCTGACAGCACTGGATGACGATTTTGCATTCGTCGCCCACTGCAATCTGGGCAGTGAAGCGATGGCCGAGGCCGATCTGCAACGTCTGCAACGTATTGCGCAACGTACCTGGACCCGCACGCTGGATGATCGACTGGGCTTGTCGTGGGAAGAGAACCGGCGTCAGGCACGCACCCCGGCACCGACCTTGCCGGTCAGCGAACCGCTGCTGGCGGACAAGCAGGAACATCTGCTGGAACGCGCCGAGGGCGAGCTGATTCCGGAGGACAATCCGTGGGGCTTCAAGCTCGACGTGCCGCCTTACAAATACAATCGCGGCGAGCTCTACAACCTCAGCATTCCCCGGGGCACGCTGACCCGCGAAGAACGCTACATCATCAACCACCACATGGTGCAGACGATCCTGATGCTCAGTCACCTGCCCTTCCCCGGGCATTTGAACAGCGTGGCGGAAATCGCCGGGGGGCATCACGAAAAGATGGATGGCACCGGTTATCCCAAGCGCCTGAAACGCGAAGACATGAGCCTGCCGGCGCGGATGATGGCGATTGCCGACATCTTTGAAGCCCTGACCGCCGCCGACCGCCCGTACAAAAAGGCCAAGTCCCTCAGTGAAGCGCTGGGGATCATGGCCACCATGTGCCGCGAGGCTCACATCGATGCCGAGCTGTTCGGGCTGTTCGTTCGCGATGGCGTGTATCTGCAGTACGCCACGCGTTTTCTCGATCCACGGCAGATCGATGCCGTGGACCCGGCGGCCGTGCTGCTCAAGGCAGGCCTGGCGGCGTGATCAGCAGTCGGTCAGGCGCAGGAAAATCGCCGCCAGCTGTTCGATCCCGGCCTGATCCTCGGCACCGAAACGCGCGAGCTTCGGGCTGTCGAGGTCGAGCACACCGATCAGACGACCGTCCTTGACCAACGGCACAACCAGCTCGCTGTTCGACGCACTGTCGCAGGCGATATGGCCGGGGAACGCGTGAACGTCTTCGACCCGTTGCGTTTGCAGGCTGGCAGCTGCCGCGCCGCACACACCGCGACCGAACGGAATGCGCACGCAGGCGATCTGGCCCTGGAACGGGCCAAGCACCAGCTCTTCGTTGCGATTGAGGTAGAAACCGGCCCAGTTCAGGTCATCGAGCTGGTTGTACAGGAACGCCGAAAACTGCGCGGCGTTGGCGATGAAATCGCGTTCGTCCGCCAACAGCGACTCCAGTTGCGCGGCCAACATGCCATAGCCTTCGAGGCCCTGGCCGCTCTGTTGCAAATCAATCATGCCTTGTGCTCCAACAATTTCAGTCCCACCCAGTAACGGGCGAATTGGTATGCGCAACGTCCGTTGCGATTGCCACGACCGGTTGCCCAGCGCACGGCGAGGATGTCCAGTTGTTCGTCGCGCTCCCAGCTCAGGCCGGCCTTGGTGGCCAACTGGCCTATCCAGTGCTCGACGACGTTGAGGAAATGTTCCTGGGTAAACGGATAGAACGACAGCCACAGGCCGAAGCGATCCGACAGCGCGATCTTGTCTTCCACCGCCTCGCTCGGATGCAGCTCGCCATCGACGCGCTTCCAGTTTTCGTTGTCGCTTTCCTTTTCCGGCACCAGATGGCGACGGTTGGAGGTGGCGTACAGCAACACGTTGTCCGGCGCCTGTTCGAGCGAGCCGTCGAGCACGCTTTTCAGCACGCGGTAGTCGCCTTCGCCGGACTCGAACGACAAGTCGTCGCAGAACAGCACAAAGCGCTGCGGCAGCTTGGCGATCTGCTCCACCACCCGTGGCAGGTCCGCCAGGTGATCGCGCTCGATTTCGATCAGACGCAAACCGGCCGAGGCATGTTCAGCCAGCAGCGCGCGCACCAGCGACGATTTACCGGTGCCGCGCGAACCCCACAGCAGCGCATGGTTGGCCGGCATGCCGTCGAGAAACTGCTGGGTATTTCGGCCCAGTTGCTCCAGCTGCCGGTCGACACCGATCAGGTCCGACAGACGCATGTCGAGGCTGACTTCCAGCGGCAGCAGATAACCGCTGCGACCGTCACGCTGCCAGCGTGCAGCCAGACAGGTCCCCCAGTCGATGACCGGGCGTGGAGCCGGCAGCAGCGGTTCGATCCGCGCCAGAACCGACTCGGCGCGCTCAAGAAAAGCATTCAATCGGGAATCCACGTCTTCTCCTCGGGCTCGTTCACAGTGATGATGGCGGTGCAGCGACGACAGACAGCGTTCGAAACCTGTCCCGGCCCTTGCTACAAGGCGCTTCGGGAACTCAGGAGTCCGTACATGATCGACTATGCTTGAGCAGCGAAGGGAAACGGAAGTGGTTCAACACCCCATGGATATCAAATTCACCCACCGGCTGTCGTACAAACAGGCCCGGCTTACCGTGCTGGTCGGGTTCATTCTGGGCACGCTGCTCAGCCTGCTGCAAATCGGCATCGATTATGCCAGTGAAGACGCGTCCATCAACCGTGAAATCCTGTCTTTGCTGGAAATCAGTCACAACCCGGCCTCGCGCATCGCCTACAACATCGATGCCGAACTGGCGCAGGAGCTGACCCTGGGACTGCTGCGCTCGCCGGCCATCATTTCCGCACGCCTGACCGACAACAACCAGACGGTGCTGGCCAACGTCAAACGCCCGGAGCTGCAAAGCGGCTACCGGATGATCAGCGACTTCCTGTTCGGCGCCAAACGCCAGTTCGAAGACCGCCTCTATCTCGATCACTTGCCCAACGAATCCCTCGGCACCCTCAGTCTGGAAGTCGACACGTACGCGTTCGGCAGCCGCTTCCTGCGCCGGGCCGAGGTCACGCTGATCAACGGTTTCGCCCGCAGCCTGATTCTCACCGGGATCCTGCTCGCGCTGTTCTACGTGATGCTGACCAAACCGCTGGTGCGGGTGATCCGCGAACTCAGCAGTCGCGACCCGCGCAGTGCCGAACCGACCACCCTTGAATGTCCAGGCGGACACGCCAATGACGAGATCGGCGTACTGGTCAAGGTGGCCAATCAGCAGTTCGAGAACATCGCCACGGAAATCCAGCAGCGGCGCAATGCGGAAAACCGGCTCACCGACTACCTCGCGCAACTCGAAGACATCGTGTCCGCGCGTACCGCCGAGCTCAAGGCGATCAACGCGCGCCTCAGCCAGTCCAACCGGGAACTGGAAGTGGCCCGCAGCACCGCACTGGACATGGCCGAGGCACGCTCGGCATTTCTCGCCAACATGAGCCACGAGATCCGCACCCCGCTCAACGGCCTGCTGGGGATGATCGCCCTTTCGCTCGACGGCCCGCTCAACCCCGAACAACAGCAACAACTGTCCATCGCTCACGACTCTGGCAAGGTATTGGTGGAACTGCTCAACGATATTCTCGACCTGTCGAAATTCGATGCCGGGCAACTGGAGCTCGAGCATATTCCGTTCGATCTCGGTTCGCTGATCGAAGACACCGCCAACCTGCTGTCGCAGAACGCGGCGCCGAGTGTCGAGCTGACTTGCCTGATCGATCCGTACTTCCCGGCACTGGTGCTCGGCGATCCGACCCGGGTCAGGCAGATCGTCAGCAATCTGTTGTCCAATGCCCTGAAATTCACTCGCTTCGGCCGGGTCGACGTGCGCTTGTCTACCTGGAAGGACGGTGTCCGGATCGAAGTCTGCGACACCGGCATCGGCATCGCCCAGGAAGCGCAGGTGAAGATTTTCCAGCCGTTCACCCAGGCGGGGGCCGGCATCACCCGCCAGTACGGCGGCACCGGGCTCGGCCTGGCACTGACCCATAACCTGTGCGAAGCCATGCAGGGGCGCCTGACCATCAGTTCCGAAGTGGGTTTCGGCAGTCAGTTCTGCGCCGAACTGCCATTGCCCTGCCACACCCGCGCGGTGATTCCGCCACCGTTGCACGGCAAGGTGCTGGCAATCACCAGCGCGGTCAGCGGGCTGGCAGAGCTGCTGGAAAGTCTGCTGCCGGTCTGGGGGCTGACCTACGAGCAGCGAACCCTCGACGATCCACTGCTTGGCCTGTCCCCCGATGTCATCATCACCGACTGCCCCGAATGCCTGTTCGGCCTGCGCCCGGCGATGACGGCGCCGATTCTGCTGGTAACCGCTTACGGAAGTTTCATGCCGGGTGAGGAAGCCACGGCCCTCGCGCCGTTGCAGCAGCAGGCGCGACCACTGGCCCGCAACGCGCTGTATCAGAATCTGCGCCGGACGCTGTTGCCGGACCTCTCCACCATCGACCGCGCGCGCCTCGAAAGCGTGCCGTCGCAGCGACGCGGTCGGGTGCTGCTGGTGGAGGACAACCCGGTCAACCAGTTGGTGGCCAAGGGCATGCTGGGGAAACTCGGCTGCGAAGTGGTCGTCGCCGCCCATGGTGTGGAAGCGCTGGATCAGCTGGAGCACGACGATTTCGATCTGGTGCTGATGGACTGCAACATGCCTGTGATGGACGGCTACGAAGCCAGTCGCCAGATTCGCCAGAGCGGCCGCTGGCCGCATCTGCCGATTGTCGCCCTGACCGCCAACGCCATGTCCGAGGAACGCGAACGCTGCAGGGCGGCGGGCATGAGCGACTATCTGGCCAAGCCGTTTCGCCGTGAAGAGCTGGCGGCGCTGCTGGATCAGTGGATTCCGACTACGACAGTGCCTTGATCTGCCCCAGCAGGTGATCGAGACCGTCGCGCAAGTCATTGAGCCGGTCCAGATCCACCCCGCTGTCGCACAGCAGCCGTGCTTTCAACGGCCCGACCTGTTCACGCAGCGCTTGCCCCTGAGGTGTGAGGCTCAGATGTACTTCACGCTCGTCCCGGGCCGAGCGCTGACGCTGGACCAGCTGCAGTTGCTCCAGACGCTTTAGCAGCGGCGTCAGCGTGCCGGAATCCAGTGCCAGACGCTCACCCAGCGCCTTGACCGTGGGTTGCTCCGGCACGGTTTGCTGCCATTCCCACAACACCAGCATCGCCAGGTATTGCGGGTAGGTCAGGCCGAGCTGTTCGAGCATCGGCTTGTAAGCACGAATCACCGCCCGCGAAGCGGCATACAACTTGAAACACAGCTGGCTGTCGAGCTTCAGCGAATCGGCGGACAAGCTGTTCATTTGAGCAGGGCTTCGATCTCGCGGCTCAGATCCTGCGGCTTGGTAGCCGGGGCGAAGCGCTTGACCAACTGGCCGTCCTTGCCGATCAGGAATTTGGTGAAGTTCCACTTGATGCCCTGGGAGCCCAGCACGCCTGGCGCGCGTTTCTTCAATTGCACGAACAGTGGGTGCGCGTCGGCACCGTTGACTTCGATCTTCTTGAACAGCGGGAAGCTGACCCCGTAGTTCAGCTCGCAAAACTCGCTGATGGCGCCCTCGTTACCCGGCTCCTGCTTGCCGAACTGATTGCACGGAAAACCCAATACCACCAGGCCCTGATCCTTGTAGGTCTGCCACAGCTCCTCAAGGCCTTTGTACTGCGGGGTAAAACCGCATTTGCTGGCGGTATTGACCACCAGCACTGCCTTGCCGGCGAAGTCGGCGAGGGTCTTTTGCTCGCCTTTGATGGTGGTGCACGGAATGTTCAGCAGGTTATCGCTCATGGTGCGCACTCTTGAAAAATGGATAGGCGGCAAAAATAGCGAGCAATTGAATTGTGTGCAATTTAATTATTCGAAAGGCGACCCGTGGATCGCCTATTTCGGTTACTCGCGCGGCACCAGGTCCAGGCACACCGAGTTGATGCAGTAACGCAGACCAGTCGGCGGCGGGCCGTCAGGGAACACATGGCCCAGGTGCGCATCGCACCTGGCGCATTTCACTTCGGTGCGGATCATGCCGTGGCTGGTGTCACGGATTTCGGTCATGGCGTTGTCGCCGATCGGCGCGTAGAAGCTTGGCCAGCCG
Source organism: Pseudomonas sp. B26(2017) (assembly GCF_002113045.1). Taxonomy (NCBI): domain Bacteria; kingdom Pseudomonadati; phylum Pseudomonadota; class Gammaproteobacteria; order Pseudomonadales; family Pseudomonadaceae; genus Pseudomonas; species Pseudomonas sp. B26(2017). The sequence goes on along the minus strand of NZ_NEJJ01000014.1, from coordinate 109,482 downwards.
CAGCCGGAGTCGAATTTGGTCCTGGAGTCGAACAGCGGCTCGTTGCAGCAGATGCAGTGGTAGACGCCATCGGTCTTGGTGGCGTTGTACTTGCCGGAGAACGGCCGCTCGGTGGCGCTCAGGCGGCACACGTTGAACTGCTCGGGGTCGAGCATCGCCCGCCATTCTTCCAGGGTCTTTTCAATCTTTTCCATCATCACACCTCAGCGGCTGAAAAAGCCCGATCTGTACCTTTTCCACGGATCGGGCGGCACGTATGATTGCGCCTCGTCACACGCCAGTCTGGCAGCGGGTTCCTGCGCATTCAAACGGATTGTTGGAAACCGCCGCCCAAGACACCTGCCTGTGTGAAGACGCAGGATTCCCAGCACGGTTGTCCACCCGCCGCCTGGATCGTTCATTTTCGGGATCACATCGCCATGCAGTTCAGCAAATCGAACAAGCTCGCCAACGTCTGCTACGACATTCGCGGCCCGGTGCTCAAGCACGCCAAACGCCTGGAAGAGGAAGGCCATCGCATCCTCAAGCTGAACATCGGCAACCCGGCGCCCTTTGGTTTCGAAGCGCCGGACGAAATTCTCCAGGATGTGATCCGCAACCTGCCGACCGCCCAGGGCTACAGCGATTCCAAAGGCCTGTTCAGCGCGCGCAAGGCGGTGATGCAGTACTACCAGCAGAAACAGGTCGAAGGTGTCGGCATCGAAGATATCTACCTGGGCAACGGCGTGTCCGAGCTGATCGTGATGTCGCTGCAGGCGCTGCTCAACAACGGCGACGAGGTGCTGGTGCCGGCGCCGGACTACCCGCTGTGGACGGCAGCCGTGAGCCTGGCCGGCGGTAACGCGGTGCATTACCTGTGCGACGAAGGTGCCGACTGGTTCCCGGACCTGGCCGACATCAAGGCCAAGATCACCCCGAACACCAAGGCGATGGTGATAATCAACCCGAACAACCCGACCGGCGCGGTGTATTCGAAGGAAGTGCTGCTGGGCATGCTCGAACTGGCCCGCCAGCACAATCTGGTGGTGTTCTCCGACGAGATCTACGACAAGATCCTCTACGACGACGCCGTACACATTTGCACCGCCTCGCTGGCCCCGGACTTGCTGTGCCTGACCTTCAACGGTCTGTCCAAGTCGTATCGCGTGGCGGGTTTCCGTTCCGGCTGGATCGCCATTTCCGGGCCGAAACACAACGCCCACAGCTATATCGAAGGCATCGACATGCTGGCCAACATGCGCCTGTGCGCCAACGTGCCGAGTCAGCATGCGATCCAGACCGCTCTGGGCGGCTATCAGAGCATCAACGACTTGGTGCTGCCGCAAGGTCGCCTGCTGGAACAGCGCAACCGGACCTGGGAATTGCTCAACGACATTCCCGGCGTAAGCTGTGTGAAGCCGATGGGCGCGCTGTACGCGTTCCCGAAGATCGACCCGAAAGTCTGCCCGATCCACAACGACGAGAAATTCGTGCTCGACCTGTTGCTCTCCGAGAAGCTGCTGGTGGTGCAAGGCACGGCGTTCAACTGGCCGTGGCCTGACCACTTCCGCGTGGTCACCCTGCCGCGGGTCGATGACCTGGACATGGCCATCGGTCGTATCGGCAACTTCCTCAAGTCCTACCGCCAGTAACCGGCGCTCAGTGCGCAACGGCCCGAACGTTGCGCACTGTCTGATTCAGCAACACTTCTGCTCCACCCCTCCTCCAGCACCTTCTACACTTGCGACTCATATGAATCATGCGTGCCTGAGGCAATGAGACCGGTTGCCGCGTGCCTGTCATCCATAACGGTTTCGGCAGTGGGAAATGTCCCATGCCCGGCGAATCCGGTGTAGGACACAGTTTGAAATAGTCACTCGGTTGAATCGCCAGGTGCCGCACCTTATATACCCCGCAGTACGCTACATCTTTAGCTTGAGGAGATTTCTACAACCATGATGCGCATCCTGCTGTTCTTGGCCACTAACCTGGCGGTCGTGCTGATAGCCAGCATCACCCTGAGCCTTTTCGGCTTCAACGGGTTCATGGCGGCCAACGGGGTTGACCTCAACCTCAATCAGCTGCTGGTTTTCTGTGCAGTCTTTGGTTTCGCCGGTTCCCTGTTCTCGCTGTTCATCTCCAAGTGGATGGCGAAGATGAGCACCAGCACCCAGGTCATCACCCAGCCACGCACTCGCCACGAACAATGGCTGCTGCAAACCGTCGAGCAACTGTCCCGGGAAGCCGGGATCAAGATGCCCGAAGTCGGGATTTTCCCGGCCTACGAAGCCAACGCCTTCGCCACCGGCTGGAACAAGAACGACGCTCTCGTCGCGGTCAGCCAGGGCTTGCTCGAGCGCTTCAAGGAAGACGAAGTGCGGGCCGTGCTGGCCCACGAGATCGGCCACGTGGCCAACGGCGACATGGTCACCCTGGCGCTGATCCAGGGCGTGGTGAACACGTTCGTGATGTTCTTCGCGCGGATCATCGGCAACTTCGTCGACAAGGTGATCTTCAAAAACGAAGAAGGCCAGGGCATGGCCTACTACATCGCGACCATCTTCGCCGAACTGGTACTGGGCATTCTGGCCAGCGCAATCGTGATGTGGTTCTCGCGCAAACGCGAGTTCCGTGCCGACGATGCCGGTGCACGTCTGGCCGGTACGGGCGCAATGATCAACGCCTTGCAACGTCTGCGCGCCGAACAGGGCCTGCCGGTGCACATGCCTGACACCCTGAACGCCTTCGGCATCAACGGTGGCATCAAACAAGGGTTCGCCCGCATGTTCATGAGCCACCCGCCGCTGGAAGAGCGTATCGACGCCCTGCGTCGTCGCGGCTGATCAAACCGGCGCAACCATGAGAAGGCCCGCAGTGATGCGGGCCTTTTTTTGCCTGTCGATTACTGCCCGGAAATCCGGTACACCCGCTCTTCCAGCCGAGTTACGCCGGCCTGCACGAACTTCCAGCTATCACCGAGCACGTCCTGTTCTTCCAGCATCTCGACGCGCCAGACACGGCCCAGCAAACGCTGCACTTCGGCATCGTCCACGGAAAAGGGCGGCCCAGGCATCTGCGACTGGTCGTAATCCAGCGTCACCAGCAGCCCTCGGCAAGTCGGCAATAGGCCCTGCAAGTGCGCTGCATAACGTTCGCGCATCGACGGCGGCAAGGCAATCACCGCCGCCCGGTCGTACAAGGCGGTGCAACCGGCCACGTCAGCCGCCGTCAGCAAGAAGAAATCCCCGCACCACAACTCGATCGCGCCGGCGCGATAAATCTTGAAGTCGCCCTGCTCGCTCACCTGCGGCTGCAATTGCTGCTCAAGGAAAAAGTCTTCCACGGCCTTCTCCGACAGCTCGACGCCGAGCACCTGATAGCCCCGGCCGGCGAGCCACAGCAGATCCAGGCTTTTCCCACACAACGGCACCAGCACACGTGCCTGCGCCGGGATGGCCAGATCGGGCCAGTGCCGCTGCAAATACGGATTCACCTGACGCTGGTGAAAGCCGATCTGGTTCGATTCCCACTTCTTGTGCCAAAACTCCGGCTGCATGCATCCTCCCAAGAATTCGATCAAAAGGCGTTAAAACTTATATTGGAATTAGATCAATGAACTGACTGAAGATGAGCCATCTTAACGCTCAGGAACCCTTCCATGTTTCCCAGCCTGTTTATCTCTCACGGCTCACCCATGCTGGCGCTGGAACCCGGCGCCAGCGGCCCGGCCCTGGCACGACTGGCAGCCGAACTGCCACGTCCGAAAGCCATCGTCATCGTTTCCGCCCATTGGGAAAGTCATGAACTGCTGGTCAGCAGCCATCCGCAACCGGAAACCTGGCACGACTTCGGCGGTTTTCCCCGCGCGCTGTTTGAGGTGCAGTATCCAGCTCCGGGCGATCCTCAACTGGCTCGCGAGGTCGCCGACTTGCTAACCGCCAACAACCTGCCGGCGCGTCTCGATCCGCAACGACCGTTCGATCACGGCGTGTGGGTGCCACTGTCGCTGATGTATCCGCAGGCGGATATACCGGTGGTTCAGGTTTCCCTGCCCAGCCGAGGTGGCCCGGCGCTGCAGAACCGCGTCGGCCAAGCGCTGGCCAGCCTGCGCGATCAAGGCATTTTGTTGATCGGCTCCGGCAGCATCACCCACAACCTGCGGGAACTGGACTGGCACGCCGGCCCGGAAAGCGTCGAGCCCTGGGCCCGGGACTTTCGTGACTGGATTGTCGACAAGCTTGCGGCCAACGATGAAGCCGCCCTGCACGATTACCGCCATCAGGCACCGAACGCCGTGCGCAGCCATCCAAGTGATGAACACCTGCTGCCGCTGTACTTCGCCCGAGGTGCCGGCGGTGATTTCAGCATTGCCCATCAAGGCTTCACCATGGGCGCGCTGGGCATGGACATCTACCGCTTCGGCTGATGCCCGAATTGCAGGCAAAAAAAATCCCCGAACCAGTCGGGGATTTTTTATGTTCGATCAATCAGCCCAAGGGCGGATCAATCTTCGCGGTAGCGACGCAGCTTCAACTGCTTGCCGGCAACGCGAGTGTCCTTCAGCTTGGTCAGGAGTTTGTCCAGACCCTCTTCCGGCAGCTCGACGAGGCTGAAGCTGTCACGCACCTGGATGCGACCGATGGCTTCACGTGCCAGACCACCTTCGTTGAGGATGGCGCCCAGCAGGTTTTTCGCCGCGATACCGTCACGCGCGCCCAGCGCGGTACGGCAACGGGCACGGCCTTCGCCCAAAGGCATTGGCGCACGACGCTCACGATCACCACGGTCCGGACGATCACCGGAACGCTCAGGACGGTCGCCACGTGGCGCGCTGTTCGGCACCAGTGGACGTTCCTTCTCGATCGCTGCCAGGTTCAGCGCCTGACCATTGGTGGCCTTGCGCAGCAGAGCGGCAGCCAGGGCACGCGGGGTGCAACCGATGTCGGCGGTCAGGCGATCCAGCAGATCACCGTGAGTCGATTCGGCGTCAGCCACCAGCGGCGACAGGCTGTTGGTCAGTTTCTTGATGCGGGCATCGAGAACGGCCTGGGCGTCCGGCAGACGCACTTCGGCAACTTTCTGACCGGTTACACGCTCGATCACTTGCAGCATGCGGCGCTCACGTGGCGTCACCAGCAGCAGCGCGCGGCCTTCGCGACCGGCACGGCCGGTACGGCCGATACGGTGCACGTAGGATTCCGGATCGTACGGCATGTCCACGTTGAACACGTGGGTGATGCGCGGAACGTCCAGACCACGGGCGGCAACGTCGGTCGCCACAACGATGTCCAGACGGCCATCCTTCAGCGAGTCGATGACGCGCTCACGCTGGTTCTGGGCGATGTCGCCGTTCAACGCGGCGGCTTTGTAGCCTTTGGCGTCGAGGGCGCTGGCCAGATCCAGGGTCGCTTGCTTGGTGCGCACGAACATGATCAGAGCGTCGAAATCTTCCACTTCCAGCAAGCTGAGAACGGCAGAAGTCTTCTGGTCAGCGTGAACCAACAGGTGAGCCTGTTCGATCGCGGTAACAGTCTGGGTCTTGCTCTGGATCTTCACGTGCTTCGGATCGCGCAGGTGACGCTCGGCGATGGCACGGATCGATTGCGGCAGGGTCGCCGAGAACAATACGGTCTGACGGGTTTCCGGCATGGCCTTGAAGATGACTTCGAGGTCGTCCATGAAGCCCAGTTTGAGCATTTCGTCTGCTTCGTCGAGAACCAGGTGGTTCACGGTCTGCAGCACTTTTTCGTCGCGACGCAGGTGGTCGCACAGACGGCCCGGAGTGGCGACAACAATCTGTGCGCCATTACGGATTGCTTTCAATTGTGGGCCCATCGGCGCACCGCCGTAGACAGCCACAACAGTCACGCCCGGCATTTGCTTGGCGTAGGTTTCGAAAGCGGTTGCAACTTGCAGCGCCAACTCACGAGTTGGGGCCAGGATCAGAGCTTGCGGCTCGCGCTTGGACGGATCAATGCGGTGCAGGATAGGCAGGGCAAAGGCAGCGGTTTTACCGGTACCGGTTTGCGCCTGACCAATCATATCGTGACCGGCGAGGATGATCGGGATCGACTGCTGCTGAATGGCCGAAGGCTCTTCATAGCCGGTAGCGACTACTGCAGCGACAATATTGGGATGAAGTTCAAGAGCGGCGAAGCCGCCGATTTCCTGGGTCATGGGTCTGCCTCTAAGTGCATCCGCAAAGACCCATGCTCCAAAGCTGCACATGCCGTGTTGAGACTCAAGAGTCGCCCTGGCAGCTTTGTCGGCGGGGATTTGCGAAAACGAATGGATGGAAAAGAATCGTCAAGGAAGAGCCCGCAGTGCGGACGTGCAGCCGAAGCTGACTTCGGGGAATTGCGCTACCTAAACGCGGCCCGGTTAAAGGCCGGCGCGCACTATACCGGAATTTGCCCAAAAAGGGAGCTTTTTTTATCGGTGAAATACAGTTGTCACCGCTGTGTAACGGGGTTTTGCGGATAATCGGGCAAAGGTCTATTTTTCAAAGACCCCGGCCCTGCGGGCGATGGCGCTTAAACGATTCACCGACATGCGACATCCGGTCGCTGCACCCTTTCTTCCCCTGCGAGGAAACACCCATGAATCAGTCCTGCCCCGGCCGCGTGAGCCGTGCGCGTGACGGTCACGTGTACTTGATCGGCCTGGACCGCGCCGCCAAGCGCAATGCCTTCGACCTCGACCTGCTCAACGATCTGGCCCTGGCCTACGGTGAATTCGAGGCTGATAAAGAAGCGCGGGTGGCGGTGGTGTTCGGACACGGTGAGCATTTCACCGCCGGGCTCGATCTGGTCAACGCCAGTTCCACCCTCGCCCAGGGCTGGCAGGTACCGCCCGGTGGCTGCGATCCATGGGGCGTGTTCGTCGGCCCCCGGGTCAGCAAACCGGTGATTGTTGCGGCGCAGGGTTATTGCCTGACCATTGGCATCGAATTGATGCTCGCCGCCGACATCAACCTGTGTGCCAGCAACACCCGGTTTGCCCAAATGGAAGTGCAGCGCGGAATCTTCCCGTTCGGGGGTGCGACGCTGCGCTTTCATCAGATCGCCGGTTGGGGCAACGCGATGCGCTGGCTGCTGACCGGCGACGAGTTCGACGCTCATGAGGCCTTGCGCCTGGGGCTGGTGCAGGAAGTCATGGCCAGCGAGGATCTGCTGCCGCGCGCCATCGAACTGGCCGAAAGGATTGCCCGGCAGGCACCGCTTGGCGTACAGGCAACCCTGATGTCGGCGCGTCAGGCGCGCTACGAAGGCGAGACTGCGGCGGCAAAAAGCTTGCCGCCGCTGGTTAAAAAGTTGCTGGCCAGTGAAGACGCCAAGGAAGGTGTGCGCTCGCTGGTGGAGCGGCGACCCGGTGTCTTCAAAGGGATCTGAAATGGGTAGCGGTCATAGCGCCTTCGCGGGCAAGCCCGCTCCCACAGTAACCGCGTCGTTCATAGACCTGTGTACGACGCTAAAACTGTGGGAGCGGGCTGGGGGCCGGGCGGCGATCCGACGAAGGGGCCATCACTGACAACTCAGGTCGCCGGGCGGATGCAATTGATCAACGACTGCAACGAGTATCCCAGCTTCGGTGCCAGCGCTTCAGCTCGCGCGGTTAGCGCCTGCATGTCCAGCACCTGATCGAGATCCGCCGGCACGATCAGAATCACGTTGCCCTCCTTCACCGGCAGTTCCCAGTAATGCCGGTGATAGAGCCCGCGCAGCAGCGCCGCGCCCAAGGGTTTGCCGTCATCGGTGGCCCATTGATTGATCACCAGCCAGCCACCGGGATTCAGACGTTTCTGACAGTCACCGAGGAAATTCCACGCAAGGTGCCCGGCACCAGGGCCGACATCGGTGTACAGGTCGACGAAGATCAGATCTGCAGGTTCAGCGGTCGGCAGCAGCTCAAGGGCATCACCGACGCGGATGTACAGCCGTGGATCATCATCAAGGCCAAGGTATTCGATGGCCAGGCGCGGTACATCCGGACGCAATTCGATGGCTTCGACATCTTCCAGCGGCAGGAACTTGAGGCAGGCCTGGGTCAGCGTCCCCGCGCCCAAGCCGAGAAACAGCGCACTCTCCGGTTGTTCATGGCACAGCGCACCAATCAGCATTGCCCGGGTGTAGTCGTACTCCAGCCAGCTCGGGTCGGCGGTAAACACGCAGCTTTGCTCGATCGCATCGCCGAACTCCAGAAAGCGGTAGTCGGCCACTTCCAGCACGCGAATCACGCCGAACTCATCCTGTACCTCGGCGAGCAACAGCTCGACGCGCTCCTCAGTCATTTCGTCTCCTGGTGGTCACCGGGCGCGGTGACGCGATGGCACCGCTTTGGTGCCGTGGCAAAGCGGCGATTGTCGGCGAAGCGGCGGGAGCAGGTCACGCACTAATTGCTGCTAACATGGCCGTCCGTGCGTAGAACCTTAGAGACCGTGATGAGCCAACCCTGGAGCCCTGACAGCTGGCGCGCCCTGCCGATCCAGCAACAACCCCAATACCCCGACGCCGCGCATCTGCGCCAGGTCGAGCAGACGCTGGCCAGCTACCCGCCGCTGGTGTTTGCCGGCGAAGCGCGCGAGCTGCGTCGTCAGTTTGCCGAAGTCACCCAGGGCCGGGCGTTCCTGCTGCAGGGCGGCGACTGCGCGGAAAGCTTCGCCGAGTTTTCCGCCGCGAAGATCCGCGACACCTTTAAAGTGTTGCTGCAAATGGCGATCGTCATGACCTTCGCCGCCGGCTGCCCTGTGGTGAAAGTCGGGCGCATGGCCGGTCAGTTCGCCAAGCCGCGCTCGGCCAACGACGAGACCATCGACGGCGTGACTCTGCCGGCCTACCGGGGCGACATCGTCAACGGCATCGGTTTCGACTCCGCCAGCCGCGTACCGGATCCGGAGCGTCTGCTGCAGTCGTATCACCAGTCCACCGCCACTCTCAACCTGCTGCGTGCCTTCGCCCAGGGCGGTTTTGCCGACCTGCATCAGGTGCACAAGTGGAATCTGGACTTCATCGCCAACTCGGCGCTGGCCGAAAAGTACAGCCATCTGGCCGACCGCATCGATGAAACCCTGGCGTTCATGCGCGCCTGCGGCATGGACAGCTCGCCGCAACTGCGCGAAACCAGTTTCTTCACCGCCCACGAAGCCCTGCTGCTGAACTACGAAGAAGCCTTCGTGCGCCGCGACAGCCTGACCAACGATTACTACGATTGCTCGGCGCATATGCTGTGGATCGGCGACCGCACCCGTCAGCTCGACGGTGCCCAAGTCGAATTCCTGCGCGGGGTGAACAACCCGATCGGTGTCAAAGTCGGCCCGAGCATGAACCCTGACGATCTGATCCGCCTGATCGACGTGCTCAACCCGGACAACGATCCGGGTCGCCTCAACCTGATCGCGCGGATGGGCGCGAACAAGGTCGGCGATCACCTGCCGGCGCTGATTCGCGCGGTACAGCGTGAAGGCAAGCAGGTGCTGTGGAGCTCCGACCCGATGCACGGCAACACCATCAAGGCCAGCAGCGGCTACAAGACCCGCGACTTCGCGCAGATTCTTGGTGAGGTCAAACAGTTCTTCCAGGTTCACGAAGCGGAGGGCAGCTACGCCGGCGGTATCCACATCGAGATGACCGGGCAAAACGTCACCGAATGCATCGGTGGCGCGCGACCGATCACTGAAGATGGCTTGTCGGATCGCTATCACACCCATTGCGACCCGCGAATGAATGCCGACCAGTCGCTGGAGCTGGCGTTTCTGATTGCCGAGACGCTGAAACAGGTTCGTCGCTGAGTTCGGAAACCTTCATTGTTTGATCGGGCCTCATCGCGGGCAAGCACGGCTCCCACAGGATCGAATTCGTACATTCAGTTTTTGAACGACTCGGTCACTGTGGGAGCTGGCTTGCCAGCGATGAGGCCGGTTCAGTCGCAGCCGATGTGGACCATAGCCAGCCGAAGCCGCCCCGCACTTTCCCGCTGACAATTGAGCTGCACCTGCTCAAGCCCCAACCAGTCCGCCATGCGCCGCAAGTTCAGCGCCAGTGCCAGCATCCCTGCATCATCCAGTCCCGTTTCTTCCTCGTGCACCGCATGCACTGCAAGCCGCCCCGCCGCCCGTTCGGCGCGCAGGTCAACCCGCGCCGCAATCCGTTCGTTGTGCAGGAACGGCAGCACGTAATAGCCGTAGACCCGCTTGTCCTGCGGGGTGTAAATCTCCAGCCGATAGCGAAAATCGAACAGTCGCTCGGTCCGGCTGCGTTCCCAGATCAGTGAGTCAAATGGCGACAGCAATGCACTGGCCTCAACCTTGCGCGGAATTTTCGGCTCGGGCAGGCAATAGGCGATTTGCCGCCACCCGGCGACTTCGCAGGTCAGCAATTGCCCGTCCTCGACCAGTTCGGCCAGACGCGGGCGGGCATCAGAGGGATTCAGTCTGAAGTAATCACGCAGGTCTTTTTCCGTGCCGACACCCAGCGCTTGCGCCGCATGCAACAGCAAACCGCGCTGCGCCTCGGCCTCATCGGGCAATGGCTGTTGCAGCACGGAGGCCGGAATCACTCGTTCCGGCAAGTCATACAATCGCTCGAAGCCACGGCGTCCGGCCACGGTGACTTCGCCAGCGGCAAACAGCCATTCCAGCGCATGTTTTTCCGCACTCCAGTCCCACCATGGCCCGGCCTTTTCCTTGCGGGTCGACAGGCTGCCGGCGCCCAGTGCGCCCTGCTCCCGGACCGACGCCAGCACCCGGCGGATGGTGTCCTGTTGCTCACGGCCGAATCGCGCCAGTTGCTGATAAATGTCCTCACCGCGCCTGGCCCGCTGCATGCGCCAGCCCATCAACGGGTACATCGACAGCGGCAGCAACGACGCTTCATGGCCCCAGTATTCAAACAGCGAACGACGCCGCCCCGAACTCCAGGCAGCCTGGTCGAGCAAATCAGCAGAATAGGAACCGAGACGGGAGAACAGCGGAAGGTAGTGCGAGCGCACCACGGCGTTGACGGAGTCGATCTGCAACAGGCCGAGGCGTTCGATCAGCCGGTTGAGGTGCATGGCCTTGACAGCCGGCGGCTGGCGCCCGTGAAACCCTTGGGCAGCCAGCGCCAGACGTCGAGCCTGTTTAAGGGAAAAGGACAATGTCGCGGGCATGTGTACCTCCATGTCTGCTCGCAACCTACCTCACTGCAAAGGGGTTTGTGTAGCAATGGCCTCATCATTTATGCATCGGATCGTCCCAGAACGGCCTTACCGACTCATGTTCGACATCGGCTCGACTGACCCCGATGTCCTTAAGCGCTTCGTCGCTCAGACTGGCAAGCAACTCTCGTTCGCGGTGAAGTTCGTACCAGCGGCTAAACTTGTGCAGCAGATCGGAAATCAGATGGACCGGCACTCTGTCATCGCTCACATACACTTTTTGACCTTTCATCGTGTTGCCCTCCTTTAGGGATGGCTCAAGTCTCGCGCCGGAGCTAAGATCAATCCAACGAATGTTTCTGATGGCATGCATCACGGAGATTCATCAATTGTCGGCGTACCCGAGTATCGATACCGATGTCCTGCGCACCTTTGTCGCGATTGCCGATCAGGGCGGTTTTACCCGTGCCGGCGAAATGGTCAACCGCACCCAATCGGCGGTGAGCATGCAGATGAAGCGTCTGGAAGAGGATGTGTTGCAGCGCCAGTTGTTCGAGCGTGACGGGCGCCAGGTGCGCCTGACCGCCGAGGGCCAAGTGTTGCTCGGTTACGCGCGGCGCATCCTGAAATTGCACAGCGAAGTTTTCAACACCCTGCGCGAGCCGCACATGGTCGGCACGGTGCGGATCGGCACGCCGGACGATTACGTGATGCGGTTTCTGCCGGGGATCCTGTCGCGCTTCGCCCAGTTCTACCCGCTGATCCAGATCGAAGTGCATTGCGAGTCGACCAAACAGTTGCTGCAACGCACGGACCTGGATCTGTCGATCGTCACGCGCGAGCCGGGCAACGAGATTGGCCAGTTGCTGCGCAAGGAACGTTTTGTCTGGGCCGAGGCGCAGAATTTCAGCGCCCACGAACAGACGCCGTTGCCGCTGGCGATGTTCAACAGTGATTGTTTCTGTCGCCTGTGGGCCTGCAATGCGCTGGACGCGATGGGCCGCGAATACCGGATTGCCTACAACAGCACCAGCCTGTCGGCGTTGATGGCTGTGGTGAGCGCGGGTCTGGCGATCACCGCGCAGCTGGAAAGCCTGATCACCCCGGACCTGCGCATTCTTGGGGCCGCCGAAAATCTGCCACTGTTGCCCGAGGCCAGCATCATGCTGATCCGCAACCTCAACAATCCCTCGCCGATCACCGAATGCCTGGCCGAGCACATCGTCGAAGGCTTCAAACTTTAAAGGCGAGCATCACCGCGGACAGCACCAGGAACCCGCAGAACAGCCCGCGCAGGAGTTTTTCCGGCATTGCGTGGGCCACTTTCACGCCCCAACTGATGCTGGCCAGCCCGCCAATGGCCAGCGGCAGGCCGATCATCCAGTCCACTTCGTGATGCACCGCGTACGTCACCAGCGTCACGCCGGTGCTCGGCAACGCCAATGCCAGCGACAGCCCCTGAGCGACCACTTGAGTGGTACCGAACAGGCTGGTCAACACCGGCGTCGCCACCACCGCCCCGCCGACGCCGAACAAGCCGCCCATGGCGCCCGACGCCGCGCCAAGCACGCCCAGCCATGGCCACGAATAACGCATCTCGGAAGTTGCTGCCTGACGCGCGCCAAACATGCGCACCAGGTTGTAGGCCGACAACGCTACAAGGAACGCGACAAAGCCGATGCGCATGGTTTGTGCGTCGATGCCCACGGCCCAGATTGAGCCGATCCACGCAAAGCAGAATCCCATCACTGCCAGCGGCAACGCATGGCGGAGTTCGATGCGGTTACGCTGGTGATAACGCCACAGCGCCAGCATCACATTCGGCACCACCATCACCAGCGCCGTGCCTTGGGCGATTTGCTGATCAAGCCCGAACCACACGCCCAGCAGCGGAATGGCAATCAAGCCACCGCCGATGCCGAATATTCCGCCCAAAGTGCCGAGGGCGGCGCCAAATACCAGGTACAGCATAAAATCGATCACAGCGGCATTCCTCATACGTCAGTCAGCGCATCGTACGCAGTCGGTGCTGACACGGAAACGCATAGCAACGCACAATGGCTTTGCCAAATTCGCATAGGCGCTGAGCTGATCGATGAACCCCAATCAATTGACCGAACAACTCGGACTGTTCCTCGATGTGCTGGAGAGCGGCAGCTTTTCTGCTGCTTCACGGCGACATCCGCTGACGCCCTCGGCCGTCGCCCGGCGCATCGACAGTCTGGAAAGCGCTGTCGGCAGCCAGTTGTTTATCCGCAGTACTCATGCGGTGCGCGCCACGCCGGCCGGTCTTGCGTTTGCCGAACGGGCACGGCGCATCGTGGCGGAGTTGCAACTGGCCCGGGCTGAAGCGGTGTCTCTAAGCAGCGCGCCGGAAGGCTTGATTCGGGTGGATGCGCCGGCGGCATTCGGGCGTCGGCATTTGGCCCCGGTGATTGCCGATTTTCTGGTGCTGTATCCAGGACTCGACGTGCAACTGCACCTGATAGACAGCTTCGTCGACATGGACGGATCGAACCTGGGCAAGGTCGATCTGGTGCTGCGTGCCGGACAGATGGCCGACACCCGCCTGGTGGCCACGCCATTGGCGAGCATCGTGCGCATTGCCTGCGCCAGCCCCGACTACTTGAAGCGTCGGGGCGTGCCGGGCGAGCCCGCGCAATTGAGCGAGCATGACGGCCTCGATTGGGACGGCCTCGCCCCACCTTTCGCCTGGCGTTTCGAGCAGGACGGACAGATGCAATTGCACCGCCCGGCACGGGTGCGCATGAGCGCCAACAACGCCGAGGCTTTAGTCTGCGGCGCACTGGCGGGGCTTGGGATTGCGCATCTGCCGACCTGGCTGGCCAGCGAATACCTGTTGCGTGGCGAGTTGCTGCCGCTGTTCTGTGAAAATGGCCTGCCTAAACCGGAAAGCGCCGGCATTTACGCGCTGCGGCTACAACAGCAGGCCAGCTCCCGCAGCCGCCTGTTGCTGGAATACCTCAAGACCCGGTTCAGCCCAGTGCCGCCGTGGGATCTGGCCCTGCAACGAGAGTTGGGCCGGCACTGACCGATTCGCCACCGGGCACAATTGTCTGGCGCATTAAAGATTCGAGCGCTAGATTCATCGGTATCACTGTTCAAGGCACCGACATGACCAACGACCGCAACACCTCCGATCACTGCGAAGACCTGCTGCTCGATAATCAGGCCTGCTTCGCCCTGCATTCCACTTCGCTGATGATGACCAAGGTCTACAAGCCACTGCTGCAAGCGCTTGGCCTGACCTATCCGCAATACCTGGCGATGATGGTGCTGTGGGAGAAGGATGGTTTGACCGTCGGAGAAATCAGCACGCGCCTGCTGACCGATCCGGGCTCGCTGACCCCGCTGCTCAAGCGTCTGGAGGGTGAAGGTTTGCTGAGCCGTACGCGAAGCCGTGAGGATGAGCGGGTAGTGATCGTTGAACTGACAGCCCAGGGACGCGCCTTGAAAGACAAGGCCCGAACCGTTCCACAATGCATCCTCGGTGCCAGTGGCTTCACGCTGGAGCGTCTGCAAAACCTGCAAGCCGAGTTGCAGGCCTTGCGGGGTCATTTGCAGGACAGCCTCGCTTAAGACCTTCCCTTCCCTACGGGCGCAGCCTTGCGCCTGTAGGCGAATCGCCCCTTCCGGCTTACCCACGAAAAAAATTTTCCTCTCGCTTACGTTAAAAAAAATCTTATATATCAAAAACTTGAGATCACCACTCCACCTGATCCAAGTGCCAATTGCCGATCTTTTCGAAAATTTATCTTGCGCGCTAAATATTCGCGCAGTACATTTACTTCGCACCTAGTTAGTGCGCAAACAATTAGCGCAACAAATCACACTTAATGAGGCTCACACCATGCAAACTCTCTACACCGCAATCGCAACTTCCACCGGCGGCCGTGACGGTCGTGCGATCTCCAGCGACAACATCCTCGACGTCAAACTGGCCACCCCGAAAGAACTCGGCGGTGCCGGCGGCGCGGCCACCAACCCTGAGCAACTGTTCGCCGCCGGTTACTCAGCCTGCTTCATCGGCGCGCTGAAATTCGTCGCCAGCCAGACCAAACGCAAAATCCCGGACGACTCGTCGATCACCGCTCACGTCGGCATCGGCCAGATTCCTGGCGGTTTCGGTCTGGACATCGACCTGCACATCAGCCTGCCGGGCCTGGAACAGGCTGACGCGCAAAGCCTGGTCGACGCTGCGCACCAGGTCTGCCCGTACTCCAACGCCACTCGCGGTAACGTCGATGTGCGTCTGCACGTCACCGTGTAATCACTGACACTCAGGCCCGTACAGGAAATGAACATGAACACTTTCAGCAAAGTCTTGACCGGTACCCTTCTCGCTCTGTCCATCCACAGCGCATTTGCCGGGGAGGTTGAACACAACACTCAGGCGTTCCTTGATGTGCTGAATGCCGGCACCGGCAAACCGATGGAACAGCTGACACCCAAGGATGCCCGAGCCGTTCTGACCGGCGCACAGTCCGGGGTCAAACTGACGTTGCCCAAGGCGGACGTCAGCGAGAAGACCATCCAGGTCGATGGCCAACCGTTGAGCCTGACCATCGTCCGGCCGGCCGGAGTCAAGGGCGAGCTGCCGGTGTTCATGTTCTTCCACGGCGGTGGCTGGGTGCTGGGGGATTTCCCGACCCACGAACGTCTGGTGCGGGATCTGGTGGTCGGTTCGGGGGCGGCGGCGGTGTTCGTCAACTACACCCCTTCGCCGGAAGCGCATTACCCGGTGGCGATCAACCAGGCTTACGCGGCGACCAAGTGGGTGGCCGAACACGGCAAAGAAATCAACGTCGACGGCAAACGTCTGGCGGTGGCGGGCAACAGTGTTGGCGGCAACATGGCGGCAGTCGTCGCCCTGATGGCCAAAGACAAAGGCACCCCGGCGATCAAATTCCAGGTGCTGCTGTGGCCGGTAACCGATGCCAATTTCGATACGGGTTCGTATAACCAGTATGCCGAGGGGCACTTCCTCACCCGCAACATGATGAAGTGGTTCTGGGACAACTACACCACCGACGCCAACCAGCGTAACGAGATCTACGCCTCGCCGCTGCGGGCCACCACCGCACAGTTGAAAGGTCTGCCGCCTGCACTGGTACAGACTGCGGGGGCCGACGTACTGCGTGACGAAGGCGAAGCCTACGCCCGTAAACTCGACGAAGCCGGCGTGCCGGTAACCTCGGTACGCTACAACGGCATGATCCACGACTACGGTTTGCTCAACGTGGTCAGCCAGGTGCCGGCGGTGCGTTCGGCGATGCTGCAGGCTTCGGAAGAACTGAAGCAACACCTGAAGAAGTAATTTTCATCAGGTACAAAAAAGCCCGACTCAATGGTCGGGCTTTTTCTTTCCGCAAAAAACAGTGCTTATTTGGCACGGCCTTTGTAGGAACCGCCTTCGCGGGTATCGATCTCGATCATGTCGCCGATTTCGATGAAGTCAGCAACCGACAGCTCGGTACCGTTCTTCAGTTTGGCAGGCTTCATCACCTTGCCGGAAGTGTCACCGCGAGCGGAACCTTCGGTGTAGTCGACCTGACGCACGATGGTGGTCGGCAGCTCTACGGAAACCAGACGGCCTTCGAAGAATACGGCTTCGCAAACGTCGGTCATGCCTTCTTCCACGAATGGCAGAACGCTTTCGATGTCTTCGGCGTTCAGCTCGTACATGGTGTAGTCGGTGGTGTCCATGAACGTGTAGGAGTCACCGCTGATGAAGGACAGGGTCGCTTCTTTACGATCCAGGATCACGTCGTCCAGCTTGTCGTCCGCACCGTAAACGGTTTCGGTCTTGTAACCGGTCAGCAGGTTCTTCAGCTTGGTCTTCATGATCGCGCTGTTACGGCCCGACTTGGTGAATTCAGCTTTCTGAACCAGCCAAGGATCGTTGTCGATACGGATCACGGTACCGGGTTTGAGTTCTTTACCAGTTTTCATTGCGAATATCCGAATTTGGATGGGATTTACAAAAATCTAGGCCGCGTATCATATCCAATTTCGGTAAAACTGTACCAGCGCCGTCGCAAGATCCGCCTGGGAGGCCTGTTCCAGACACCACGCGCGGGCATTTTCCTGCAGTGCAGGCCAGTGTTTTCGGGCCTCGAGCCAGTGATCGCCGATAGGCTGCCCGGCACTCCAGGCGCGCCAGAGACCGTTCATCGCCTCGGCAGCTACGGGCGAAAGGCGCTTTGTGTAGAGCGCAAGGAAGGCGTCGAGCTTGTCGAGATGGATGTCTTCGTCCTGCTGATAGATGTGCCATAGCATCGGACGCCCCGCCCATTGCGCCCGAACAAACGAGTCCTCGCCGCGCACCGCATTGAAATCGCAGCACCAGAGCAATTGGTCATATTGATCCTGACGGACGAACGGCAGCACCTGCACGGTCAGCGCCTGACGCACATTGAAGTCGCCGACCGACAGTGACTCGACACCGAGCCAGCGCGCGACATCACCAAGAATCCGCCCTTCCGGCACCAGCAGATGAGTGGGCGTCGAGTCAGCGGCGAGTACATCCAGCCAACTGGCGAGTCCGGCATTCTCGTAGGCAAACAGCGAAATCAACTGCGCACCGGGCACAGGAACGATCCCCAGACCGTGCAGGAATTGTCGCTGCGCCTCGGGATCCTGCTGAAACTGCTGGCGCCGCTCCAGCAAACCGCTCTCACGCAATAGGCCACCGGTCCCCGGCTGGAATCCCGGAAAGAAAAAGTACTTCTGCACCGACTTGTACTTCACTGACGGCAGACCGTGGCAACCGACCACCCAGTCTTCGGCACTGAGGTAGTCGAGGTTCATCCACAACGGCGGCTTCTGCCGCGCGGCCATGGCGTCCATGTAGAGACTCGGCAACTGGCAGGCAAACGCGGCGATCACTACGTCGGCGGCGTCCGTTTCCGGCCATTCAGCCGACCAGTGTCGGACTTCGACACCCTGCTGCCTTTGCTGGTCAAGATGGATGTCGATTTCCGGGCAGATGCGCTCGAAGGCGCGCAGGTCATCGACCCACAGTCGCACCGTCATTGCATGTTCACTGACCAGTTGCCGGGCCAGACGCCAGGTCACGCCGATGTCGCCGTAGTTGTCGACGACCGTACAAAAAATGTCCCAGCGGGTTATCGGTTGCGGCATTCAAGGCTCCCGTTGGCAAAAGCGCCGATTGTCCGCATAAATGTCTCCATGCAGAAGAGCCGACGGCAATTAATCTTCGTGCGACAATCGCCACTCGCCCGCATTCATCCGCCAGGAGGCAGCCATGCCCTATCGTCCCAATCCCCGTCGCCCCTTGCCTGTTCAGCTTAGCGTGCTGCAATTGACCGGCAGCATTGCGCTGGGTTTGTGGCTTGGTTTCCTGGCCATTGCGCTGACGTGCTGGCTCGCCTCGTCTCTCTTCAGCCATCAGTTGCAGCCGGTGGCGCAGGCGGTACAACAACTGAGCAAGCCTGCGGTGGCCGCCCAGCCACAGCCAGAACCTGAGCCACAAAACCGCCTGTTCGAGCAGTACGAAGAAAACCTGCGCAAGAACGAACAACAGGCACGCCTGGATCAGGCCCGAGGCAACACACGCAATCTGTCGAATCCCAAATGCCAGTTCTGGCTGCAACAGGATCAGACGGCCCCGAGCGAAAAAAGCCGCGCCAATGTCCTGCAATTCTGCGATTGATCATGAATAAACAGACGGTTCACCAACTGATTCTCGACAGGCTGCGCGCCGACCTCGACATCGCCGAACGCGCGGCGCAAACCGCTTACGAAACTGCGACCCACGAAGAGAACATCGCCGAAAACAAGTACGACACCCTGGGACTTGAGGCTTCGTACCTGGCGGCGGGCCAGGCAAAACGGGTCGAGGAGATTCGTCACTCGCTGGCGCTGTGCCAGAACCTGACGCTGCGTGCATACGACGATCAGCGAGGGATTGAAGTCGGCGCCCTGCTTGGTCTGGAAGACGAAAAAGGTCGCGAGCAATGGCTGTTTCTCGCGCCGGATGCCGCGGGCTTGAAAGTCGACGTGGTGGGTCAGCCGATTACCGTCATCACCCCGCGCTCGCCGCTGGGCAAAAGCCTGCTGGGCAAGTTCGAGGGTGACGAGGTGGAGATTCTGGTGGCAGGCACCCGGCAACAGTTTGCTGTCACCGAGGTGCTGTAGACAGGCGCTTGGTGACAGGGGCTTAGTGGACCGGCAGTTCGACGCCTTCGAACAGCTCTTCCAGTTCTTGCTTGTTGTGGCACTGAATGGCCTTGGCCATGACATCGCGGGTCAGGTGCGGCGCGAATTTTTCAATGAAGTCGCACATGAAGCCGCGCAGGAAAGTGCCACGACGGAAACCGATCTTGGTCACGCTGGACTCGAACAGCTCGCTGGCATCGAGCACCACCAGATCGTTATCGAGTTTGGTGTCGACTGCCATTTTCGCCACGATGCCCACGCCCAGCCCCAGGCGCACATAGGTTTTGATGACGTCGGCGTCGGCAGCGGTGAACACCACTTTCGGCGTCAGGCCACGATGGCTGAAGGCTTCGTCGAGTTTCGAACGGCCGGTGAAACCGAACACGTAAGTCACGATCGGGTATTCGGCCAGCGCTTCGAGGGTCAGCTTCGGCAGCTTGGTCAGCGGGTGGCCCTGAGGCACGACCACGCAACGGTTCCAGCGGTAGCACGGCATCATCACCAGATCGCCGAACAGCTCCAGCGCTTCAGTGGCGATGGCGAAATCGACGGTGCCGTCAGCGGCCATTTCGGCGATCTGCATCGGCGAACCCTGGTGCATGTGCAGCGCCACGTCCGGGTATTGCTTGATGAAGTTGCTGATCACCGGCGGCAGTGCATAACGCGCCTGGGTGTGAGTGGTGGCGATCGACAGGGTGCCCTTCTTCTCGTTGGAGAATTCCTGAGCGATCTGCTTGATGCTTTCGACCTTGCGCAGAATCTCACCGGCAGTGGTGATGATGCGCTCGCCGGCCGGGGTGACGCGGGTCAGGTGCTTGCCGCTGCGGGCGAATACTTCGACGCCCAGTTCGTCTTCCAGCAGACGGATTTGTTTACTGATGCCCGGTTGCGATGTGTAGAGGCTTTGGGCTGTAGCGGAAACGTTGAGGTCGTGGTGCGCCACTTCCCAGATGTAGCGCAATTGTTGAAGCTTCATATGAATCCCTCAAAGCAGGTAGACGCCACGGGCATCAGCGACGATATATAACTATATTAATGGTTTGAATAATAAATCTAGAACTTTTTTATCAAAGGGCCATTATTCCTGCTTCAGCGATCCTCCCGACGCCGACGCTCCACCAACGGCACCAGATAAACCGGCACCTTGGACAATTGCAGCAGCCGTGCTGCCGTTCGCCCCAGGGGTGTCTCCGCCCCGACCCCATGGCTGTGACTTCCTACGATCAGCAAATCGACAGAGAGTTTCTGCACCTGATCGAGAATCACCTGTGACGGATCGCCCTGCAGCACCCGTACCGCGCGTATCCGCTGCAGGTCCTGCTCGCCCTCGTCCCCCAGCTCTTCACGAAAGCTGTCGAGCACCCGTTGCTCGATATTGGCGATAACGGTTTTCAGACCCTGACTGTGGAATTCGTTCAATGCCTGTTCGTCGAGATAGCTCTGCAACACCGATTCGGCAAACAGCCCCATGGGCTCCACCGCGTGCACCACGTACAGATCGGCATTGAACGTTCGTGCCATTGCCAAGGCATGCTGCATCACTAACGGTGCGTACAGACCGAGGTCAGTGGCATACAGCATCGAACGAATCATATGACCTCCTCGCGTGCCAACATGGCGGAGATTTGATTCAGCTTAGCAGTGCCTTCGCGAGTACGACGTGCGACGCAACGTCTTGAACCACGCGCGCTCTAGACCGCCGGTTCGTTGCTGATGCCGTGGGGTACGTGACCGGTTGCCACGACTTCCCGGGCCAGCTCGCAGTGGCCGGCCTGATCGTCGAAAAACACGTCGGCGGCGAAGGCTTCGAGGAACGCCGATTTGTTCAAGCCACCGAGAAACAGCGATTCGTCCAGACGAATGTCCCACTCACGCAAGGTGCGAATCACCCGCTCGTGGGCCGGAGCCGAACGCGCAGTGACCAGTGCCGTACGGATCGGGCATTCCTCATCGGAGAATTCGCGCTGCAACAGATTGAGTGCCGCGAGGAAGCCCTTGAACGGACCGCCGCGCAACGGTTCGCGCGCGGATTCACGCTCCTTGGCCTGGAAGGCTTCGAGGCCACCGGATTGATAAACCCGCTCCGACTCGTCGGAAAACAGCACCGCGTCCCCGTCGAAGGCGATGCGCAATTCATCGCTGGCCGCACGGCTGGCGCCGCCGGACAGAATGGTCGCCGCCGCAAAACCGGCATCCAGTGCGGCGCGCACGTCTTCGGCATGGGTGGAGAGAAACAGGTCGCAACCGAAAGCCTTCAGGTACGGATAAGGACTGCGCCCGCCGACAAACGCAGCACGGGAAATCGCCAGGCCGTAATGACCAATGGAATTGAAAACGCGCAGGCCGGTGTCTGCACTGTTGCGCGACACCAGAATCACCTCGACCCGGGCGCGGCCGAGGCGACTATTGAGGTTGAGCAGTTTTTCCACCAGCGGAAAGGCATCGCCCGGTGCGAGAATTTCGTCTTCGTGATCGATCTGATATTGCCGGTAGGCCTCCACGCCACTCGACTCATACACCTTGTGACTTTCGCTCAGGTCGAACAGGGCACGGGACGAAATCGCCAGCACCAGTTTGTCATCGATATTCTTGGCCATGCCTTTCCCCCCGTGCGACCGGTTTACACGTTGCGCCGATCGATAAAGCTCAATGTGCGATACAACGACTCGATACGCGGCAACTCGCAGCCTGCCGCTTTTGCCGCCGCCAAAGGACGAGCGTAGATCGCCTCCAGTTCCAGCGGTCGCTTGTGCAAAAAGTCGTGGTACATGCTCGGCCAATAGTCGGGCATTTTCTCGGTCATCATGAACAGGTATTCGGCGTAACCGGGCGGCATGTCGTGGCCGCAGGCCTTGGCGCCCTGCACCACTTCAGCCATCAGCGCCTGAATCAATGCGCGGCTGTCAGTGTCGGCCATCAATGGCGTGGTGCCGGCACCGAGCAACACCGAAAGCCCGTTGTAGGGAATGTTCCACACCAGCTTCTGCCAGCGCGCCTGATGCAGGTTCGGCATCGCCTGGGAGTCGAGACCGGCGGCCCGAAACAGGCCGGCGCCCTCCTCGACGATCGCCATGCGCGCCGCTTCATCCGGTGCAGGGCCGCTGTGATAACCGACGTTCACCGCCCCCAGCGCCTGGTGAGTGACCTGCCCCGGCCCTTCACGGTGGACGCAGATCAGGCACAAGCCGCCCAGCAAATGCAGGGAATCGGGCAGCAATGCACGCAAGCTGTCTTCGACATCGAGGCCGTTTTGCAACAACAGCACTTTCGCGTCGGGTTTCGCCGCCTGAATGATCGACGGTGCCAGCCCGGCATTGCTGGTGGTCTTGGCGCCGACCAGCAGCCAGTCGCAGGGCGGCATGTCTTCTGCCGACGAATAGGCCTGCACCGGGTTCAGCGTCAATGCGCCATGCACGGCACTGTCCACTTGCAAGCCGCGCTCGGCGACTGTTGAAAATTCACTGCGCAATAGAAAGTGCACATCGAACCCGGCCCGGGCCAACATCACCCCGTAGAACCCTCCGATGGCACCGGTGCCAATGACCCCCACCACCGGTTTGTTGACTGCTCCCATCACGGCAACTCCTCTGCAATTCGACCCAGCGCCTGCGCCACGGCTGCGTTCAGCTCATCGACATTCAGGCGCGTGTGCACTGCCCCAAAAAACTCGCCGTCGCGCACCACAAACAGCGCCGGCAAATGAAAGACCTGATAACGCTCGACCAGTCCGCCGTTGTCACCGGCATCGATCCAGCACACGCGATCGACGGTCAAGTCGAACCCCGGCAACACTTCGCGGGCATAGCGACAACTGGCGCAGCCAACGCTGGTGAAGATCACCAGCGAAACGCCGTCCATCGCCAGCAGCCGTTGGTCGGCGTCGAAATCGGTCAGCTGCGATTCGACCACTATACTGGGGGAAACAATGTCAAATGGCCGACACAGGGAGTCTGTGCTCATGGGACGGTTTATTCCTCATCCGGATGATGTGCCCGTTGAATTGACCTTGCTCACACCGGAGTGTATTTCGCGTCAACGGCTGCACACTATCAGCCTCGGCGGCATCGCTTGCAATTACCACCGTGCCTGGCGCCATGGCACCGCCTTGCAGGTACGCATGCCGACTCTCAACGCCGACATCTGTTATCCGGGCTACGTGGCCTGGTGCCTGCGACGTAAAAAAGGCTATCTGGTGGGCATCGCCTTCACCGACGAACAGACGCTGTTCAGTGCGCGAATGGGTGAACAGGTGTGTCAGATCGAACGCTATTGCCGACTCAACGATGCCCACGACGATCTCCAGGATATTCAGGCCCTGGCCCTGCAATGGGTCGAACAACACGCCGACGAGTTCTCTCACGACACCGTTCGCAAAGCTTTTGCGCAGCCAGTGCCGGACTGAACAGTTACTTGCCCATTGTCTAGCAGGCGCCTAACGCGATAAGGTTCGGCTCCCCGACGCGCTTAAATCCGCTGTGCTCCGCCGCGCGGGGATCGCTGGCGGCCGGCACCCGTGACCTGACGAGTAAACGATGGCTGATTTACCGATCAACGACCTGAACGTCGCTTCCAACGAGACCCTGATCACTCCTGATCAGCTCAAGCGTGATATCCCTCTGAGCGACGCTGCCCTGCGCACCGTCACCAAGGGTCGCGAAGTCATCCGCAACATTCTCGATGGCACTGACCATCGTCTGTTCGTGGTGATCGGCCCCTGCTCGATCCACGACATCAAGGCTGCCCACGAATATGCCGATCGCCTGAAAGTGCTGGCGGCAGAAGTGTCGGACACCCTGTATCTGGTCATGCGCGTTTACTTCGAGAAGCCACGGACCACCGTCGGCTGGAAAGGCCTGATCAACGACCCATACCTGGATGACTCGTTCAAGATCCAGGACGGTCTGCACATCGGTCGCCAGTTGTTGCTGGACCTGGCCGAGAAAGGCCTGCCGACTGCCACTGAAGCCCTCGACCCGATCTCCCCGCAGTATCTGCAGGACCTGATCAGTTGGTCGGCCATCGGCGCACGGACCACCGAATCCCAGACCCACCGCGAAATGGCTTCCGGCCTGTCCTCGGCGGTCGGTTTCAAGAACGGCACCGACGGCGGCCTGACTGTGGCAATCAACGCCTTGCAGTCGGTTTCCAGCCCGCACCGTTTCCTGGGCATCAACCAGGAAGGTGGCGTGTCGATCGTCACCACCAAGGGCAACGCCTACGGTCACGTGGTGCTGCGCGGTGGTAACGGCAAGCCGAACTACGATTCGGTGAGCGTCGCCCTGTGCGAGCAGGCGCTGAACAAGGCGAAGATCAAGCCGAACATCATGGTCGATTGCAGCCACGCCAACTCCAACAAGGATCCGGCCCTGCAACCGCTGGTGATGGAGAACGTTGCCAACCAGATCCTCGAAGGCAACCAGTCGATCATCGGCCTGATGGTCGAGAGTCATCTGAACTGGGGCTGCCAGGCGATCCCGAAAGACCTCGCCGACCTGCAATACGGCGTATCGATCACCGATGCGTGCATCGACTGGTCCGCTACCGAAAACACCTTGCGCAGCATGCACGCCAAGCTCAAGGATGTCCTGCCGAAACGTCAGCGCGGCTGACAGCCGTTTCTCAGGCATAAAAAACGCCGGGCATTGCCCGGCGTTTTTGTGTGTGCGGTGAGGTCAGTCAGATCTTGGCGGTGCGCCGCTGATGGCGCTCCATATAACGCTCCACGTAGGAGCACGAAGGAATGACCGTGTAACCCATTTCATCGGCGTACTGCAACGCCCGTTCGGTGAGGGCAGCCGCGATGCCTCGGCCACGCAAGGCGTTGGGCACGAAGGTGCGGTAGATATCCAGGGTCTGTTTCCCCAGATCCATATAGGTCAGGTAGGCACGATGACCGTCCACATTGGTCTCGAACTGATGACCAGCCTGGTCATGGTGGATGGACAACGCCTCGCTCATCACTACTCCTCGCGGGTCTCGAATTCTGACCCCTACCTTACCGATGTTTTCCCGGCGAAGGAACATCTACGCCACCCTGTGCCTGATGGACACCGAGAAGAACTGCACCGATCTCGCGCAACCCGAGCACGTATCAAATAGTAGGCACCATTGGCGAAAATGCTCAAGGTACGCTCGTCTTTACTCAGATCGACGGGGCAATTTCAGTGGACTCAGGTCCGGTTCGGGAGACGATCTTCCCGAGCCGAAAGGCTGAACATCGCCGGATGTTGAGACTTAAGACGAGCCCCCTGTTTTAAAGTCACCTCAACATGGACAAAGATATGCGAGGCGCTACGCAAATTCGCAACAGAAGTGTGGACGAATCCATATAGACAGACTTTAGCCACTACCTGCAAAACAGCGAAGGGCAACGGGAACTTTTTCTCATTAACTCACTCATCTCGCGGCTTACAGGTGGATATTTTTTATACAGCCCAGTTAAAAGTTGCTCGAAAAAGAATCAACGCCTACAATTTTTTTTGCTTCTTGCCTCACGTCAGTTTACTTACTACAAGTAATGGGTAGTATGTACGCCGGCTATTTCCTCAATCGGAGGAGACAGCCACTTAATTGAAAGTCCTTGAAGGGGAACACGATGAACAACGTTCTGAAATTCTCTGCTCTGGCTCTGGCCGCAGTTCTGGCTACCGGTTGCAGCAGCGCATCGAAAGAAACCGAAGCACGTCTGACCGCTACTGAAGACGCAGCTGCTCGCGCCCAGGCTCGTGCAGACGAAGCTTACCGTAAAGCTGATGAAGCTCTGGCTGCTGCTCAAAAAGCACAACAGACTGCTGACGAAGCTAACGAGCGTGCTCTGCGCATGCTGGAAAAAGCTAGCCGCAAGTAATAGTCCTTCGGGATTGTTATCAAGCCGACCCGTTTTTCGGGTCGGCTTTTTTTGTGCCTGCGGTTTTCGGCAGGCAACAAAAAACCCGCCGCTGCGCAAGCCTCGGCGGGTTTCATCTTTCAGCTTATTGCTGCAGGTCGATCGGTGCGCTGGAGACCATTGGCGCCGAGGTGTTCGGTGTGCCGATTTCGGTTGGCAGGCCATCTTCGGCCGCCACCACATCACGCACCACATCCCAGTTCATGCGCAGGTTGTTGGTGATGTCTTCGCGCTTGAGCATCGCGTTGATCACGGCGGTGTGCTTGTCGACCACCGACGGGTTGCCCTTGTCGTCGATCGGCGTGTGCGCTTCCAGATAGATCTTGCCGCCACTGCGACCGAACTTGTAAGCGTCGTTGAGGATTCGTACCGAAGTACCCACCGGCACCATGCTGGCCATTTCCAGCACGTTGTTGTTGAACATGCGGAAACAGCCGTGGCTGGTACGCATGCCGATACCGAACTTCTTGTTCGAGCCGTGGATCAGGTAGCCCGGCGTGCCCAGAGTGAACTTGAACGGACCCAGCGGATTGTCCGGACCCGCCGGCACCACGTTCGGCAGCGGATCACCGTCAGCGGCGTGTTCCGCCTTGATCGAGGCCGGTGGCGTCCAGGTCGGATTCGGTGTCTTGGCAGTGATCGTGGTGTGGGCGATCGGCGAGCCCCAGCCTTCACGACCGATACCCAGCGGGAAGGTGTACACCACGTTCCGGCCTTTCGGGTAGTAGTAGAGGCGGTATTCGGCGAGGTTGATCACAATGCCTTCACGCGGGCCCGGTGGCAGGATGAAGCGGGTCGGAAGAACGATTTCGGTGCCGGCGCCCGGCAGCCAGGCATCGACGCCCGGGTTGGCCGCGACCATTTCCGAATAGCCAAGATCGTAGGTGGTGCCCAGATCGGCAAAGGTGTCTTCGTACTTGGCCTTGATCACCTGCACCTGGCCGATGATGTCTTCACCAGGCGGTGGCAGGGGAAACTCCAGTGCGGCAACGGGACCGGCCACGCACAGGGCGGCAAGAGACAGGCAGCGGGTGACGGCAGGAAAACGCGGCAACATCCGGAGAATCCTTCGCAAGATCGACAAGGGTAATAAGAACGCGATTGTACACCGCGCCCAGAGAATTCGGGGAGATGCGCCGATGGGCTGGCATCACTCTTCACGATTGAAGCTGCCGCTAGCTCCGACTGCATTCGGAGATGGCTGAGCTTAAAGCTCGAAACGCAACTCGGGCCAGATCGGCGAGGTGCCGCGCTTCTGCGATTCGAGGATCGCCCGGCACAGCGAGCACAGGCGCTGATCCTGAAACACCCGGCGATCCACGCTCGACCAGCGCGGTTGCGCCGGCAGCAGACTGCCGCACAGGGTCCGGTCTGCCGAGCCGCCGAGCTCCAGCTGACGGGTCACCAGATGCACCCGCACTTCCTGGCAGGCGAACAGATCCAGCTGTTCGTCAGGCTCGATCAGTTGGTAGGCAAACAGGGACCAGGCAGGACGCGGCATCGGGGGCTCCAAATAAGGGGGCGCCACATTAGCCGAAAGCCTGCCGCTAGAAAAGCCTCATAGCAGCGGTTTTAGCGTCGGCCAGACATTTTCCAGCAACTTGCCCTGAGCCCCGGCTGCCGGGTGCAGACCGTCGGCCTGCATCAGGTCCGGATGCCCGCCCACGCCGTCGAGGAAAAATGGCACCAGCGGGATTTTTTTCTCCTCGGCGAGTTTGCCGTAAACCTCGGCAAAGGCATCGGTGTAGCGCTTGCCGTAGTTGGGCGGCAATTGCATGCCAAGCAACAGCACCTTGGCACCGCTCTGCCGGGAGCTGTCGATCATCGAAGCAAGATTTTGTTGCAATTGCGTGGGCGGCATTCCGCGCAGGCCATCGTTGCCGCCCAATTCGAGGATCACCAGTTCCGGTTTGTGCTCTGCAAGCAGCGCAGGCAGCCGCGCCTGGCCTCCGGCACTGGTGTCGCCACTGATGGACGCATTGACCACTTTGTCGTCAAACCCTTCGGTCTTGAGCCGCTGTTCGAGCAACGACACCCACCCCAGCCGGGTATCCAGTCCGAAACCGGCGCTGATACTATCGCCAACGATCAGGACTGTACCCGCCGCTGCGTTCTGGGCCATGCACAACAAGGCCAGGCCAGCACTCAAAAACCACACACGCATCGGATTCTCCATGGGCGCAAGCATTCTCACCGCGAAGAACCTTAGCAAAGTGGTTCCCAGCGCGGAAGGTGAACTGACCATCCTGCACGAACTTAGCCTGGAACTGAACAAGGGCGATAGCCTGGCCATCGTCGGCGCGTCCGGTTCCGGCAAATCCACCCTGCTGGGTCTGCTTGCCGGCCTCGACCTGCCGAGCAGCGGCGAAGTGACTCTCGCCGGGCAAGGCCTGAGCAATCTCGACGAAGACCAGCGCGCGCGCATTCGTGCCGAGCATGTGGGTTTCGTCTTTCAGTCGTTCCAGTTGCTCGACAGCCTCAACGCGCTGGAAAACGTCATGCTGCCGCTGGAGCTCGACGGCCGCAAAGACGCCAGAAGCCGCGCCACCGAACTGCTGCAACGGGTCGGCCTCGGCCAGCGCCTGACTCACTCGCCGCGCCAACTCTCCGGGGGTGAGCAGCAACGCGTTGCAATTGCCCGGGCCTTCGCCGCCGAGCCGGACGTGCTGTTCGCCGACGAACCCACCGGCAACCTCGACAGTCACACCGGCGAGCGCATCAGTGACTTGCTGTTCGAATTGAACAAGGAACGCGGCACCACCCTGGTGCTGGTGACCCACGACGAACGCCTGGCCCATCGGTGCCGGCGCCTGATCCGTCTTGAAGCCGGCCTGTTGGTCGCCCCTCTGGAGCCTTGATGGCACGTCTGCCGCTGTTGCGTCTGTTCAGTCTCGCCCTGCGCCAACTGATGCGCGATGCCCGCGCCGGTGAACTGCGGGTGCTGTTTTTCGCCTTGGTCGTGGCGGTGGCGGCGAGTACCGCGATCGGTTATTTCGGCGCCCGCCTCAACGGCGCAATGATGCTGCGCGCCACCGAGTTTCTCGGCGCCGACCTGTCGCTCGAAGGCAGCTCGCCAGCCCGACCGGAGCAGATCCGGAGCGGCACCGAGCTGCGGCTGGACCATGCGCAGGTGGTGGAGTTTTCCAGCGTCATCGCTACGGACAACGGCATTCAGCTCTCCAGCATCAAAGCTGTCGACCGCGCCTATCCGCTGCGCGGCGAGCTGAAAAGCGCCCCCGCCCCTTACGCGACGGAAGAAGCCGGAGGCGAGCCGCAGCCCGGTGAAGCCTGGGTCGAAGCACGCCTGCTGACGGCGCTGGACCTGAAAATCGGCGACAGTATCGACGTCGGCATGAAGACATTGAAACTGACGCGAGTGCTGACCTACGAGCCCGATCGCGCGGGCAACTTCTACAGCCTCACACCACGCGTAATGATCAACCTAGACGATCTCGCCGCGACCGGCGTGGTGCAACCCGGCAGCCGGGTGAGCTATCGCGAACTCTGGCGCGGTGAGCCGCAAGCGCTGGAAACCTATCGTCAACTGATCAAACCGGGCCTCGCCGCCAACCAGCGGATTCAGGATGCCCGCGACGGCAACCGACAGATCGGCGGCGCACTGGGCAAGGCCGAACGTTATCTGAACATGGCCAGTCTGGTCGCCGTGCTTCTGGCGGGGGTGGCGGTGGCGTTGTCGGCCAACCGCTTTGCCAGTCGACGTTTCGATGCCAGCGCCCTGCTGCGTTGCCTGGGCTTGTCGCGCCGGGAAACCCTGGTGCTGTTCAGTCTGCAACTGACAGTGCTCGGCCTGCTCGCCAGCCTCAGCGGCGCCCTGCTCGGCTGGCTCGCACAATTGGGATTGTTCGCGCTGTTGCATGATCTGCTGCCGACCGACGTACCGCCGGGTGGCTTGCTGCCGGCGCTCGCCGGAATCGGCACCGGACTGGTCGCCCTGGCAGGTTTCGCCCTGCCACCGCTCGCCGCACTGGGCCGCGTGCCGCCATTGCGGGTATTACGCCGGGACATCCTGCCGATTCCGTCGAGTACCTGGATGGTCTATGGCGCGGCACTCGGCGCGCTTGGGCTGATCATGTGGCGCCTGAGTCTGGACCTGCTGCTGACATTCGCCCTGCTTGGCGGTGGCGTGGTGGCCGCGCTGGCGCTCGGCGGCTTGCTGCTGTTGCTGCTGCAGAGCCTGCGTCGCCTGCTCGCACGCGCGTCCCTGCCGTGGCGGCTTGGTCTGGGTCAGTTGTTGCGCCATCCGTTGGCGGCGGCTGGCCAGTCATTGGCCTTCGGGCTGATTCTGTTGTCCATGGCTTTGATTGCACTGCTGCGCGGCGAACTGCTCGACACTTGGCAAAACCAGTTGCCGAAAAACGCACCCAACTACTTCGCTCTGAACATCCTGCCGGCGGACAAACAGGCCTTCACCGATCACCTGATCAATGTCTCGGCCCAGGCCGCGCCGTTGTATCCGGTGGTGCCGGGACGGCTGATCAGCATCAATGGCGAGGCGGTGCAGCAGATCGTCAGCAAGGATTCGGCCGGAGACCGTGCCATCCAGCGCGACCTGAGCCTGACCTGGGCGGCCGACCTGCCGGCGGGCAATAAAATCACCGCCGGCTCGTGGTGGACCGGTCAACCTTCGGATGACGTTCCGGGCGTTTCGGTCGAAGGCAAAGTGGCCGAAAGCCTGAAACTCAAACTGGGCGATCACATGGTGTTCAGCGTCGGCGGGGTCAATCGCGAGGCGAAGGTCACCAGTCTGCGGGAGATCAACTGGGACAACTTCCAGCCGAACTTCTTCATGATCTTCCAGCCCGGCACCTTGAAGGATCTGCCGGCGACTTACCTGACCAGCTTCTATCTGGCGCCCGGCCACGATCAGCAGATTGTCGAGTTGTCGCGAGCGTTTCCGGCGGTGACCATCCTGCAGGTCGAAGCCTTGCTCGAACAGCTGCGCAGCATCCTCGCCCAAGTCACCCTGGCGGTGGAGTATGTGCTGTTGTTTGTGTTGGCGGCGGGGATGGCGGTGTTGTTTTCAGGTTTACAGGCAACGCTGGATGAACGCATTCGCCAGGGGGCGCTTTTGCGTGCGCTGGGTGCCGAGCGGCAATTGTTGATCAAGGCGCGACGGATCGAGTTCGGCTTGCTCGGCGCGGTCAGCGGATTGCTCGCGGCCATCGGTTCGGAAGTGGTGAGCCTGGTGCTGTATCGCTTCGCCTTCGATCTGCCTTGGCATCCCCATCCGTGGTTGCTGCTGTTGCCGTTGATCGGCGCGGCGCTGATTGGTGGCGCCGGGGTGTTCGGCACACGGCGTGCGCTCAACGCCAGCCCGCTGACAGTGTTGCGTGAGGGTTGATAGACTCCAGCCGTCTCCCTCAAAAGAACTTGCCATGAGCCGTTATCGCCCTCCCCGCACCGCTGGCACCGCGCTGATCACCCCTGAGGGTGAAGCGCGGATGCGCGCCGAATTCCATGAGCTGTGGCATGTGCGCCGTCCGCAAGTGACGCAATCGGTCAGCGAGGCAGCGGCTCAGGGTGATCGTTCGGAAAATGCCGAGTACACCTACGGCAAGAAAATGCTGCGCGAGATCGACAGTCGCGTGCGTTTTCTCACCAAACGCCTCGAAGCGCTCAAAGTGGTCAGCGAAAAACCGAGTGATCCGAACAAGGTCTATTTCGGCGCTTGGGTGACCATCGAAGACGAGGACGGCAAACAGTCGCGCTATCGGATCGTCGGCCCGGACGAACTGGACCTGAAACTCGGCCTGATCAGCATCGACTCACCACTGGCCCGCGCCCTGATCGGCAAGGCGCTGGATGCTGAAGTGCGGGTACAGACGCCGACCGGCGAACAGTTCGTCTACATCGTGGCGATCGAATATCCCTGACGCTCAGCGCCGGGTAATCAGGCCCTGGCGTGCGACGCGGGTCAGTTGGCGAATCATTTCCGGCGCTTCTTCAAGACTCGGAGCCTGAATGACGGCCAGATCGAAACTGTCATCGGCAAAACGCGCCAGCGACTCACCGTCTTCGACAAACTGGATCAAAAATGCGGCAGGACCGCCGCTGCGACGTGGCCAGCCATCGAGATAACGCAACAGCGTCGGCTGATGTTTGCCGCCAAGCAGGATTTTCGGATTGCGCTGGGTGACATGTGCCGTGATCGGCGCGGGACGTGCTGGAGGGCGAAGTGCATTCATCGTGTCGTGTCTCTGCCTCAAAAGTCTGCATGGCAGGTGAGAGGCAACACCGAACCAGCGCTTTAGCGGTATTTCGAAGCCCTGTTCCGGCTTCTGACGGCAACTTGAGAATAGTCACCTGGCGCCCCGCAAGTAGCTGTTTAAATCGGCGCATGAGCGGCATCCTAGAGAACGTGACCGGCCAGTGTCAAGAATCAGCCGCAACAAAAAAGGCCCGCACAATGCGGGCCTTTTGCTTGAGCCAGAGCCTTCAACCGGCGATGGCGCGATCCACCGAGAGCTTGCCGGCACCTTCGATCAGCACCGCGAGGCTGCCACCGAGCAGAGCCAGGGCGAACTCGTAACCATTGTTGGCCATGAACAGACCGTTGCTGATATGCACAGTGAAGATGGCCACCAGCGACAGGAAGGTCAGACCCAGTGCCGCCGGGCGCACCAGCAGGCCGATGATCAGCGCCAGACCGGCGAAGAACTCGGTGCCGCCGGCCAGGGTGGCCATCAGATAACCCGGGGTCAGACCGATGCTTTCCATGTATTGCGCGGTGCCTGCCAGACCGTAGCCACCGAACAGGCCAAAGAGTTTCTGCGAGCCGTGGGCGGCGAAGATCACGCCGACGGCAATGCGCAGAATGGTCAGACCGTAGCCGGCGCGGGTGAACAGGACCTTGTTGATCAGAGAGCTCATGTTGCGTTTCCTTGTGGTCAGAAGTGCTTGTTGGTTGGCCGCTATATTAATCAGTTAATTTCATGTTAAAAGCGCAAAAAATCCGCCATAACAATCAATTTATTAGATCATTTGCGTGAGACCACTTTTTGCCCTGCGGGCTCCAACGACTCCCGCTCCCGGTCGAACGCCAAGTAATACTTGTTCACGCTATTAACATAGCTGACGGCTCCCATTCCCACCTGCTCCATGGCGATGCGCTCGACCTGGAAGAACCATTGGTTGGGATTCAGGCCGCGACGCCGCGCTTCTGCACGCATGCCTTGCACCCGCTCCGGCCCGATGTTGTAGGCGGCCAGAGTGAACGCCATCCGCTCGCGCTCGTTGAGTTTCGGGCTATTGAAGAACTTGCGGCGGATCATCGCCAGGTACTTGGCCCCGGCCTGCACATTCGCATCGAGATTCTGGATATTGTTGACGCCGACCCGCTGCGCAGCGGACGGCGTGATCTGCATCAACCCGGTTGGCCCGCCGCCGCTGCGCGCGCTGGGTTGCAGCGCAGACTCCTTGAAGGCCAGCGCCGCCAGGTTGAGCCAGTCCATATTTTGCGCTTCGGCGTGTTTCTGCAGCGTCGGGCGCAGTTTTTCCAGTCGCTGACGGTCAGCCTTGGCCAACGGATAGTGCACTTGATAGAGGCGGCGGTAGATCCGCAGGAATGCCGCATCTTCGTTCGACGGTTTTTTGTAGCCGGTCAGGAAGCGGTCGATGCTGGCCCGCAACATCGAGGCATCGCGGCGCACGAACCAGTATTCCTCGCCCGGTTCGCTGATCATCACCTGCCGGTCGAAACGCAGCCTGGGCAGGATCTTGCCCCAACGCTCGGCAATCGGTTGCTCGACGATGGTCAGGTGGAAGATACCGCCCTGGACCATTTCCAGCACATCTTCGACCGCCAGCGTCGGATCGACCCATTCGATCTTGATCGGCGCCAGTTTGTGTAGCGCCAGCTTCTGGTTGAGCTGACTCACCGCCTCCCCTGCCGCACTGCCGGTGGGCAATGCCAGGGTTTTGCCGGCCAGTTGTTCGACCTTGGTGTAGCGCTTCTCGCCCTTGATGCCGACCAACACCAGCGGCACGTTGCTGGCAATCGGCTCGCTGCTGGCGACCGCGTGGCCCGGTTGCAACTCGAGCAGTTCGCCCGGCGCAACAAGATCACCTTCGCCGCGCTGCAACGCGCCGAGCAATTGGTCCTTGGCTTTGGGGATGATCTTGAGGGTGACTTCCTGGCCGTCGCGGGCGTGGCCGTTGAGGTACTGCTCGAAGGCACGCAGACGGTGGTATTCGACGCCGATGGCCTGACCCTGGACTTCGCCAGAGCTATTGCGGCTCTGGTTGACCAGCACCCGCAGGACGCGGCTGCTGCGGATCTCGGTCAGGTCGCGGACCTTGGCGGCCGGCACGGCTTGCAGCGGCCCGGGCAGCCGCGCGACCGCCGTCATCGGCAGCAGCAACGAACCACACAGCAGGAGCAAAACCGACGGACGAACCATCCACTCTCCGGAAAGAATACGGGTGTTTTCACCGCTGAACGGTCGCAAAACACCGACGAAAACAGAGCGCCTGGAGCGCTGATAAAGTGCGAGAGACTGGCACAGTGATAGCAATGCTGTCACACCAGCCTGCCTCGCGGCCTCAACAGACAGCCATAAGCCGTTGTAGTTCTTGGCTTTTCTTATAAATCTACAGCTCTGATATGCTTTCCGGCCTTCGGCCCGAGGTAGCACCATGCAACTCATCGATATCGGCGTCAACCTGACCAACCCCAGTTTCGCCGACAAACACCAGGCCGTGCTCGACCGCGCCTACGCTGCCGGAGTCTGCCAACTGGTGCTGACCGGCACCAGCGTCGAGGGCAGCGAACAGGCGCTGGAACTGTGCCAGCAACTGGATCCGGACGGCCAGCGATTGTTCGCCACCGCCGGCATTCACCCGCATTCGGCCAGCGACTGGAATGCCGACAGCGCACGGCGTCTGCGCAGCCTGCTGCAAGAATCGAACGTGGTGGCGGTGGGCGAATGCGGGCTGGATTTCAACCGTGATTTCTCGCCGCGCCCGCAGCAGGAAAAAGTCCTCGAAGAACATCTGGCGCTGGCGGCCGAACTGCAATTGCCGGTGTTCCTGCACGAACGTGATGCGAGCCAGCGCCTGCTGGAAATCCTCCGAGACTTTCGCGACAGATTGCCCGCCGCCGTGGTGCATTGCTTCACCGGTGAGCAGAAAGCGTTGTTCAGTTACCTCGATCTGGATCTGCACATCGGCATCACCGGCTGGATCTGCGATGAGCGTCGCGGCACTCATTTGCATCCGCTGGTGAAGGAGATCAAACGCGGTCGACTGATGCTGGAAAGCGATGCGCCGTACCTGCTGCCACGCACATTGCGGCCAAAACCGAAGAACGGTCGCAACGAGCCGGCGTATCTGACCGAAGTGCTGCGTGAAGTGGCCTTGCATCGAGGCGAGACCGAGGAAGATCTCGCGGCCCACACCACCGCCTGCGCGCGGGCGTTTTACGGTCTACCTACCCTGCCCTAGCCGGGGCGACTGCATCACTTGTTGATGCACATCAAAATCCGGGCACCTGGGTAGCGGCACAATAATGGCACCTTGCCAAAACTGTTTCCGCTATCAGAGAAGACCTCCATGGGTGCCTGGCTTAGCAATATCTCGCTGAAATACAAATTCTGGGCGGTCAACGCGGTCGCCTTTGTCACCACCCTGTTGCTGGTGCTGTACGCCGTACAGCTCGAACAACAGGCCCGCAGTCACGCCGCGCAAACCTCGGCCCAGGCCCAGGCACAGTTGCTCAAGGCCTGGCCGGCCGGGCAGGCGCTGCCCAAATCCGATCAAGTGCTGACGTTCAAACGCGGCGAAGCACCGCGCCTCAACGATCAGCCGTTGCTGGAGATCACCGACACCAACGGCTGGATCGAGATCAGTCACTTGCCGTTGTTCGGCGAAAACCCGCTGCTCGGCGCCGAGGTATTCAGCCGTGCCGATGGCCAGCAGGTCGCCGTGATCGCCTGCGCGCCCAGCCTCAGTCAGGTGTTCAGCGAGCGCTTCGCCAACTATGCGGTGGCGGTGTTCATCCTGATGCTGGCGATGCTTGGCGCTTCACAGTTGCTGATCCGCTTTCTGCTCAGCCAGCTCAACACCCTCAAGGACGTAATGCTGCACGTGGAGAAAACCGGCGACCTCGCCGCTCGGGTGCCGCTGGCCTGCAAGGATGAAGTCGGGCAGATGGCCAATGCGTTCAACGCGATGCAGGCCGGTTATCAGCGGGTGGTCACCACCGTGGCCAACACCGCGCGGCAACTGGATATCGGCGCCGCGCGACTGGCGTCGAGCATGAACGAAGTGCGCCACGGCATGCTCGGCCAGCAGAGTGAAACCGATCAGGCCGCCACGGCGATCAACGAAATGACCGCCACCGTCTACCACATCGCTCAGCACGCCGGCGCCACGCGCGACCTGTCGCAAACCGCCGACGGCCTGGCCGGCAGCGGTCAGCAAGTGGTGAGCCGAGTGCAGACGTCGATTGCCGGGCTGTCCAGCGGCGTGCAGCAGACCGCCGAGATGATTCAGCGCCTGGCCGAGGACAGCCAGAAGATCAATGGCGTGGTCAGCGTGATTCACAGCATCGCCGAACAGACCAACCTGCTGGCACTCAACGCCGCCATCGAAGCGGCCCGAGCCGGGGAAATGGGCCGCGGGTTCGCGGTGGTCGCCGACGAGGTGCGCAACCTCGCCAAACGCGTGCAGACCTCCACCGATGAAATCACCACCATGGTGTCAGCGTTGCAGGCCGGCACCCGTGACGCGGTGGACTTCATGCAGGAGAGTTCGTACAAGGCCGACGACTGCGTGCAGCAGGCGCAAGAGGCCGGCGAAGCGCTGGCGGAAATCACGGGGGCGGTGGCGCAGATGCGTGAGAGCAACACGCAGATTGCGGTGGCGGCAGAACAGCAAAGTCAGGTTGCCGAAGAGATGAATCGCGCCGTGGTGAGCATTCGCGATGTCACCGAGAACACTGTGCAGCAGACCGTGGATTCGGCGACCACCAGTAACGAGTTGGCGACGCTGGCCGGGGAACTGAACAAGGCGATCGGTCAGCTGAAGCTCTAGGGCGCAACATCAAAAATGGCCATTGTCCCTATTACTTCAATAGCCAACCTTGATTCGCCGCTCTGGCTGCCCGGGCCTATTCTTCAACCATGTACTGAACATGGATCGAGGAGCAGCAACATGGGCAAACGTCACCCCAACCTTCCCGCGTGGCAATGGCGCGCATACCCGAACAACCATCAGCATCCGACCAATCTGGTGCTGCACCTGATTGCCGTGCCGCTGTTCATCGTCGCGTTTCTGTTGATCGTCTCCGGCGTGTTCAGCCTGAGTCTGGCCAGTGTGGCGATCGGCGTGATTGGTATCATCGCGGCGCTGGGTCTGCAGCGCCACGGTCACAGCCTGGAGGCGCAAGCCTCCGAGCCGTTCAGTGATCGCAAGGACGCCGTCTCGCGTCTGCTGGTCGAGCAGTTTCTGACGTTTCCGCGGTTCTTCCTCAGTGGCGGCTGGTACCGCGCCTGGCGTGAGCGTCACCGCCGCCATTGAGTCAGGCGAAGATCGTCACCGTCTGCCGGCTCATGGCAATCAGTTCACCCTGCGCGCTCCACAGCTTGGCGGCGACATGGCCGTAACCGTCGGCCGCATACTCGATGTCCGCCAGGTACTGGCAAAAATCCAGCGTGCTCAAATCCCGTAACGGCTGAACGAATTCGATGGTCCAGGTCAACGTGCTGCCCGGTGCCGGTTTCTTCAGGTACGGCAACAGCGCCGGTGGCCAGGCATCGACCAGCGCCAGCAGGTGCGCCTCGTTGACCGGTTCTTCCTTCACATCCCCGCGCAAGCGCACCCAACCGCCCATCAGCCGCGATTGAATGCCGGTGAACGGCATGCCGCCGACACTCCAGCGCATCGCCAAATGACGCATGAACTCCGGGGTTACGCCTTTGATGTATGGCAGTTCCTGGCAGTCGTCCCAATGTTTCATCTCGGGTGCCGGATAGGCTTCCACCGCCACCTCCGACGGTCGCGAAGCCCCGAAGCTGCCTTGCACCATCGTCACCACCTGACCGTTCTGCACGGCGCGCCCCAGCACCTGACTGACCGCCTTGCCTTCGCGCAGCACTTCGACCTCAAAGCTCACCGGCACTTCGGGCTCGACCGGGCCGACAAAGGTGATCGCCAGCGAACGCACCGGCCGATCAGTCGGTACTCGGGTGCGCATCACTTCAAATTGCAGTGCGGCCACCAACCCGCCAAAACTGGCCCGGCCCTGGCCCCACTCCGCCGGAATCGTGACCTCCGGTTGACGACGGACAGCATCGATCAGATCGCAAAAGCGCATGGAAACCTCGGACACGAAAAAGGGAATGACCGGATCTTAACCAGCGCGGCAGAGCCGCGCAGCGTCCATTCCGGTCAAAGAGACTGACAGATAAGACAGCGGCGCTGCGCGCCAGCGGGTTTCAGGATTTGAAGCAGGCCGCGCTGAGTTTATCCAGTACCCGGTCGGCCTTGATTTCGGCTTTGGCCATGGTCGCCTGCCATGTGGCGACGCAGGGTCGCAGATCCGGCTCCAGTTCGGCGCGCGCCAGCCATTGCCAGCAATCGTGCCAGTCACCGAGGGCGCCTTGTGCGGATTTCAGACGGGTTAATGCGGCTTCCGGCAGACGATCGAGTTCCGGGTAAGCCTCGATGCCGTAACGCACGCGCTTGATCAGCAAACGCAGGCGATGGCGGTCGTGGGCCGGGTCGTGCAGCGCCACGTCGAGGTTTTTCCATTGTTTGCCCAGACGTTTCTCGATGCGCTTGTCCAGGCGCTTGAGCAAACCCTGGCGCTGGGATGCACGCAGAAAGCGCGGGAAGGCGTCGAGGATCATCAGCAGCGACGCCACTTCGGCGCTGGCCGCCAGCGTCGGATACGCCTCGGCCATTTGCGCCATGCGGCGCTGCGCGGCTTCGGGCTGATCATGTTTGATCAGCCAGGCCGCCAGCACTTCGCGGTCGCGCCATGGCGTGGTCAGTTGCCCCACCGCAGCCGCCGCATCTTCCAGTTGCTCGACACCGGGCAAACCGCGCAACGGCCGCAACAGGCTGCGCAAACGGCGCACGGTGGTGCGCAAATCATGCAGCGCCTCAGGGTCGGTCCGCGCAGTCAGACGGGCCTGACAGCCCAGCAGCCGTACTTCCAGGCTCAGGACATGGGCCACCAGCCGATCAACCAACGCAGACATCGCTTGCTCCTGAATTCAATGGCTTTGCACGAGTGTGAACTGGCGCAAGACACCTGCCCTTGCGCCACGTCAGCAGCTTAGCGTCCGGCGCGGGATTCGCGAATGTAGAAACGCGCCTTTTCGGC
The DNA here is from genome assembly GCF_002113045.1 of Pseudomonas sp. B26(2017). Classification (NCBI taxonomy): domain Bacteria; kingdom Pseudomonadati; phylum Pseudomonadota; class Gammaproteobacteria; order Pseudomonadales; family Pseudomonadaceae; genus Pseudomonas; species Pseudomonas sp. B26(2017). Next base: position 69,934 of record NZ_NEJJ01000014.1, on the reverse strand, counting down.
CTTCTTGGTACAGCCTTCGAAACCCTCGAATTGCTGCTGAGTCTTGGCCGCCGTCAACAGCGACAGCGCCTTGGAATAGCTGACGGTGCCGGCAAACCCTTCGGCCTTCGCCAGGTCCAGTTCATGCCACGCCGCGTCGAGCTGGCTGCCGCAGCTGTCGCGATAAGCGGTCTTGCCGGCGCAACCGGCCAATGCCAGAGCCATCAACGGCACACAGATCCAGGCTTTCATCACTCACACCTCAAAGATAGGTCAACAGTCGTGCAGGTAAGACGGTACGGCAGCGAAAAAGTGCCTTGTACCCCGCAATTGCACCGCACTGCAAAAGATAGCGCCGACGGGTCATGAAGTATCGAAAAAACGACGCCATGGCCGCCTCGAGCGACCCCGGCGATTGAAGCCCGGCCCTCGATGGGTGCATTGTGGAACCTTGCCGGGAGGAAGACGGATGAAAAAACGTGTCGCACTGGTGCTGGGCTCCGGTGGCGCCCGGGGCTATGCCCATATCGGGGTCATTGAAGAGATCGAACGACGGGGCTATGACATCAGTTGTATTGCCGGCTGTTCAATGGGGGCCGTGGTCGGCGGAATCTACGCCGCCGGCAAGCTCGACGAGTACCGCAACTGGATCGAAAGCCTGGATTACCTCGACGTGCTGCGCCTGGTGGATGTCAGCTTCCGTCTCGGCGCGATCCGTGGCGAGAAAGTCTTCGGCCAGATCCGCAAGATCGTTGGCGAGATCAACATCGAAAACCTGCGCATTCCCTACACGGCGGTGGCCGCCGACCTCACCAATCAGCAGGAAATCTGGTTCCAGGAAGGCTGCCTGCATCAGGCCATGCGCGCCTCGGCAGCGATTCCCAGTCTGTTTACCCCGGTGATGCAAGGCAACCGGATGCTGGTGGACGGCGGCATTCTCAACCCGTTGCCGATCGTGCCGGTGGTGTCGAGCCACTGTGACCTGATCATCGCGGTCAATCTCAACTCGACCAACCAGCGCCATTACAAACTGCCGGTGATTCAACGCCCCGCCGCGTTCCGTACGCGCTTCGACAGCCTGATCAGTTCGCTGGGTTCGAAGATGCCGTTCCGCCGCAAACAGGCCGAGCAACTGCTGATCCTGGAACAGGAAGCACTGCGTGCCGAAGCGGCGGACATCAATCCGTGGGTCGAAAGCGCCGAGCCGGAAGCCCAGCAACCGGCCGCCGCCCCGGAGCGCGACGGCGCACCCAAGTCCGCCACCGGTTCGTTTATCGTCGATAACGTCGGGCCGGCGTCATTGCTGGACCTGATCAACCAGAGTTTCGAGGTGATGCAGACCTCGCTGGCGCAGTACAAGATCGCCGGGTATCCGCCGGACATCCTGATCAACGTGCCGAAGCGGGTGTGCCGGTTCTTCGAGTTCTACAAGGCGCCCGAATTGATCGCGCTGGGTCGCGAGATTGCCCGGGATACGCTCGATCGCTACGAGAGCGAACAGAACTAAAGGCTGCTCTCGCTCAACAAGCGATAACCGACACCGGCCTCGGTCACGATGAAACGGGGCCGGGTCGGATCGTCCGCCAGTTTCTGTCGCAGATGACCGACCACGATCCGCAGGTAGTGACTGTCTTCGGTGTGAGTCGGGCCCCAGATGTCCTTGAGCAATTGCTGCTGGGTGATCACCCGCCCCGGATGCCGCGCCAGTTGCGCCAACACTGCATATTCCTTGCGGGTCAGGGCGACTTCGACGCCGTCGAGCAACACGCGGCGATATGCCAGGTCCACGGTCAGCGGGCCGAAATTCAACGCGGCCTGCTGCGCTTCGCCGGCCGGCGCCTGACGCAGCAACGCGCGCACCCGGGCGAGAAATTCCTGAATGCCGAACGGCTTGGTCACGTAGTCATTGGCGCCGCCATCCAGCGCCTGGACTTTCTGCCCTTCGCTGGCACGCACCGAGAGCACCAGCACCGGCGCCGTGGCCCACTCGCGAAACTCGCGCAGCACTTGCTGGCCGTCCATGTCCGGCAGGCCGAGGTCGAGCACCAGCAGATCGGGTTTGTTCAGCGCCGCCTGGGCCAGGCCCTCGGCGCCGGTGCCGGCCTCCAGCACTTTGTAGCCCTGGGAAGCGAGGCTGATACGCAGGAACTTGCGGATCTGCGGTTCGTCATCGATGACCAAAATGGTCGCGGTCTGGCTCATGAATTCACATCAACACAAAAGAGTGGCAAGAGAGTAGCGCAGCGCGGATCAGGCTTCACCGTCCATCCCCGGTTGCGTCTGCAACGGCAAGTGCAGGGTGATGCAGGTGCCGCGTCCGTCGATGCCGTCGCCGACACTGATGCGCCCGCCATGGGCGCCGACCATACCCTGACAGATCGCCAACCCGAGCCCCGTGCCCTGCCCGCCACGATCACCTCGGGCGGCGGTGTAGAACATGTCGAAAATCTTCGCCCGCTCATCGACGGGAATCCCCGGTCCTTCATCGCTGACCGAGAAAAACACTTCGCTGTCATCCGCCCCGGCGCGCAGTTGCAGACGGCCGTGAGACGGCGAGAAGCGTGCGGCGTTTTCCAGCACGTTCACCAGCGCCTGTTCAATCAACGCGGCATGCACGTACAGCAGCGGCAGTTCGGCTGGCACATCGGTGCTCACCTGCAATGATGAGAGCACCGCCCGCAGTCGATTGAGCGCACTGCCGACGATGTCCGCCGGCGACACCCAGTCCCGCGCCAGCTTCAACGCACCATGCCCGAGACGGGTCATGTCCAGCAGGTTCTGAATGTAGCGATCGAGACGTTCGGCTTCGTCGCGTGTGCCTTCGAGCAGCTCGCGGCGATCCTCCAGCGGGATCGCTTCGCCGAGGGCCAGCAGGCTGTCGATGCTGCCGCGCATCGAGGTCAGCGGCGTGCGCAGATCGTGGGACACCGAGGCCAGCAAAGCGCTGCGCAGTTGCTCGGTTTCACCGTGCAGGCGCGCGGCTTCCAGATCATCGGCCAATTGCGCCCGGGCCAATGCCTGGGCCAGCGGCTGACTCAACGCGGTCAGCAAACGACGACGCTGCCCGCTCAAGGTCCGGCCCTCTTTGGCGCACACCCCGAGCAGCGCCAGAGGTCCGTCCTCCACCGACAGCGGCCACCACCACCAGCGACCGAACGGCAACGTGCCGGTGCCCATGCCCGCCGGTTGATCGTGTTGCCAGGCCCAGTCGGCGGCGGCGCGTTCGGATTCGGTGAACTGCAACGGTCCGCCGGTTTCAACTTTCCAGCCACCCTGCCCGTCACGATTGAGCAGGCACAGTTGCAGATCGCTCCAGCCATTGAGGTGCTGGGCGGCGGCACTGACCACGGCCTGACGGTCGGTGGCGGCGGTGAGTTTGCGTGACAGGTCGAGCAGTTCGGTGGTCTCTTCCTGGGTATCGCGCAGCGCCTGCAATTGCCGCCGCTGTCGCGCCGCGAGGTTGCCGGTGAGCGCCGCCATCAGCAGGAAGAACAGCAAGGTCAGCACGTCTTCTTCGCGCTGGATGCTGAAGGAGAAATTCGGTGGGATGAACAGAAAGTCATAGGTCAGAAACGACAGCGCCGCACAGGCCAGCGCCGGGCCGAGGCTACTGCGCACCGCCACCAGCAACACCGCCGCAAGGAACACCAGCGAGATATTCGGCAACGGCAGCACGCTGGACACCGCCCACGCCAGCGCACTGGCCAGCACTGTGGCGACCAGCGCCAGCGCATAGTCGAACCACACCAGCGTCGGCGCTACACGCGGGCGCGGCTGATGCTGTTCCTGGTCACTGTCCAGCACGTTGATTTCCAGGCCATGAGCCTGACGCAGCAAACGCGCCGCCAGCCCACCGCCAAACAGGCGCCTGCGCAGACGCGGCCGGGACTGGCCGACCAGCACCAGACTCGCCCGTCGTTCAGCCGCATGCTGGATCAGGGTTTTCGCCACTTCGCCGGCCCGCAACAGCACCACCTCGCCGCCGAGGCGTTCGGCCAGTTGCTGGGCGCTTTGCAGGCGCAGGCGCGATTGCTCGTCGCGCACGCTGCCGTTATCGACGTGCACCAGACTCCATGGCAGATGTCGCCGCTGGGCGACGCGGCTGGCGTGACGCACCAGCCGTTCAGCCTGCGCATCGCCATCGACCCCGACCAGCAAGCGCCCGCGCACCGCCGGCGCGGCCTGGCCGAGCTGGCGATAGCCCTGAGCCAGATCGTTATCGACTTGCGCGGCAGCGGTCTGCATCGCCAGTTCGCGCAGTGCGGTGAGGTTGGTCTGAGTGAAGAATGCATCGATCGCGGCGCGTGCCTGCTCAGGCACGTAGACCTTGCCTTCGCGCAGGCGCTCGAGCAGTTCGCGGGGCGGCAGGTCGATCAGCAGCAGTTCGTAGGCTTCTTGCAGCACCCAGTCCGGGAGGGTTTCGCGTACCTGGACACCGGTGATGCCGCGCACCTGATCGTTGAGGCTTTCGAGGTGCTGGACGTTGACCGTGGTGTACACGTCGATACCGGCGGCGAGCAGTTCCTGAATGTCCTGCCAGCGTTTGGCGTGGCGGCTGCCGGGGGCGTTGCTGTGGGCAAGCTCATCGACCAGCACCAGTTTCGGCCGGGCCGCGAGCAGGCCATCGAGGTCCATTTCTTCAAGCGTCACGCCACGGTATTCCGAGCGCACCAACGGCAGTTGCGGCAAACCGCCAAGCAGCGCTTCGGTTTCGGCGCGACCATGGGTTTCAACCACTCCGGCGATGACTTTCACGCCCTGGCGCAATTGGCTGTGGGCGGCCTGCAACATCGCGTAGGTCTTGCCCACACCCGGCGCAGCGCCGAGGAAAACCTTGAGCCGGCCGCGTCCATCGCGGGGCAAGTCTGCTAACAGCGCGTCGGCGCGGCCGGAGTCACTCATGCTTGAAGCTCTCTTCCTGAAGTTGATCGTTCCCACGCTCTGCGTGGGAATGCAGCCCAGGACGCTCTGCGTCCCGCACAGGCTGACGCACAGCGTCTTTTAAGGCGTTCCCATGCAGACGGTTCGACGCCTGGACGTGGGAACGAACATCCACTACAGCTTTTCCAGCGCCATGTTCAGCGTCAGCACATTCACCACCGGCGGGCCCACCAGCGGCTGTTCGATGTGCGCGTCGAGCAGTTGCTGCAAGGTCGCCACCGGCAGATTGCGCGCGGCCGCAACACGCGCCAGTTGATAGGCAATCGCCGCCGGTGGCAAGTGCGGATCGAGACCGCTGCCGGAGGTGGTCAATAGCGCCAGCGGCACCGGGCCCTGACCGGGCACCTGCAGCTTGTTGGCGTCATCGATCACCCGAGTGGCCAGCGCCGGATTGCTTGGCGACAGGTTGCTCGCGCTGCTCGACACGGTGGCGAAGGCACCGGCTGATGGACGCGGATGGAACCAGGCATCGCCGACAAAGTCCTGCGCGATCAGCGACGAGCCGCGCACCTTGCCTTCGGCGTCGCGCACCAGGCTGCCGTTGGCCTGCTCGGGGAAGGCGACCTGGGCAACGCCGGTCACCACCAGCGGATAGGCAACGCCGGTGACCAGGGTCATCAGCACCAACAGGCTCAGGGCCGGACGTAACATTGTGGACATTTCAAAATCCTCGAATTCGTGCTTGAAGCGGTGTGCCCGGCACACCGCTGTTCAGGTTCAAACCAGATGCAACGCCGTCAACAGCATGTCGATCGCCTTGATCCCCACAAACGGCACCAGAATCCCGCCCAGGCCGTAGATCAGCAGATTGCGTCGCAGCAACGCCGCCGCACTCGCTGCCTGCACCCGCACGCCGCGCAGGGCCAGCGGAATCAGCACCACGATGATCAACGCGTTGAACACGATGGCCGACAGGATCGCGCTCTGCGGACTGCTCAACTGCATGATGTTCAGCACGCCCAGTTGCGGGTAGATCGCGGCAAACAGCGCCGGCAGGATCGCAAAGTACTTGGCCACGTCGTTGGCGATGGAAAAGGTCGTCAGCGCGCCACGGGTCACCAGCAGTTCCTTGCCGATCTGCACCACGTCCAGCAGCTTGGTCGGGTCGCTGTCGAGGTCGACCATGTTGGCCGCTTCGCGCGCGGCTTGCGTGCCGTCGTTCATCGCCATGCCGACGTCAGCCTGGGCCAGCGCCGGGGCGTCGTTGGCGCCGTCGCCGCACATCGCGACCAGACGACCGTCGTTCTGCTCATGACGGATGCGCGCCAGTTTTTTCTCCGGTGTGGCTTCGGCCAGTACATCATCGACACCTGCTTCAGCGGCAATCGCGGCGGCGGTCAGCGGGTTGTCGCCGGTGACCATCACCGTGCGAATCCCCAGCTTGCGCAGCTCGGCAAAACGCTCGCGGATGCCCGGCTTGACCACGTCTTTGAGGTGGATCGCGCCGAGCAGTTTGCCGTCGGCGCAGACCAGCAACGGCGTGCCGCCGCTCTGGGCGATCTTGTCGATTTCCCGGGACAGCGCCGGGGCCAGGTCCTTGCGTTGTTGGCCGAGGAAGGCCAGCAGCGAATCCACCGCGCCCTTGCGGAACACACGGCCCTGATAGTCGACACCGGACAAGCGGGTTTCTGCGCTGAACGGTACGGCGGTCAGGGTTTCCGGCGAAGGTTCCGGCTGCGGATTTGAGCCGCGAAGGTACTCGACAATGGACTTGCCTTCGGCAGTTTCGTCGGCCAGCGAAGCGAACAGCGCGCCTTCGGCCAGCTCACGGGCATTCACGCCCGGCGCCGCATATACCGCGCTGCAACGACGGTTACCGAAAGTGATGGTGCCGGTCTTGTCCAGCAGCAGCACATGCACATCACCCGCCGCTTCCACCGCGCGACCGGACTTGGCGATCACGTTAAGGCGCACCAGCCGATCCATCCCGGCGATACCGATCGCCGACAGCAGACCGCCGATGGTGGTCGGAATCAGCGTGACCAATAACGCCACCAGGAACACCAGCGGCAAGCTGCCGTTGGCGAAGTGGGCGAACGGTTGCAGGGTCACGACCACCAGCAGAAAGATCAGGGTCAGGCCGATCAGCAGGATATCCAGCGCCACTTCGTTCGGGGTCTTCTGGCGTTTGGCGCCTTCGACCAGCGCGATCATGCGGTCGAGGGTCGATTCACCGGGATTGGCGGTGATCTTCACCAGCAGCCAGTCGGACACCAGCCGGGTGTTGCCGGTGACGGCGGAACGGTCGCCGCCGGACTCGCGAATCACCGGCGCCGATTCACCAGTGATCGCCGCTTCGTTGACCGCCGCAATACCTTCGATGACTTCGCCGTCACCGGGGATCATCTCCCCCGCTTCAACGCGCACCACGTCGCCCTTGCGCAGGCTGGTGGCCGGTACGACCTGGAAGCTGCCGTTGGCCAGTTTGCGGCGGGCGCTGAGGCCTTCGCTTCCGGCCTTGAGGCTGTCGGCGCGGGCCTTGCCACGACCTTCGGCCAGCGCTTCGGCGAAGTTGGCGAACAGCACGGTGAACCACAGCCACAGGGCGATTTGCGCGGCCACGAAAGTCGGCACGCCGTTGTCGGGAATGAAGCACAGCACGGTGGTCAGGATCGCCGTCAGTTCGACCACCAGCATCACCGGCGAGCGCTGCAACTGGCGCGGGTCGAGCTTGACGAACGCTTGCACCAGCGCCGGACGCCACAGGGCGCTGATCGCGGTTTTCGCTTGTTCCGGCGCCTTGGCGACGACGGGTTTGATTGCGGGCATATTCATCATCAGCTCCTTAGAAGCCCATGCTCAGGTGTTCAGCGATTGGGCCCAGTGCGAGGGTCGGCAAGAATGTCAGGCCGCCCACCAGCAAAATGGTCACGGTCAACAGGGTCACAAACAGCGGGCCGTGGGTCGGGAAGCTGTTCTGGCCGATCGGTGCGGTTTTCTTCATCGCCAGGCTGCCGGCCAGAGCCAGTACCGGCAGGATGTAGCCGAAGCGACCGATCAACATGCCCAGTCCCAGCATCAGGTTGTGGAACGCGGTGTTGGCGCCGAAGCCGCCGAACGCCGAACCGTTGTTTGCGCTGGCCGAGGTGTAGGCGTAGAGCAACTGACTGAAACCGTGCGGGCCGGGATTGCTCACCGCCGCCACCGGGCCCGGCAGACTCGCGGCAATCGCGCCCAGCACCAGTACGCCGACCGGCATCACCAGCAGGGTGACGACCAGCAGCTGCACTTCACGAGCCTGGAGTTTCTTGCCGAGGTATTCCGGGGTGCGGCCGATCATCAGGCCGGCGAGGAACACCGCGATCAGCACGTTCAGCAACATGCCGTAGAGCCCCGCGCCGACGCCGCCGAAGATCACTTCACCGACCATCATGTTGACCAGCGCGACCATGCCGCTGAGCGGGTTGAGGCTGTCATGCATGCCATTGACCGAACCGTTCGACGCTGCGGTGGTGGTCACCGACCAGAGCACGGTGGCGGTGGTGCCGAAGCGCGCTTCCTTGCCTTCCAGCGGCGCGGTTTGTTCGACGGCGACGTTGTTCAAGGCAGGGTTCGGCTGATACTCGGCCCACAGCGAAGTGGCGCCGCCGATGATGAACAGCGCGAGCATGCAACCGATGATGGCGCGACTCTGACGCAGATCCTTCACGTAGTGGCCGAAGGTGAATACCAATGCCACCGGGATCAGGATGATCGACGCGACTTCGAACAGGTTGCTCCAGGCAGTCGGGTTCTCGAACGGATGCGCCGAGTTGACGCCGAAGAAACCACCGCCGTTGGTGCCCAGTTGCTTGATCGCAATCTGGCTGGCGGCCGGGCCGAGCGGGATGACTTGGTCAACGCCCTGCATCGTCACTGCATTCACATATTGGGCGAAGGTCTGCGGCACGCCCTGCCACACCAGGTACAGCGCCAGCAGCAGACACAGCGGCAGCAGACCGTAGAGCGTGGCACGGGTCATGTCGACCCAGAAGTTGCCGAGGGTTTTGGTGGACTTGCGCCCGATGCCACGGCACAGCGCAACCAGCACGGCGAGGCCGGTGGCGGCACTGACGAAGTTCTGCACGGTGAGGCCGACCATCTGGCTCAGGTAGCTGAGGGTCGCTTCACCGCTGTAGGACTGCCAGTTGGTGTTGGTCATGAAGCTGACGGCGGTGTTGAACGCCTGGGTCCACTCCTGGCCCGGCAGGTTTTGCGGGTTCAGCGGCAGGTGATCCTGAAACAGCAGAATCGCGAACAGCAGCAGGAAACCGGCGAGGTTGAACGCCAGCAGTGCCAGCGTGTACTTCTGCCAGCTCTGTTCGTCCTGCGGATTGACCCCGGCGATGCGGTAACAGCCGCGCTCGACCGGGCCGAGAATCGGCGTCAGCCAGGTGCGCTGACCTTCCATCACTTTGTAGTAGAACCGCCCGAGGAACGGCGCCGGCAGCAACACCAACGCGAAAAACGCGAGGATCTGCCAATAGTCATAACTGTGCATAACCGCTCCTAGTTCCGATCCGCGCGCAACAGCGCAACCAACAGATAAATGAACAGCCCCACTGCCAGCAGCAGTGACACCCCGTCCAGAACGCTCATGGAAGATCTCCGTGTTACGGCGTATTGCCGCGTGTGGAGGCATTGTCGGAAAGGAGGCTGTAAAGGAACGAGACCGAGGGTGCGCGCGGGGCATAAAGAAAGCGTAAAGACTGGGTTTACGCGGGCGTTACAGCAGAGTTTTGCGTCGTGTGGACGGGCCTCCTCGTCGGATCGCCGCCCGGACCAGGCCCACTCCCACATTTTGAAACGCGCTCGTCCAGACACCACTTACACCTGTGGGAGCGGGCTTGCCCGCGAAGACGGCAACACAGACAACATCGCACCCAACTGGCGCACAACTCTGTGGGCATTGCGCCGCGAACATCCCCGATACGACAGCTTTAAGCGCATTACGACCCGCCAATACAAAATGGCACGTCCACTGCACACGCCTTTCCCCGAGCTTTCCAAACCGTTCAGGGAGCAAACGCATGAACACTCAACTCAAACCCACGCTGGGCACGTTGCATCTGTGGGGCATCGCGGTGGGGCTGGTGATTTCCGGGGAATATTTCGGCTGGAGTTATGGCTGGGGCGTCGCGGGAACTCTCGGCTTTCTGGTGACCTCATTCATGGTCGCCACCATGTACACCTGCTTCATTTTCAGCTTCACCGAACTGACCACGGCGATTCCCCACGCGGGCGGGCCGTTTGCCTACAGTCGCCGGGCTTTCGGTGAAAAAGGCGGCTTGATCGCAGGCCTGGCGACACTGATCGAATTCGTCTTCGCCCCGCCGGCGATCGCCTTGGCGATTGGCGCGTATCTGAACGTGCAGTTTCCGGCCCTCGATCCGAAACACGCGGCGGTCGGCGCATACATCGTGTTCATGACCTTGAACATCCTCGGGGTGAAACTGGCAGCGACCTTCGAACTGGTGGTCTGCGTGCTGGCAGTGGCCGAGTTGCTGGTGTTCATGGGCGTCGTCGCCCCGGCGTTCAGTTTCAGCAACTTCGCGCTGAATGGCTGGGCCGGCTCGGACATCTTCGGCGCTCCGGCGATTGCCGGGATGTTCGCGGCGATTCCGTTTGCGATCTGGTTTTTCCTCGCCATCGAAGGCGCGGCCATGGCCGCCGAAGAAGCCAAGGATCCGAAACGCACGATTCCCAAGGCCTACATCAGCGGCATTCTGACCTTGGTGTTGCTGGCCATGGGCGTGATGTTCTTTGCCGGTGGTGTCGGCGACTGGCGCACCCTGTCGAACATCAATGATCCGCTGCCGCAGGCGATGAAAACCGTGGTCGGCGACAACTCCGGCTGGTTGCACATGCTGGTCTGGATCGGCCTGTTCGGGCTGGTGGCGAGTTTCCACGGGATCATTCTTGGCTACTCGCGGCAATTCTTCGCCCTCGCCCGCGCCGGTTACCTGCCCGCTTCGCTGGCGAAGCTGTCGCGCTTCCAGACCCCGCACCGCGCCATCATTACCGGCGGCGTGATCGGCATCGCGGCGATCTACAGCGACGGGCTGATCAACCTCGGCGGCATGACCCTCACTGCCGCGATGATCACCATGGCGGTGTTCGGTGCGATCGTGATGTACATCATGAGCATGCTCAGCCTGTTCAAACTGCGTAAATCCGAACCAAATCTGGAGCGCACCTTCCGCGCGCCGTGCTATCCGCTGATTCCGTTGATCGCGCTGGCGCTGGCCGTGGTGTGCCTGGTAGCGATGGCCTGGTTCAATGCGCTGATCGGGCTGATCTTTCTCGGCTTCATGGCGGTCGGTTTCGGCTACTTCCTGTTGACCGGCCAATTGCGCGCCAACGCCCCGGCAGACGCCATGCTCACCGGACTGTAAACCGCGACGGGCATAACCGGCCTAGAATGGAACCACTGCGAATGCACTTCGCTCAAAGTGGTATGCAGCGTTGAACGGCGAAACCCTCGCCCGTCGACCTGTCTTTAAGGAGAGCCGTTATGCCCTGGTATGCCTGGTTGATTCTGGTCGTTGCAATCGGCTCGATCGTCGGCGGTCTGATGATGTTGCGTGACACCGCCAACAAGGTCGAACTGACCGATGAACAGCGCAAACGCGTCGCTGAACGCAATGCCGAAGCGGACATCAAGGACGCGCAGGACCGCTGAACGAAAAACCCCGCCTGAATCGGCGGGGTTTGTTTTTATCGCGGCTACTTTTCCCATTCAGCCTTGGCGATGTGCAAGCCATGCAGGCCTTTGTACGCCGCCCGTTCCGGCTGGCTCCAGCCTTCGAGCAGCGCATCGTCCAGACGATAGATTTCCACGCCGAGCGGGCGGCACACGGTCAGCGGATCCTGCGCATCCGGCCCCCACATCGCCAGCGACAGATCACCGCCGGGGCACGTCGACAATGCACACAGCAAGTCGATTTCCGCAAAGAACTCCAGATAGTCACCCTTCTGCGCCGGGCAGGCCTTCATGAAGTACAGGTCATCGTGATTCAGGCCCGTGCACTGGAAGATGTTCAGCACGTCATGCACGTCGAACTCGGTCAGGCCATGGGGCAACACGGCGCGGGTCAGATTTGAATGGCAGTGATGATGGAAATCCTCGCCGGTGAGCATCTTGTTCACGTAGGGATCGCAGCGCGTGCCGAGCAAATCGTGCAGGCGCCCACCGTGCTCGTCGATGCCATAGCCGGCCAGGCTGTCATCGGTGATGGTCACCAGCGGACGAAGAAAAGGCAGGTTCGACCAGAGTCGGTCGTGGGTGCTGACATGGGCGCCCTGCAGTTGCCGGGTGCGCGCCGCCCACATCCGTTCACGCGGATCGTGTGCGTTCCACACATTGAAATCGCCCACTTGGGGCCCGACCGGTGTGGTGACACGAAACACATGCCCCGCCGGCACATGCCAGGCACGACCGGTGCGGATCGGCACTTCGAATTGTTCGATCAGTGTGCGCCCGTCCTTGCGGTCGCGAATCCGTTCGTAGAAAGGTGTATTGACCTGTAGCGCCGAGCCTTTGCTGACCTGATAGGCGGCCGGGTAGTCTTTGTACATGATTCTCCTGCTCCTCAAGTGATGGCAACTTTGCAAGCTGCAACCACTATCCGTGCCAACCATTTATGGTTGTTACGAACTTGTTGGATTCACCGGCAGGCTTTTTAGAAGTAGAAGTACAGTCACCATTCAATTTGCATTGGTTAAGATGGCGGTCTTGTTGCGGAGAGTTTAAATGCGTTACTCGCAAGATCATAAAGCCCAGACACATCAGCGCATTATCAAGGAAGCGTCCGAGCGGTTTCGCAAGGACGGCATTGGTGCGACCGGGCTGCAACCTTTGATGAGGGCACTGGGCCTGACGCACGGCGGCTTCTATTCGCACTTCGCGTCCAAGGACGAACTGGTGGAAAAAGCGCTGCAAGCTGCCGGCGAGCAGGTAGCGGGGCTGTGCGCGGAAATCTTCGCCCAGGACAAACCGTTGGAGGTGTTCATCGACACCTACCTGTCCGAATGGCACCAGACAAGTCCCCATGAAGGCTGTCCGTTGCTGACCATATCTTCGGAGCTTGGACTGCGTGGCCAGCCTAGTCCGACCAGCGATTCAGTCTTGAAGGCTCGCCTCGACCAGATCGAAGGCACCCTTGAAGGCGAGAACGCCGCCGAACGCAGCATCGTCATCATGGCGACACTGGCCGGGGCGCTCCTGCTGTCACGCAGTGTTGCGGATGCCGAATTTGCGCAGCAGATCCTCGACGTCACCCGCGAACACCTCAAGCGCTCCGAAGGCTAAGCCTGCCAGCGCTTGAACAGCACGCTTGCATTGACCCCACCGAAGCCGAAGCCGTTGGATAACGCATACTCGATCGGCATCGACCGCGCCTGACCGTGGACGATGTCCACGCCTTCGCTCGCCGGATCGGGATTCTCGAAGTTGAGCGTTGGCGGAACGGTTTGATCGCGGATCGCCAGCAACGTGAAAATCGCCTCCAGTCCTCCCGCCGCACCCAGCAAATGCCCCGTCGCGGATTTGGTCGAGGTCACGGCAATCTCGTTCTGGGTCCCGAATACCGATTTAATCGCGGCCAGCTCACCGAGATCCCCCACTGGCGTCGAGGTCGCATGTGCGTTCAGATGTTGCACCTGATCCGGCGTGACACCAGCCTGGGCCAGCGCCAGAGTCATCGCCCGGCGTGCACCGCTGCCGTCTTCCGGCCCGGCGGTCAGGTGATAGGCGTCGGCGCTGGTGCCATACCCGACCAGTTCGGCTAATGGCTGCGCCCCCCGTGCCAATGCGTGTTCAAGTGATTCGATCACCAGCAGCCCCGCACCCTCGCCCATCACGAAACCGTCGCGCCCGCTGTCGAACGGGCGTGAGGCGCGCTCAGGCGTGTCGTTGTAGCCGCTGGACAAGGCCCGCGCCGCCGCGAAACCGGCAAGGCTGACGCGATCGATGCATGCTTCCGCACCGCCGCACACGGCAATATCGGCCTCGCCGACATGAATCAGCCGAGCGGCATCACCGATCGCCTGCACGCCGGCGGCACACGCCGTGACCGGCGCACCGAGCGGGCCCTTGAGACCGTGCTGGATCGAGACATGGCCCGCCGCAAGGTTGACCAGAAACGAAGGGATAGTGAACGGTGACAAGCGACGCGGACCACGGCTGTCGGTGGTCCGCACCGCATCGGCGATTGCACCGAAGCCGCCGACACCTGAGCCGATGATGGTGGCCGTGCGTTCCTGAGCGTGGGATTGCGTCGGGTGCCAGCCCGCCTGTTCAAGCGCCTGCCGTGCAGCCTCCATCGCGAACAGAATGAAACGATCCATTTTCTTCTGTTCTTTGGGCGGCGTGGCGCGATCCGGATCGAACCCCGCTTCGGCGTCCTCCTCCATTGTCGGCACCACGCCGCCGACCCGCGTCGGCAGATCGGCAATGACCGCTTCCGGCAGGTTTCGCAATCCCGACCGCCCGGCCAGCAAGCGCTGCCAGACAACTTCGACGTCGCTTCCCAAGGGCGATACCAGGCCCATACCCGTGACAACTACTCGACGCTGATCCATATCGGGTTGACCTCTCACGAATCAATTTACTTGTAACGGCTGGCCGCCGAACTGTGGGACAGATTCGGGGCCATTACATGACGCGCGGCGACAAAGGCTTGCCATTCCCCGGCATCGGGCAGCGAAGGAATCGTGACGAGTTCGCCCTGATCCAGACCGGACAGCGCAGCATCGACCATCTCGCCCGCCTCCATGACCATTTCCGCCGGAATACCGCTGGCATCGAAACCGGAGCGATCCCAGATTTCAGTGCGGGTCACGCCGGGCAACACGGCTTGCACCTTGACGCCGGTACCTTCCAGTTCGGTATTGAGCGTTTGGGTGAGGCTTAATACGTAAGCCTTGCTGGCACTGTAGGTGGCGTTGAAACGCTCAGGGAATAGGGCAACCACCGATGCAATATTGATGATCGTGCCACGGCCAGCGCGGGTAAACGCCGAGGCGGCTGCGGCTGCCAAGCGGGTCAGCGTGGTGACGTTCAACTGAATCAGTTGCTCCAGTACCTCGGGATCAGCGTTGGCCAGCAAGCCATTGACTGCCACCCCCGCGTTGTTGACCAGCAGGCTGATACTGGAATCGCTGCGCAGACGCTGTTCAAGTTTGAGCACTTCATTTTTCTGGGTCAGATCGGCCTTCAGCACTTCGACCTGAACACCGTGTGCGTCTCGCAGCTTGCTGGCTGCAGACTCCAGACGCTCCTGATCGCGAGCCACCAGCAACAGATCAAAACCACGTGCCGCCAACCGCTCGGCATACACCGCACCGATACCGGAAGATGCGCCAGTGACCAACGCCGTACCTTGGGATTTTGGGGAATTCATGACGATACTCCTGGAATGCGTAAGGGATGAGCGACCGCTGAAAAGCAGAGGGCTTCAGTGGCGACTGAAATTATTATAGGCATAATCTCAAAGCAATATGATAGCCGTAATTTTCTATTTTCCGACGGAAAGGCTGTGGTCCTTCTGCGATGTGCCCAGGAATCGGGAACCAAAAAGGGCCGGTCAATGACCGGCCCCTTGGCGTTGAACAATCAGCTTAGTTCACTTCCAGCTTGTCGCGATTGCGATCCAGGATCGCCTTGCCGATACCTTTCACCTCAAGCAATTCGTCCACCGATGCAAACGGCCCGTTTGTTTCACGATAAGCAACAATCGCTTTCGCCTTGGCCTCGCCCACGCCTGCAAGTTCCTTCTGCAGAGTGGCCGCATCGGCACCGTTCAGATCGACCTTCTGATTTTCAGAAGCGGCTGACGCGTCCATCACCACAGGCGCCCTGTTCGTTTCGGTAGACGCCAGAGGCGCAGCGATTGCGGCAATCGAGGCGCTGGTCAGCAAGGCAAAAATCAGGGAGTAGAAATAACCGGTACGCATAAGTGACGCTCCATCATCAATTGAGAAAGCAGCTTTTCCGAAGCTGCTCTCCAAACTTAGGCGATGATGGGAGCCTGTCAAAAACGTGTCCGTTACAGGATGTGAAACAATCAGGGTTCGAGACGGCGCTGCTGGTAGATCCAGTCAACGATTTCGCCGTCAGGGGTGTAGCCGCTGACGGTTTCGCGCAGAAGCTGGCGGACGCGGGAATAGTCGTCTTTCTCGACGGCAATCAGCAGCTCATGCAATCGCGCCTTCAGCACATCCCAAGACAGATGATCTTCGTTGGCCGTCATGATCATCGGATGCGAGGTAGCGGCGACATTATCGCCGATCAGCAACTCTTCGTAGAGCTTCTCGCCCGGGCGCAAACCGGTGAACTCTATGGAAATGTCACCCTGAGGATTACGCTCGGAACGGATACTCAAGCCTGACAGATGAATCATTTTTTCTGCCAGTTCGACGATTTTCACCGGCTCGCCCATATCCAGCACGAATACATCGCCGCCCTGCCCCATTGATCCCGCCTGGATAACCAGTTGCGCCGCCTCGGGGATGGTCATGAAATAGCGAGTGATTTTCGGATGGGTGACGGTCAGTGGGCCACCGGTTCTGATCTGGCTGTGAAACAGTGGGATCACCGACCCCGAGGAGCCGAGAACATTGCCGAAACGCACCATGGTGAACCGGGTCTTGTTGACCCGCGACACGTTGGCACTGTCACCAAACAATACCGGTGCACTTTCACAGCTGAGGGCCTGCAGCGTCAACTCGGCCAGACGCTTGGTACTGCCCATGATGTTCGTCGGACGCACGGCTTTATCGGTGGAGATAAGCACGAAATTCGACACGCCCGACTGCAATGCCGCCTGCGCTGTATTGAGCGTGCCGATCACGTTGTTCAGTACACCTTCAGCAATATTGTGCTCAACCATCGGCACATGCTTATAGGCTGCCGCGTGATACACGGTGTCGACTTTCCAGGTTTTCATCACATCGAGCAGCTTGTCTTGATGACGGATGGAACCGAGGATAGGCAACAGACGTATCGGAACCGACTGCCGGCAACCCCGTTGTTCGAGTTCGGAGAGAATGCTGTAGAGATTGAATTCGCTATGTTCGAACAACACGAGCGTGGTCGGCCCCAGAGTGAAGATCTGTCGGCACAACTCCGAGCCGATCGAACCACCAGCGCCTGTGACCATCACCACTTTGCCATTGATGCAACGCGCCAACAGGTCCGGTTGGGCCGGTACAGCGTCACGTCCGAGCAAGTCGGCGATATCCACTTCCTGGATATCCTCGACCTTGACCCGACCACTGGCCAGGTCGGTGAAATTCGGCACACTGCGCACGTGCAGCGGGAAACCCTCGAGCAGGTTGAGGATTTCCCGGCGTCTGGCGCGGGTCGACGATGGCAGAGCGAGAAGTATCTCTTGGGCACCGGTGACGTCGATCATGTGTTGAATATGCTTGGGTTTGTAGACCTGAAGCCCGGAAATCGACCGATCGGAAATCCCCGGATCATCGTCGATGAAGGCCACCGGACGCATGACGCGGCCCATGCGCAGAGCCGCGACCAACTGGTTGCCGGCGACACCGGCACCGTACACGGCAACCTTGGTCAAACCATCATCGCGGCTGGTAAACGGTACGTGTTGAGCGGCGGTAAACCAGTCGCCCATGAAAAACTGACGCATGCACAGGCGCAGCCCGCCGATGATCATCATGCTCAACCACCAGTAGTTGAAGATGATCGAGCGCGGCACTACGGCTTCGTGATTGCTGTACCAGTAAACGACGACCGCCAGAATCAGCGAGGACAGGCTGACCGCCTTGACGATGGCAATCAGGGCGTCGTTACCAAAGTAACGCATCACGGCCCGGTACATGCCAAAGCGAATAAAGAGTGGAATGGCGATGACAGGGGCGAATGCAAAGAGCCAGATGTGAGCCTTCAAGGGGTTGTACATGTCATCGATGCCGAGGCGCACGATGAACGACATCCAGAGAGCAACCCAGACCAGGACGACGTCGGTAGCCACCTGCAACAAACGTTTTTGCTTACGAGGCAAGCCCAGCAAGACAGTCCGCACTTTATCCATTCAGCCGCTCGAGCACGTGGCTCCCTCCTTAAACGTCAACGACCAGCATTGTAACCTCAATGCTGGCGTCTTCATCTGAATAATTGGCCCCAGAAAAGGTGAATTGGTTCTCGGAGTTAACGCGGCGACCCTATAGAATTTCACCATTGCCTTTTCGCAACCCCGATGAATCAGGAATTAATCAGACAATGATCCCAGTAGTTGTACTCGGCGACTCTCACGCATCGGTATTCAACTCCGAAATACTGAGAGCACTGCTTCCCGAATACACGTTCGAAGTGACTTCGATAGGAGGGGCAACCGTTTCTGGATTAAAAAATCCAAACGCCCTAACTCAGGCCATGCCACAGTTCAAAGCAGCGCTGGAGGCGACAACGGCCAAAACGGCGATCGTAATGCTGGGCGAGGTCGACACCGGTTTTGTGATTTGGTATCGAGCGCAAAAGCACGGCAACGCTGTATCGCAAATGTTGCAATTGGCAGTTGATAACTATCAGAAACTTCTTCAGGACATTAAACAGACCCATCATGTGATCTGCATCAGCACTCCCCTCCCCACCATTCGAGATGGAATGGATTGGGGCGAAGTTGCCAACTTGCGTAAGGAGGTGCAGGCCACTCTCGCTGAAAGAACCCAGTTGACTATTGAGTTCAATAGTCTGATGGAGGTTTTTTGCGTCCATCAGGGCATCAGTCATATAAACATGGACAGTCTGTCGCTGGACGCAACGGGAAGTCTCAAAGAAACGCTTCGAAACACCGATCCGAGCGACCATCACTACGATCCTTCTGCCCACTCGCAAATGATTGCACCGCTGCTGGCGCCGGTGCTCGAACGTTACGCGCATTCGGATCAATCAAGCGGTGTAACCCAGCCTGTCGAAGAACATCTCGCAAAGAGCAAACCGACGCTCTTGGGCAGGCTGGTGGAGCGTTACTTTCGCCGCAGGTGAGGTGATCCTGTCAGGCGTTGTTCCATACGCCTTGCGGAGAACCCATGCGAATGTAATCGGCAAATGGGTCGCTGCCCGGGATTTCCACACCATGTTGTTCGGCATATACATCGGGCTGGAAGTCTGAGCGAGGCGACTGCGGGTTTATGCCGCTGGCCCATGCGCGAACATACAAGCGCGCGTCTCGCTGACTGCTGTCGAGCAAGCCCGAGTCCGAAATCAGTTGAACATCACTTTTTTCCTGTTGAGCGCGTACAGCGGCTTTAACACCGACAGATTCAAGTTCCGCAACATACCTGTCCATATCGAAGTAGATTTTCGATGCTGCATGACTCTTGGCGACTGCCTCTTCATACAGTTCACTGGAGTCGGCCAATGCGAAAATTTTTCGCACGGCGCTGTCAACATCAAGATAATCAGCGATACAGGAATCGCGCAGTCCGCCAAATGAAAGGAAGTCAGATATGCCTGTCGCTTTGTCGAAGCAGAGCACTGGCAATCGCGCATCGAAAGCATCAATGGCGACGTTCGGCAACGGGTCCAATCGAGACGAGATAAACAACAGGTCAGCTTCTTCATAAGCCGTTGCAATAGCGGACGTCTCGTCCAGCATCACGAAGCGATCCCCCAGCCCCGAACGCTTGATCTGATCGGCGAGATAAACCGAATAGCCATCTTCTACATCGGGGTTAAAGCCTTTACCGATCCAGACAAAACGAAACTTCTCCCCACCGGGAGTTAGCATGGCTTTGATCGCGCATTGAATGAAGATGTCGGCGCCTTTTCGGAAATTGACATATCCAGCGCCGAGGATTACGAACTTCCTCTCAGTATCGGTGGCAGGCCGCATCTTGCCGCGCAAGTAATCAGACTCCAATTGCTGCCTTTCCTGTTCGACAACTGGTGCGGGCAGCGCACAATGTCCCTGAGGAATAATGTGGGCACTCAGAGGTTTCAGGGCCGGACATAAATCTTTGGCACTCTCCCAAGTAATTTCCGCGGAAAACACCAGGTCGCTAGACCACAACTTGGCATCCGAAAACAGAGCGGCGGAATTGGGGTATGCGGACGCAAATTCATGGATCAACGGAATAGCGGGCACGAAATGCCGGGCCAGTGGCTCCAGAACCACGCGGCACTCCATGCTGTTAACCAGTGCGAACTTGAAATTGAAGTCGCTGCACAGTTTTTCAATGGCGAACTGTGTGTAGGGAAGATTGTTTTTCAATCGCGGGCTCGCCATTGTCGCAACCGCTGCATCTTCGAAGTCCTCAAGAAGCGGGCCATTGCCGAGCAAAAGCGCGACTACGTTGTAACTGGCGGATAAACGCTGTACCAGGTTAAGGGCAAGTATCGGCGCGCCTGATCGGGATGCTTCGTGACTGACGACCATGACCGTTTCTCGCGAAGGATCGAACTGACGACTGTCGGACATTTTGATTCTGGGCAGCGTCACGATACGCCAGCTTTCCTGAAAACCATGATTCAGGTAATGGGCAATCGGATCAATTGCCGTACCGAGATCCGGATTCATTTTCAGATAGAGCGCCGCGTCAAAATTGTCTGGCAGCCTGCGCGTGTGATGTTCAATCTGAACGACCGCCGGCGGCTCAACCACAGGGGCTCCAACGATAACTGGCTCAGCGGGTGACTTTGGCTGGGGCAACTTGGAGATCTCAACGCTTTCTGATCGTTGGACAAAGAGCCGGGACAGCTTCGAGAAAAAACTATTGCGAGCCAAAATCTATTCCTTCTAATTAAGCAGTTTTAAGGGATCGAGTACTTCTCCGCCTTTGATGAACGGTGCAGTGTTTCCCAGCCTCTCACCTATCTCGAACCATAAATGTACACAAACCGAAATTGTCATGCGCTACCTGATTTCGCAGTCCGTGATACAGACGGGCAATAATCTATCTGGGTGGAGCATGATACACATCCTGGCCGGTTTTCCGACACTTGCGCAGCAGCCGTAATCGGCGATGGGCGGCAGGGAGCGCCCAGGACGATGCGCCCTGCCCAACTACTTAAGATCGCTCACGTTCGCCCGCTCGATACTTAACCGCCAGCCAGACAAGTGGCAAGTACGCCACAACCAACCCCAATGCACCGTCCACTTTCCAGTAGCTCACGCAGAGCGCAATCGGCAGCAGCCAGAACACATTGATCAGCCCGACTGCCACAGTCACGGGCAGGTGCTTGCCAAACTGTCGGGACGCAAACTGATAGCCGTGGCTGCGATGCGCTTCGTAGACTCTATCGCCGCGCAACAATCGACGCATCAACGTGAACGTTGCATCAACGATGAACACGCCAAGCAGTATCAGCCAGCTCCACAGCAAACCGGGATCAGTCCATGCCGCCTGTAGCGACAACACGCCAAGGATGATACCCAGGAAGCCACTGCCCGCATCGCCCATGAAAATTTTTGCCGGGGGAAAGTTCCAGCACAGAAAACCGGCAGCGCATACCGCCAGTAACGCAGGTGGCCATAACAGTTGCGGGAAGCCACTGAGCCAGTAAATCAGACAGGCACCAGCGCATGTCGTGACGGCTTCGACACCGGCAATACCGTCAATACCATCCATGAAGTTGTAGAGATTCAGCATCCAGACCAGATAAAACAGCGCGAGAAAATGTCCGAGCCATCCCAGATCAACGCTGACACCAGCAATCACCAACGGCGATAGCCCACCGACCCAATAAACGCCCCAAGCGGCGGCAGAAAAATGCGCCAGCAGACGCCAGCGGGCAGCAATGTGACCGTGATCATCCAGAAAACCGATAACCGCCGTGATACCGCCGGCGCCGACCAAGGCAATCAACGCATCCTTAGTCGTCAGCCCGACAGCGAACAAAACGCACATGGCGAAGATAAAGGTCAAGACGATGGCCACACCACCACCACGCGGTGTTGGGATCGAGTGGGAACTGCGCTGATTGGGAATATCGATCAGGCTGCGCGAAATTGCATAACGACGTAAAAAACCCGTGAGTGCGAACGACAGGATCGCAACAACCGGAACTAGCCACCAGTCATTCATTTTTTTCGAGCATCCAGGAATGGTTTTACTGTGGCGTCAAGAGCCCGCGGAAAACTGACCGGCGGAACCCAGCCCAACAGACGTTGATTCTTACTGATATCGACTTCCAGAGAACCAAAGATGCGCTTTGCGACGGCCTCTTTACCCAATAGTTTCGCCGCAGCGCTCATCAGGCTCACCGGCAACGGTATTAACAGAGAGGGCTTGTGCAGCGCAGCAGACAGACTGCGTAACAGCTCGGTTGTCGAGACGTCATACCCGTCGCTGACCAGAAATGTCTGATTAGCCGCCGAAGGGTGTCTCATACACGTCTCGATCAAATCCACCAGATTATCCAGACTGACCAGGCTGCGCTTGTTATGCACCGCACCAAACGGCAACGGAACTGCGCGTTGTACCCAGCGAATCATGCTGAGGAAGTTGGCTTTGACGCCCGCGCCATACACCAGAACGGGCCGGATGATGACTACTTCCATTCCGGTAGCGATTGCGAGCGCCTTTAAGCCAAGTTCGGCCTCAAGTTTGGAAATGCCATAAGGGTCGAGGGGCGCGGGCGTGTCATCTGCTGTAAACGCAATGCCAGGCGAAGTTGATTCGCCATTGACCTTGATCGAGCTGATGTAGATGAAGCGCTTCACGCCTGCACTTGCAGCCTGCCGGGCCAGATTCAATGTGGCATCGACATTTACCCTGCGAAACTCGGTCAGCGGATCAGCAGCGCATTCATCCATGACGTGAACCCGTGCAGCTGAATGTACCACCACATCAACCTGATCAAGCGCATCTCGCCAATCGACATCAGCCGTCAGATCCGCAAACAGGAAACGCCGAATGGATGGGGGGAGATCGCGACACTCCTTGCGCAACGCGGCAATCAGGTAATACTGCCCGCTGGTATCCAGGTGTCGCAGCAAGGCACCACCCAAAAAGCCTGAACCGCCGGAGACAAGTACCGTTTCAACTTTCATTGTTCAGGCCCGGTAACGAATATTGACGCTTGAAATTGCATCACGACTACTGACCATCAAACTATTCAAAAGAGGATTGGACTCCGCTGCAAACAGCGAGGCCAAACTACACGCCAGTGGAAACCGTGATACCTGAAAGGACAAGCCCATGACACTGATCGTCGCGATATGAATCAGCCGATTTTCGCGGCAACCCGCAGGGCCAGATCTCGCGCATAACGACGAAGCTCTGGAACAGCCGTGGCTTCCCAGAACTGCGCCTTGAGCATTGGCCCGACGTAGCTCAGCCAACTGACAGGGACGCCGTGCTCATCCTGAACGGAAAGCGTCTCATCGACGCAAACGCCCAGGCCGAGTTTATCCAATCGAATCAGCCCCGACTGCCGCAATTGCACGATCAAGCGATCATCGACACGCGCCAGATTGGAATTAGGTCCGGTGCAATTGATGATATGCGAAACATCCAGAGACTCTACCGCCGCAGTACCACGCAGCCCGACTTGAACGCGCAAACCATTGGCCAACACTTCTATGTCCTGGATTCTGCCCGCCATCGGCTTCAGCCTGCCCAACTCCAACTGCGCGGAAAACGCCGCATACGAAGCCGGCGCAACTCTGTGGCGATGGGCGTCCCAATACACTTGGACGTGACGCAGGAAACGCCGGCGTTCGGTCTCGCTCAAACGCTCCCACAGTTGTGCCGTGGCTGGACGCACGGCGGCAATGACATCACGCCAGTCTACGCCATCCTTAGCGGCAACACGGACCAATGAGCGCATGTGGCGCAGATAGCTGCGCACGCTCGGAGCGGAGGCAAGAAGCGTTTGAACCACCTCACCGGCAATGCTATCGACATGTCCCGAAGTACGATGGGGCAACGGCTGAACGCCTCGCCGCGAAAGCATGTACACCGGCCCGGTGTGCCCTTGTTGATCCAGGGTCAGTGCCACATCCAGCGCAGTCAATCCTGCGCCCAGCAACATAACCGGAGCCTGCGGGTCGATCGGCACCTCGATTTCTCCCGACCACGGATCAGCGATATAGCGCCCTGCGGCACGAGGAATGGACGTGATAGCCGGGTTGAACGGTGAAAAGTTACCGAACGCGAGAATCACATGATCGGCCAGCATTTCCCGGCCATCAGCAATACGTATCCGGGCTTTTCCGTTCTCCGCTTCGATGCTGTGAGCTTCTGTGGTGATCCGCTCGAAACTGACGCCATCACGGCACTGATGTTCAGCCTCGGCGAGCAGTCCCGAGAGGTATTCGCCGTAGAGCTTGCGAGGAACAAAAGTCCCCGCCGCAGTACCCGGCAAACGGCTTTCGCAAAAACGCAGAAAATGATCAGGCTGATCAACCAGCGCCGTCATGTTCCCCGCTGGCACATTAAGCAAGTGCCGCGAACTGCTGGTTCCGTAAGCCAGACCACGGGCCATTTCACCGGAACGGTTGAGCAACACCACTCGAGTGCCAGGTTTGCACACCTGGAGGAATTGAACAGCGGTTACCGCGCCACTGAATCCGGCACCAATGATGACCAGAGTCTTCAACGTTCGATCCGCCCGACCAGATACTGCATAATCTTCTCGACAGATACGGACACATCTTCTTCAAGTGTGTTGATCGTGATATCCGGGTTTAGCGGAGGCTCGTACAACGAGTCGATACCGGTGAAATTCTTGATCATGCCCGAGCGGGCCTTGCCATACAGCCCCTTCGGGTCGCGGCGCTCGCACTCAGGTAAGGGCGTACTGATGTAGACCTCAACGAAGAACTCATCACCGATCACTTTCCGGGCCAATGCCCGGTCAAGGCGAAACGGCGAAATGAAGGCGCTGACGACGATCAGGCCAGCGTCAACGAACAGCTTGCCTACTTCAGCGATCCGGCGGATGTTTTCCGCCCGATCATGATCATTGAACCCGAGATCACTGCACAGACCGAGACGCATGTTGTCTCCGTCCAGCAAGTAGGTATGACGATTATTCTCAAGCAGTGCCTGCTCTAGAGCGTTGGCAATCGTCGATTTGCCGGCGCCGCTAAGCCCGGTAAACCAAAGAACCACAGGGCGCTGCTGTTTAAGAGCGCTCCGCTGCTCCCGGTCGACAACCATCTGATGAGCGACAAGATTTTCCGTCATCGAAACTACACCGCAGTTATATACACATTGACTTAAATCAGGCTTTCCAACGCTGCCAGAAATTAGATCTGCGAGCATTGAACCCAAGTTCGTGATTAAGCGTGAAGAATAGACCCAGCGTCTGCCGGCGCCAAGAAAAACCTCTACACCGGAACAATAGCCGATGCTGTTACTTGGATAACGTCCATCTCTGTAACAACTCATTTACATAAACAGCAACGGATTTTGGAGGCGTGGAATTCGACGACAGCTTTGCCAATAAACCCTCCTCGGCAAGCAGTCGTTTCAATGCGCTTTCAAGGCCCGAGACGCTACCAGGCTCATACAGCAATCCATTGAAGTCGTGCGTGACGGCCTCAGCGATTCCAGGCACATCTGAAGCCACTACCGGGCAACCGGCAGCCTGCGCTGAATAGACGACCAGAGGCGTGTTTTCATTCCAGACAGAGGGGACTATCAGCGCGTCGAGCCCGCCCAATACATCGAATATGTCTTCGTTGGCGAAGGTGCCGCAAAACGTAACGGCTTCGTTGCCAGCCGCGAGCCGATGCAAACCGGCCACATAGTCGGGGAAATCCGTCTGCTTGCCGTAGATTTTCAACTGTACATCGCGTGAAGAAAACGGCTGCAGCGCCTCCAGCAGCACATGGCAGCCTTTGTGTGACGCGAGCGTACCAATGAACCCCAACACCATCGGACGCTCACGGCGCGCTCTGTCTCGCACCACAACTGGCTGGTCAAGATTGATGCCGTAGGACGATCTGACCACGATGTCTGCTCGCACGCCATAACGGGCCAGCAGCGTTTCGATCATCTGGTTAGGCGCGATTATGCCCTGCAGCATATTCAGTCGCCGGACATTACGTTCAAGACGCCCTTTCAATGCGCGCACCTCGCGCACCAGAGAACCCGATGGCATCTGCGGTGAGCAAGCAATACGCACGAGCATGTCGCTGATAACATCCGGAACCGCAGTGGCCAGTCTGCCCATGCGTTCAGGCATCTGACTGGCAGCAAAATGCACGACACAGTTCCCCGCATCCGTACTTGGTCCCGCACATGTCCGCCCGCCACAACGCAGCAATTGCCCGGTCGGGCAAATACTCCAGAAGTCGGTTGGCGTGTAAAACGCAGGCACACCGGCAGCGACCGTTTTTTCGATCAGGCCAGTGCCGAGACGATTGAGGTGAAAGAAATGCACGACATCTGGCTTGAACGCTTCCAGCAAATGCCCGAAAAAGTCAGCGGCCAGATGATTGTCATAACCGATTTCGATCTTTGAAGTTTGATCGCCCATGGGCACATAGGCGTGCCGAAAACGATCAACCAGAATCGAGTCGTAACGATATTGATCGAAGCGCTCACCGTCCGCGAGCGCCTCGCTCGCCGGATAGCCCGTGAAAACCCTGACCTCATGGCCAAGGGCGGTCAATACGCGGGCGACGGACAGCGTCAAAACTTCAGTACCCGCGGAAAACTCCGGGAAAAACTGATGAACCGTAAGCAGAACCTTCATTTGCGACCAACATTCGCACCGAGTAGACGGTAACTCACCCGACTACCCTCACTTCTGCTGTTCGTTCTTGGCCCACTCAAAGGTTCGCACGATACCTTCCTTCATCGAAACCTTGGGCTCCCAGCCCAATTCGTCGCGCGCCAGATCGTTGCTCAGTACACTCACCGGCACATCGAAAGGACGACCCGGCTTGTAGTTGCGGGCAACAGGCTCACCGCTGACGTCTTCGATCATCGACATGAGGCTGTTCAGGCTCGTACCCACGCCGGAACTGATGTTGAAGACACTGGCGCTACCCGAGTAGGTAACCGCCTTGGCGAACGCCTCGGCCACATCGCTGACATGCAGGAAATCGCGCTCGACGCTACCATCACCCCAAATCTCGATCGGCAAGCCCTTCAGCACGTTATGGATGAACACACCCACCGCGCCCTGCGCAGTCTCCACGCGCTGACGCTCGCCGTAAGGGTTGGCGACCCGCAGAACGACAGGCTTGATGCCATACAGATGGTTGTACATTTGCAGATATTTCTCGATGGTCAGCTTGGTGATGCCATAAGAAACTTCTGGATCTGTCGGGTGTTTTTCATCGATCGGCAGGTACTTCGGAGCGCCATAGACAGTGCCTCCGGAAGAAATGAAAACGATTCTGCCAACCTTGTGCGCAACCATTGCATTGAGCAGTTGCAAACTTGCAACTACATTGCTCTGGACATCGTAGACCGGATCTTCATTCGAGCTTTTCGGCAGCGTGGTGGAGACCAGATGAAAAACAACATCGGCACCTTCTACTGCCTTGTTTATATCACTGGTGGACGACAAATCGCCTGTCATCCATTCGACACATTCATGAGATAAAAACTTACGATATTCAAGTACGCGAGGACGCTCAAAAACTCGAATTGAATGACCATCTAACAACAAACGATCAACAATTGTTGATCCGATAAAACCACCACCACCAAATACTGTAATTTTCATAAAAACTCTCGACTGACATCGAAAAAATGACAAAAAAATTGACGTTAATCAGCCAATAAAAATGACAAAAAAACTAACACAAAAGCGACAAAGCGTCAAGAAAACAACACTTTCAACTTTTGCGCAACCTTTTTAATCAATGGTTTTTTCAGCAAGTATTTAGCAAATGGATATTGGCGAACTTGTGAAATTAACAACCGTAGAATTCCGGCCTTGACTGGAACTTCGGTCTGCGCATCATTTGTCAGGCAATGCGTAGAGTAGAGATAATCCAGATAAGATGTCACACGACGGTTCTCCAGCGCAGTCGTCGCCAGCTCTCTCGCGAGCCCTGCCGTCATGAACGGTTGGGGTGACTGCGCCCTGTTGGCTTGAGCCTCATCCAAGATCTGCAACCACTGACGATTGGTCGCGGCTGCAGTGTAATGAGCCTCGATCAACTGCCGGCACGCCTGCGCCTTTCGCTCACGCATCGCCGGATCTTTCGACAGCACCTTCAATACGTCAACATAGCGACTGACCTCGCCTTCGCCGTGCGGGACCAGATACCCGGCTTCCTCCCCCACCAGTTCATCCTGTCCACCAACATCGGCGACCACCGGCACAACGCCTGCAGCCATTGACTCAAGAAGAGCGACCGAGATTCCCTCGTATTCCGAAGGCATTAGCAACACATCCGAAATCGCCAGCAATGAGAGCCACTCAGCATGCGGTTTCGCACCAATTACATGAACTTCTGCACCCAAGCCATACTGCTTGATTGATGCCTCGAACGCGGGACGTAATTCGCCCTCACCGATGATCAATGCATTGAAGCGAATGCCAGCCTGTTTCAAACCGTTGAGGATTTCGGCCAGCTTCAGCGGTCGCTTCTGGTCACACATGCGCCCCGCAAAAATGATGGTAAAGGCCTGTTCATCAAGGCCTAGACCACGCTGTTTTTCAGCTCGCTGAGTTTGCGAAAGCGATACCGGGTGCGATTTGATTCCCGTGTACATGACACGAACTTTCCCGGCATCAGCATTGCGCTTCACCATCCACTCGGACAGATGGCGAGTACTGACCACGTTCATGTCCAGCGCATCCTGATAACCGACGCCAAATCGCGGATGCCCGCCGTTGAGCCAGTGCATTTCCTCGGTATGATTCAAGTCCAGGAACGTCGTCGCTGACGCCTGCGTGCGCAAGTAAGGAAGAAGCTGATAACCCAGCGTACTCCCGGCTACCAATACAGTGTCGATCTGTCTGGAGGCAATGAGATACAAGAGGAACCTTGGAAAATCTGACAGCGAAAGAATATTCGGCAGAATGAAGATATCCGCCGTCCACTCCGCAAACTTGTCCTGCCACCGATGATCAGCCTCTAGGGTAGCGCACACCGTTACATCGGCGCCGCCCGCAACGAGCCCTTGAATGAGATCAATATTTACGCGATCAGCCCCGCCCTCAACCATCCACGGAAGTAAAAACATGACCCTTCTACCGCGCACGTTGCCTTTCAACGGATTATTGAATACAACGCCCTCGGGCAATGTTTCATACGCAGAGGGATAACGACGCTGAGGTTTAGGAACAGGCTTGAGCGGCAGTGAGGGTAAATCGTCAAGGTCTTGTCGCGACGATACTTTGCTAAAGGTCTGCAGAAACTCTGCAATGGTAAAACCCCAATGACCCGCATCCGCCAAGCGAGCGAGAAACGATGTTGGATCTCTGCCGTCGACGAGAGGCGCTACCTCTTCAGACATCTGCAAGATGACCGACTTGCGAACCACAATGCCTCTGACTTTGGGATGAGGGTGCTCGAGGTAATATTTGCCTTGACTCAAGCTGTGCTGTACTGGCACGCGCTGCTCTCCCGTTATCGTGCCGAAGGAGTTGCAAAAAGCAAACTCAGGGTTGGACTCTAGAAACCAGATACCCTTCTCGATAAATGTCGGATCAAACGCTGTTGCTGCATCAGCCAGAACTACATATTCAGGAAATGCCCAAACGCCATTCGCATAAGAGCACTCTGTACGATCAAGTACCTGCACACGCTTATCAACGGCTATAGCTTGCAAGAACTCATCGGCAAATTGCGGCGCCGTGCCGTCTTCAAAGCAAATCAGCCATCTCCAGGACTGAAATGTCTGCGCCAGAAGGGATCTATACAGATTCGAAAAATCGGTGAGCGTAGCGCTCGCACTGCTGACGACAAGGACGTCAGCTTGCTGAGGACCACCACTCGCCCCATTTATCGGTTCGTATCGATTCGCCATTTCAACCTGATCGGCGCTTGGAAGAGCATCAATCTGCGCAGAGTTCGACATAATATAATTACTTCCCTGCGCCAAAACGCTGAAGACTTTTGAAAAACTTGACTAGCGACAAGCTATTAACATCACGTAACCGCAAGAACGGTTTCTCAACGAATGTGTATGTCAGATGAGCGAGCGCGTAAACGCATACAATGAAAATCGGGTAGACCAGCCACGGATTATCGTAAATACGCTCATGCAACCCATATCGATTTAAAACATTTATTACCAATATAAAAGCGAAAATATGGCCGAGATAAATTGAATAGGAAATCAGGCTGGTATATTTCACGAAGCGATTTACAATATCAAGGTGCGAAGCACTCAGACTGAAAAATGCAGGTATTAACGCGGCGAAAAATATCGCTGACCACGTGAAAAACAATGATTGCTCCAACTTGCTACCAGCAGTCCATGGCATCCCTTGTCGAGTCAGGACAATCAAGCCGACAGCGAATGTAAATGGCACATACCAAAATTTGGCCAGACATTCAAAGATCGGGCGGTGCCAAGTGTAGAGATAAGCGATCAACACGCCGAAACCAATGGCATCAAGGCGGTACAACACTACATAACGTGCATCGTCATATCGCACTGACTGAATTGGCAATCCGATACGCGCAAGAAAAGGTACCACTATAAAGACCAGAATAACGATCGCTGCTGCGCTCTTGACGCCTGCGCCCAGCCCGATCATCAACAACATGACAAGCGGAAAGGTGTAGTAAAACCACTCTTCAACTGCCAAGCTCCAAGATAGACGGTAGAAATCCGTCATGTTCCATGCAAAGTTCTGCGCAAACACCAAGTAGTGAAACTGCTCGGCGAATGTCGTAGCGCCCGCCCAGTCAAATCGCAACGAAACAAAAAAGAAGAAAATATAGAGCGGCAAAGTCCTCATCCAGCGCCGATACCAAAACTCTGTTAATCCGGCAATCTTTTGTCCGCGCCAATGCGCCGCCTCTTTTAGCAGAATCCTGCCGATAAGAAAACCACTCAGACAAAAGAACAAGTCCACACCGAAAGTCGCAAGAAATGCAAATCCGGCCAATACCGGATGCGGTGCCGAGTGCCCGAGCATATGTCCGAAAACAACAAGCAGGCAGGCGATGGTCCGACAAACATCCAGGCCAAAGGAACGATGGACATTCTGTACAGCGCCTGTTGCTTGAGGGTTATTCATCAAGTTTCACTTCTTTAGTCCACAATATGTCACAGCAACGCCCTTCCGGTGCCCTGAACTGACCTAGCGCGACGCGTGTAATGGCCATCGGCGCGAACTCAATGCGGTAATGACAAGAGCCGGGACCTTCCTGCTTTTTGGTTTGGACTGGCGTCAAGGCCTTCAGATTGAACTGCTGATTGATGAATCCTTCCGGGCCTGCGCTCGCGGCATTCGCTGGATAAAGATGCAGGAAAAACTCATCCCCCAACTTTTCGATGTCACACGCTTGTAGTTCCAGGGTGACCCCCGCGCTCGTCACGGCCACATCCACCCCTTGCGGAAGAACGACCGGAGCTTCGACCGGTACGGGCAATTCAACTACCTTGCCGACTCCTGTCCAGCGAGCGAAGGACAACACTCCTATCGCAATCAAGGCGTAAAAAAGGACACCACTCAATATCTTCAGATCGACCTTCACTCTCACTGCCCAATCATCACTGATTACTTTTGCGTACCATAAAACCAGCACTCCGCCCCATTCAGAAACGAAACACTGGCTCGGTCAGTTATCCTGGCAGATGCCCTGTTACCAGCTGCTTAGCCTGCGCACTACCTTACCGGCAAAGCGCCGCAGTGGATTGCTGACGATGCGACTCGGCACTACGGGCGCCAATGCTGCCGGGTTGAAAAATTCTTCCTGACCCGTGAGCGCGATGAAATCCAGGTAGTTGAAGCCGTGAATAGCTTCGATCTCCGCTCTCTCTTCGCTACTGTTCATCAACTGATACAGTAGTTCGACACCAAACAGCCGGGTGCCAGGGCAACCGCCGATCTGGATTGCGAACATTGCCAGCAAGTATCCGCTATTGGCCCCTTTTGGCGTTACCCACTTTACACTTTCGGGAAACGCTTCAAGTATGTCGGTCAGCGACATGCCAATGTAGTTTTTCTTTTGAAAGTACCATTCCAGCCACATCCGGGCCCGCCTGTCCGGCCGATCCCCACTTTCGTTGGATTGATCCGAGAAGATACGGTGTAGAGTCAGTCGCTCTTGAACAACATGGATATCGAAAATCTTCAGTAACCGTGTCCACATTTCGGCATCGTCTGTTTGCGCATGCGCGCTTCTATAGAGACCCGCCTGTTCATAGGCACTGCGTCTGACCAGCGCACTTGGGTGACACAACTGGTTTTCGTTGAAAAACAGCGAACGCAACCAGGCCGTCCGCGGCTTGTTCGGCTGATTGAACCATTCGACGAAGAGTGGCTGGTTATTCTCGTCAATGCATTGAACATGCGAAAATACCGCACCTATGCCGGGATTTGCCTCCAGCACGGCCACTTGCTTTTCCAGCTTGTCCAGTTCCCAAGCATCATCCGAGTGGTGAATGGCAATATATTCACCGGTACTTTGCGATTCGATAGCACGATTAATGTTGTAGATATAACGGCGAGTTCTATCGTTCTGAACCTTTATAATCCTTGGATCATTGTAGCTTTCGATAACGGCCCACGAACCATCTGGCGAAACGTCATCTACGATAATCAACTCCCAATCAGTAAACGTCTGATTGATCACAGAATCGATTGCCTGCCTTATAAACTTTTCATGGTTATAGGAGGTAAGAACAACTGAAACTTTCGCCACTTTACGCTCCGTTACGCTCATCAGTTACACGCAATGCCTTGCGCAACTCCGCTTGGGAAAGTTCGAGATCCACCTTCAACTGGCTCGCTTCTTTCTTCGACTGGCCCAGCTCAATTACGAGATTTTCGCATTCAGAGCGCAACGCCTCAAGTTGAGCTTGTTGAGCGAGCCTGTGGACCTCTAGGTCATTATATTGCGCCTCTTTAGCGACCATTTTGGCCTCTAGATCACCATATTGTGCGTCTCTGGCAATCCTATCGGCCTCTTGAGCACTACAGTGCGCCTCAATAGCATATATCTGTTCTTCTTTGCTCTTGGCGAAAGCAGCCCAAGTGTCGCGATCTCCGACAAGCCACTCTTTATCCTTCAGCAGGTCCGCCATCTGTTCGTTCAAACATTGGCGCATTTCACCCATGCGTTGATGCCTGCCGCGTAAAAGCTCAACCCCCTTCAGCGCCACCGTCAACTGCTCTTGCGAGAAACTTTCCTTCGCAGGCGGAATGACTTTTGAGTAGCCATATTCCTCAAAATCCTTGGAATAAAGTTCTTTAATCAGCTCCTCGGATCGCGGGCTGATGAATTCCGGCAGATAGGGGATCATGCTCTCGTTCGCGCGAGCAGTCGTAAACGGACTTACATATGCCTCTGCGAGGTGAGCGCGCAGCGCAGCATCAAGCGCCGCAGTATCTTCTATTTTTGAGACCGCGCTGTAGGGGAAAAGTGCAGGCTGGAGCAAATCGTACTGAGGCGTCCAATGACAATCCTTGAAATCGTCGCGCTCGTGGACGTACAGATATTCGAGAAAACACTCGAAAGCCCCCGCCACATCTGACATGAGTTCAATCGGGTACTCGACGAAATCCTGCCCTTCATAAGGAACAATCTGCAACGGCTCGCGCAGCAGTATTTTCGATTGCCAGGCAGAAAAAATCCGTTTGTAGGGATTTCTCACCAGCGCAAAGCTGAAGTACCCATCGGCCCTTATCTGAGCAAGTCGCTCGGGGGATCTGACGAACAATCCTGGGGCGACGGCGAGCAACGTGTCATGAATGGCCAATTCCGGATCTGTTTCCGAACTGCTTTTCGCTTGCTGAACGGCCTGAACAACACCCTCAAGCTCTGCAAACCACCATTTCACGGAGGTGCACGCCACCTTTGGAGTGGCCACGTAGAACAACTTCCGCTCATCCGAGACGCAGCTATTCCATGAAAAATAGTCCAGCAAGCGCTGGTCATCACTACTCGTCATTACCTTTTTCTCAGCCTCATTGATTTTTATGCAAAGAGAAATCTTGCCGATATTCACGCTATATCGGGGCCCATACCCGGCCTCCTCATACATTCGAACATGCCTGTCCCGAGGCATCTGAACGACTGATTCTCCCTCAGCAGATCAAGTTTTTAGAGCAGTTCAAGCGCCGGTTCATCTACGGAAACATCCATATAACCAAACGACCTCAACCCCTGACCCGACACCACCCTGAACATCGAAGCATCCAGAATCCGATGGCACAGGGTTGGCTCGCTCTCCGACCACACGCCCCCACCGACGAAGTATACGCCGGGGAGCATCACCATCTTGCAGCTGAACGTGACTCTGAACTCGCGTTCAGCGCCTTCACAGTCAAAATATTTCCCTTCATCGGGGAACCGCTGACCGGTAATCACGACGCCCGACACCGTGCGGATATGCATCGCAAAGAAAACCCGCGAAACCGCGTCAGTGAGGTTGCCCCGCATGACGATATCGTATTCACCGCCGGCCTTCAGGACATTGCAACGACGTCCTTCTTTGTCGAACACCTCGAACGCGTCGATTCGAGCACCTTGTTCGGGGTAGACCGTAGTCGACTCAGGCACCATTCCGGCATCGAAGTACTGGTCTTGCGCCGGAGCATCCTGCTCAGCTTCCAGCGGGGTAGTTTCGACAGCAATTTTGTCCGTACCAATTGCGCGGAATTCCTCGACCAATCGAGGCTGCTCTTCGGCTGGTGCGTAGATCAGCTTTTGATAAGCCCGCACCACCTCCATCGGCGATCCGGTACAGACGCGTTCACCGCGCTCCATCAAAATCGCCCGATCACACAGCTCGACAACCTGCGGTCCCGAGTGGGAGACGAACAGAATCGAAGTGCCCTTCGCCTTCAACTCATCGAGCCTGGCGAAACACTTGCGCTGGAAGCGCTCATCACCGACCGCCAGCGCCTCATCGACAATCAGTATGTCCGGGTCGACCATCGCCTGAACGGCAAACGCCAGACGCACGATCATGCCGCTGGAATACGTCTTGACCGGCTGATGGATGAACTCGCCAATGTCGGCAAATGCCGCAATGTCGTCATAGCGCTCATCCACTTCCGCACGACTGAGGCCGAGAATCGCGGCGTTCATGTAGACGTTCTCGTGCCCGGTGAACTCCGGGTTGAATCCGGAGCCGAGTTCAAGCAGTGCGCCAATCCGGCCCAGAGTCTGAACATCACCGACCGTCTGGTTCAACGTGCCGCAGATGACCTGGAGCAATGTCGACTTGCCGCTGCCGTTACGGCCGACAATACCGACAGTCTCGCCTTTCTTGATTTCGAACGAGACGTCCCTGAGTGCCCAGAACTCTCGATAGTATTGTTTGCGCTGACCAGCGACCATCTGCATGAGGCGATCGCGAGGCTTGTCGTAAATGTGATAACACTTGCTGACATTCTGCAGCTTGATCGCGATTTCAGAGGACATCGGCGAACCCCTTTCTAGTCTTCTGGAAGAAGGCAAACCCCAGGTAAGCCACTGCAATCGCTATGCATGCGTAGATGCCGAGCGCCTGCCAATCAGGCTGCTGCCCGAAAAACAGTACGACCCTCACGTTCTCTACGGCCACGGTGAGCGGGTTGAGCAACAGTAGATGCCGATAATCCTCCGGCACCGCCGTCGCAGGATAGAAAATCGGCGCGAGGAACATCAGGCCACTGGTCACCAGACCAATGAAATGCGCGACATCTCGCATGTAAACGCCGATGGCGGCCAACCCCCATGACAGGCCCAGGATGATCAGCACCAGAGGGGCGATGACCAATGGCAGATAAAACAATGTGAGCGGCGGGACGCCAAAAAACACCCCGTAAGCCAGCAACCACACAATCAGACTGACCAACGCATGGAACAAGGAAGAACCGGCAATTACGCACGGCAGGATTTCCAGTGGAAACACGACCTTCTTCACGTAATTCGCGTTTGAAATGATCAAATTGGGCGCGCGCGTGACGCACTCCGCGAACAGGTTGAAAACCATCAGGCCGGCAAACAGAATCAACGCGAACTCGGCTTTCGAATCACCGGCTCCTGCCCAGCGCGAATTGAAAATGAAGCTGAACACAAATGTGTAGATCGCCAGCATCACGATCGGATTGAAGAACGACCAGAGAATGCCCATAAAGGAGCCGCGGTAGCGGCCGATGACTTCGCGCTTGATCAAAGCAACGATCAATGCGCGATTACGCCAGACACTGGAGAACATGACGCCAGGCGCCGCTGAAAATTTCTGCATCAACCTGCGACCTCAAAAAAACTCATTTTCAACCCCTTCTCAAACCATTCATCATCAAACTCCTTTGAAAATGGTCGCTACTGCAAGCCCAAGATTTCCCAAGAGCGTCTGGCGGTAAATACCTGAACGCCATAGCCCGCTGATGCGTCCAGCCACGCCCCGGTTGCGAGCGGACTTGAACCGGCTCAACACCTCGCGATTCTGCTCGGTCAGAAGATGCTCAACCCGCTCAAGGTGGCTGATGTTCTGATCGATCCAGCGCCGCAGACGTCCCTGAAACATCTTGCGGATACGCGTCAGGGCAGCCATGAATCCCGCATTGGCGCCTATCGAATTCGTTTCATGCTGCCGATAGAAAAGATGCGGCACCTGATCAAAGTGAAACTGCCCGCCGGCGCCGGTCACCAACATATAGGCCCACCAGTCATGGGCGACAATGCCCCGAGTCGGCCCAGCCTTCAAAAGCTCATGCGCTGCGCGATTGAACACCATCGTGTTTCCGGCAGCGACAT
Organism: Pseudomonas sp. B26(2017); assembly: GCF_002113045.1. NCBI lineage: Bacteria > Pseudomonadati > Pseudomonadota > Gammaproteobacteria > Pseudomonadales > Pseudomonadaceae > Pseudomonas > Pseudomonas sp. B26(2017). Next base: position 33,218 of record NZ_NEJJ01000014.1, on the reverse strand, counting down.
TCTGTACGAGCGCATTGGGGAAGCTGAAGGCGCGGCAATATCCGGGGGTCATTCCCACTTCGACACCGGCCTCATTGACCACCGTCGTCCGGGAGGCGTACAGCGCAGGTACACCAACGGGTACCTGACGCAGCCACTTCAAAGCAGCGCTGAGCTTGTCGGCAGCCCAGACATCATCCTGATCGGACCAGGCATAAAAATCAGCGCTGATGCCTTCCAGACAGGTCACCGACATGAAGTTGTTGGCAAACCCCGCTCGAGGGCCGGAAAGCAATGTCACTTTCTGCTCCCCCATACGCGCCTGAAACGACTTGAGAATCTCCAGCGTCGAGTCGGATGATCCATCATCGGAGACGAACAGACGCCAATGCGCATGTTTCTGCTGTTCGATGGAGGTCAATTGCTCGGAAAGAAATCGCTCACCGTTATAGGAGCACATCAATATCGCGACAGACTCATCCAATTGCGGCACTTCGACTGTATCGACACTCAGGCCGGAGTTCTCGGAATCCGCTGATAAGGGGCTTGACACTGTATGCTCCACTGCAATTAAAACGCCGGTCGGAAGCCTGTGGAATCATATCCAGTGCTTCGGCGGTATCGGCTCCATTCGTTCCCTTCATGAAGCGGACGATTATAGAGAACTTTCATCTCCGGTTGTTGGGCTTCGAGCAGGCGAAGCAAAATCGCAAAACCCGCTCCAGCCTCGATCAGAACTTCCTGCCAACGACAGCAGTCAGCCAGCAGACGAAAAAAAACAGAAACTTGTCACGCGGTCGCCGACGGCACTGCCCGCCCCTGACGGATAACCGCAGCAAATCACGCCGCCGCAGAGGCAGCCAGCTGCTGACGAAGGGATGTTTATCCGCCCCGACAAGCAGCGCGATGGCCTGAACTTGCTTGAACCACCAGCCTTCATGGATGGTGACATAGCGTTGAAACAGTGATGTCAACCCGGTATTGGCGCCTACCTGGTTACTCTCATGCTGCCGATAAAGCATGCTCGGTCGAGAATCGATGAACCATTTGAAGCCATGGCTGCGAGCGAACGCATAGCAATACCAGTCATGCAAACTGACTTGCTGCAGTTGCTCCCAATCCCGAATGACCTGTTGGCGCAGTGACCGGGCAAGCGCGGGGCTCAACACGTAAGTACAGCCAGGCCCCGCCGCCTCAAACAGAAAGTCCCAGGCAACTTGTGGCTGACTCTTGTCGAGCAGGATCGTCTTGCCGTCCGGCCAGAAGGCCGTGACATTGCTCGAGTAGGCATCGACTCCGCGTGAGGCCATGACTTGTGTAGCGCGCAGCAGCTTGTCGGACTCCCAGATGTCATCCTGATCTGCAAACGACACAGCGTCGTAATCGCTCAGATCAACATCTCGAATCAAACGGAAAAAATTGCGCGCCGCACCACCAAAACGCCCGGCGGGAGGCAGGAGAATCACGCGACTGTCGACCTCTGCGAGAGCTTTGCACCAAGCCTCGGTGCCGTCATCGGACAAATCAACGCTGATATGAATAGTGACGTCGACGGACTGCTGACCGAGGATCGAGGCTACCTGCTCCTCGATCCACTGCATGCCATTGTAGGCAGCCAGCAAAACCGCAATCTTGGGATGTTTTACTGGCATGCCATTCCTGCTAGCAGCGATTAAACCCACCGATTGAAAGCGCGAGGCTTTCGAATCAGCGAGAAGGCGAGTCCAGCAGTTTTTGCAGGTACTGACCGTAACCGGTTTTCTTCAAGGCATTTGCCTGAGAACCCAGCTGCTCTGCTGTTATCCAGCCATTGTGGTAAGCAATTTCTTCGAGGCACGCTACTTTCAAGCCTTGACGCTGCTCGATGGTGTGAACGAAGTGACTGGCTTCCAACAAGGAGTCATGGGTACCGGTATCCAGCCACGCGAAACCACGGCCGAGCATTTCGACATTCAGCGACTTCTTATTGAGGTAGGCCCTGTTCACATCAGTGATTTCCAGCTCGCCTCGCTCCGACGGCTTGATATTCTTGGCGATTTCCACGACCTCGTTGTCGTAGAAATACAGACCGGTCACCGCGTAGTTGGATTTCGGCTTCAAAGGCTTTTCTTCGATGCTCAGGGCACGGCCTGTCGCGTCGAACTCGACCACGCCAAAACGCTCCGGATCGGAAACGTGATAACCAAACACAGTAGCGCCACTCTTTTGCTCGTTGGCGGAGCGCAGATTGTCCGAGAAGTGCTGGCCGTAGAAGATATTGTCACCCAGGATCAGGCAGCAAGGGTCCTTGCCGATGAACTCTTCACCGATGATGAACGCTTGTGCAAGTCCATCCGGGCTCGGCTGCTCGGCATAAGTCAGCTCGATACCGTAAAGGCTGCCATCACCCAGCAATTTGCGGAAGTTCGGCAGATCTTCCGGCGTGGAGATAATCAGGATCTCGCGCATGCCGGCAAGCATCAGTACCGAAAGCGGATAGAAAATCATCGGCTTGTCGTAAATCGGCAGCATCTGCTTCGACACGCCGAGGGTTAGCGGATGCAGGCGAGTGCCCGAGCCGCCGGCGAGGATGATGCCTTTACGATTATTGGTGGTCATTTGTTCAGAACTTCCCTAAGCATTCGAGTTACACCACTTTGCCAATCCGGCAAGTGTAGAGAAAAATTGTCGCGCAGCTTTTGTGTATTCAAGCGTGAGTTCAACGGACGACGTGCGGCAGTTGGATAAGCCGCTGCCTCAATGGGTTCAATTGCCTGTACGGCAAGCGATTCGCCATTGGCCTTGGCAAAATCCAGCACATGACAAGCATAGCCGTACCATGACACTTCCCCAGCGGCCGCCAGATGATACAAACCGGACAGCTCCGGGCGCTTGAGCGCTTGCTGCAGTGCCAGTGCGGTTATATCCGCAATCAGATCGGCACCTGTCGGCGCTCCTACCTGATCAACGATGACATTGAGCTTTTCGCGTTCTTTACCCAGACGCAGCATGGTCTTGGCGAAGTTGCCGCCACGAGCGCTGTAAACCCAACTGGTACGAAACAGCAAGTAACGGCAACCGGAGGCCTGGACGGCGCGCTCCCCTGCCAACTTGCTTTCGCCGTAGCGATTCAGCGGCTGCGGCTCGTCGCCTTCCAGCCAAGGTGTTTCACCCTGACCGCCAAAAACGTAATCAGTCGAGTAGTGGACCAACCACGCCCCCACCTCACGAGCCTCGTCAGCCAGCACCTGGAGAGCTTGCGCGTTCACCAGATCAGCCTGCTCTGGCTCGGACTCGGCAGTGTCGACGGCGTTGTAAGCGGCCGCATTGACGATCACGTCAGGCTTGACCTTGCGGATCGTTTCGCGCAGAGACGCCAGATCGGTCAAGTCGCCAGACAAACCGTCAACGCCATGCCGCCCCAGTGCGATCAATTCACCAAGCGGCCGGAGGGAGCGCTGCAGCTCCCACCCCACCTGACCATCCTTTCCTAAAAGAAGGATCTTCATGCCTTGTTCGAACGACCCGCGTAGTTCTGATCGATCCACTGCTGGTAGCTACCGCTCTTCACGTGCTCAACCCACTCAGTGTTATTCAGATACCACTCAACAGTCTTGCGAATACCAGTCTCGAAAGTCTCTTCCGGTGTCCAGCCCAGCTCACGCTGAATCTTGCTCGCATCGATTGCATAACGCACGTCATGACCAGGGCGATCCTGAACATAGGTAATCAGGCTGGCATGCGGACGATGGGCCGAATCAGGGCGCAACTCATCGAGCAACGCGCACAGGGTATGCACCACTTCGATGTTCTGCTTTTCGTTATGACCGCCGATGTTGTAAGTCTCGCCGATGACACCCTCGGTCACGACTTTGTACAGCGCACGAGCGTGATCTTCTACATAGAGCCAGTCGCGAACCTGGTTACCTTTGCCGTAGACCGGCAGCGGCTTGCCTTCCAGCGCATTGAGAATGATCAGCGGGATCAGTTTCTCAGGGAAGTGGCAAGGGCCGTAGTTGTTCGAGCAATTGGTGACCAGCGTCGGCAGACCATAGGTGCGGGCCCAAGCGCGAACCAGGTGATCGGAACTGGCCTTGCTGGCCGAGTAAGGCGAGCTTGGCTGGTAAGGCGTGGTTTCGGTGAACAGGTCTTCCGGGCCTTCGAGATCACCGTAAACTTCGTCAGTGGAAATATGGTGGAAGCGGAAGTTGCTCTTGCGGGTATCGTCCAGCACCGACCAATAGTGGCGCGCGGATTCCAGCAAAGTGTAAGTACCGATGATGTTGGTCTGGATGAACTCGGACGGGCCGGAGATCGAGCGATCAACATGGGACTCAGCGGCAAGATGCATGATTGCATCCGGCTGGTGCTCACGCAGAACACGGTCGACCTGCTCGCGATCACAGATATCAACGCGCTCGAATGCGTAACGCGAGTTTTGGCTGACCTCGGCCAGCGACTCCAGATTGCCGGCGTAAGTCAGTTTATCGACGTTAACGACAGAATCGGTGGTGTTGGAGATGATGTGACGGATGACTGCCGAGCCGATAAACCCGGCGCCGCCGGTTACTAGAATTTTCACGCGGAACCATACCCTTGAGCTGCGAACAGCGCCATCAACGAGCACTGTCTAATCCATGAATGCAGAAGCCACCAAGCATGAGGCTTCCGTCAAAGTCAGTCTGAATCGACGCGCAATAAAGCATTGTCGAACAAGGGCTGCATTTTACAGCTTAACGAACGTTTTACTAATGGATATAAACAGGGAGAGGCGCAATTTCGACAGACGCCCTGCACCTGTCGCTTTCAGACAAGGCGTTTGCGCGCCGCTCTGGAGGAGCGCCCCAAAAACCAACCGAGCACTGGCCCCATCAACATACCAGTCAGCAACGCCAAGACTACGATGAGTGAAATTGGCAACTGTGGCCCGCTGAAACCTAGAAACAATAACGATACCGATTGCTGGTTTTCGAGCACAAAGGCTAGAACCACCAGGATCAGTGAAAAAATAAAAACGCCAAGAAATATGCGCTTAAGGTTACGCATGAGCCCCCCCCCCCCTGAGAGATAGCGACCGTCAAGCCCCCTCCTCCTCTTCTTCATTCACGCGATCGCGCAGCTCTTTGCCTGGCTTGAAATGCGGAACGAATTTTCCATCAAGGCTGACGGACTGACCCGTCTTCGGATTACGACCGACGCGCGGCGCACGATAGTGCAAGGAAAAGCTGCCAAAACCACGGATCTCGATGCGATCGCCGGTGGCCAGGCATTGGGACATTTGTTCAAGCATAGTCTTGATGGCCAGCTCCACATCCTTGGATGAGAGCAGCCCCTGATGGGTGACAATTCGTTCGATCAACTCCGACTTCGTCATATTTTTCCCTTCTTTTTCAAGCAGCTAGATCAGCGCTTGAAAGGTTTTAGCACGCCCTGAAGATTTTGAACAGCCCGGGGCTTGACATATCTTTCCGCTCGCCGAAACGCCCATTTTCAGGGCATCGGATCGCAAGCAGGCCAACGCTCACTCACCGACAAATCACCAGCATTGTTCGAGTTACGTAACCGGCAGGATTAAAGCCAAAGGGAAACTCATCCTCATCCCGGGCATCATCAGATCGCGTAATCACCTTATAACCCGCACCCTTGCACTCCTTGGCTGCGCGCTTCTGACACCTCTCCCAGCCCGACCCCAAACCCGAGCAATCGACTTCGATGCCGCTAACTCCGCGCACCGCATGGGTCTTGGCGCTGGTAGTACACCCTGCCAACACCAACACACCCAACAGAACTATAAACTTGTTCATTCACATCCTTATGCCAGGCGCCTGCCCGACTACTGCGATCTTCAGACTAAGCCTAGACGCGAATAGACGATTGATCCGATTAAAGAAACAGACCGCCGCACAAAGGGAATGGTTTCACCGGGACAACGCACAGCATGACGCCAAATAAATCACAGGCACAAAAAAGGGCGACCGAAGTCGCCCTTTTTTTAATGATCAGACAGAACTCAGTTCTGTTTGGCCATTGCTTGACGCAGCAGTGCCGCCATGGTGGTGTCAGCTGCTTCACCTTCCGGAGCTGCTTTCAGGCTCTGGATGGCTTCTTTCTCTTCAGCATCGTCTTTCGATTTGATCGACAGCTGGATTACGCGGCTCTTACGATCAACGCTGATGATCTTGGCTTCTACTTGCTGGCCTTCTTTCAGAACGTTGCGCGCGTCTTCAACGCGGTCACGGCTGATTTCGGAGGCTTTCAGAGTCGCTTCGATATCGTCGGCCAGAACGATGATGGCGCCTTTGGCGTCAACTTCTTTCACGGTGCCAGTAACGATTGCGCCTTTGTCGTTAACCGAGACGTACTCGGAGAACGGATCGCTTTCCAGTTGCTTGATACCCAGGGAGATACGCTCACGCTCCGGGTCAACCGACAGGATAACGGTGTCCAGCTCGTCGCCCTTCTTGTAACGACGCACGGCTTCTTCGCCGGTTTCGTTCCAGGAGATGTCGGACAGGTGAACCAGACCGTCGATGCCGCCGTCCAGACCAATGAAGATACCGAAATCGGTGATCGACTTGATGGTGCCGGAGATCTTGTCGCCCTTGTTGAACTGGCCAGAGAAGTCTTCCCATGGGTTCGACTTGCACTGCTTGATGCCCAGGGAGATACGACGACGCTCTTCGTCGATATCCAGAACCATGACTTCCACTTCGTCGCCGACTTGTACGACTTTCGAAGGGTGGATGTTCTTGTTGGTCCAGTCCATTTCCGAAACGTGTACCAGACCTTCAACGCCTTCTTCCAGCTCAGCGAAGCAGCCGTAGTCGGTCAGGTTGGTTACGCGAGCGGTAACGCGAGTGCCTTCTGGGTAACGGGCTTTGATAGCAACCCATGGATCTTCGCCCAGTTGCTTCAGGCCCAGGGAAACACGGTTGCGTTCGCGATCGTATTTCAGAACCTTGACGTCAATCTCGTCACCAACGTTGACGATCTCGGAAGGATGCTTGATGCGCTTCCAGGCCATGTCGGTGATGTGCAGCAGGCCGTCCACGCCACCCAGATCGACGAATGCGCCGTAATCGGTGAGGTTTTTGACGATACCTTTGACTTGCTGGCCTTCTTGCAGGGATTCCAGCAGAGCTTCACGCTCGGCGGAGTTCTCGGCTTCCAGGACGCTGCGACGGGAAACGACAACGTTGTTGCGCTTCTGGTCCAGCTTGATGACCTTGAATTCCAGCTCTTTGCCTTCCAGGTGCGTGGTGTCGCGCACTGGACGGACGTCAACCAGGGAACCTGGCAGGAACGCACGGATGCCGTTAACGTCGACAGTGAAGCCGCCTTTAACCTTACCGTTGATAACGCCCTTGACCACTTCCTCAGCTGCGAAGGCTGCTTCCAGAACGATCCAGCATTCAGCGCGCTTGGCTTTTTCACGGGACAGCTTGGTTTCACCGAAACCGTCTTCAACCGAGTCCAGAGCAACGTGAGTTTCGTCACCGACGTTGATGGTCAGTTCGCCAGCTTCGTTGTAGAACTGCTCAAGCGGGATGAGCGCTTCAGACTTCAGGCCCGCATGAACGGTAACCCAGCCATTTCTGTCGTCGATATCAACGATAACGCCGGTGATGATGGAGCCTGTCTGAAGGTTCAGAGTCTTCAGGCTTTCTTCAAAGAGTTCCGCAAAGCTTTCGCTCATTTTAATTCCTGTTGATTAGGGCGAAAAATACGCCCATCTCCACATCCCAGACGATGCGGGTCAGTTTCATGTAAAGGAAGCCACCGCAGGACTATGACTGGTCCCCTGCGGCCTTCCTGGTCACCCGGCGATATCGCGAATGGCAATCTCGCTCATGATGCGTTCAAGCACCTGATCGATGGACAACTCCGTGGAATCCAGCTGTATCGCGTCGGCCGCCGGCTTGAGCGGGGCCACCGCTCGCTGGGTATCACGCTCATCGCGCGCACGGATCTCATCTAGCAGACTCGACAGACTAACACCCTCGACTTTGCCCTTCAACTGCAAATATCGACGGCGCGCCCGCTCCTCGGCACTGGCGGTCAGGAAAATCTTCAAGGGTGCGTTCGGAAAAACCACCGTTCCCATGTCGCGACCATCGGCCACCAGACCAGGCGCTTCCTGGAAAGCGCGCTGGCGCTGCAACAGCGCCTCGCGAACGGCCGGCAACGCCGCCACCTGAGAGGCGCCGGAACCGATGCTTTCAGTGCGGATGACATCGCTGACTTCGTCACCTTCCAGAATGATGCGCTGCAACTGACCGTCGGTCGCGGCGATGAACTGCACATCCAGATGAGCGGCCAGTTTCTTCAGCAGCTCTTCATTGGTCAGGTCGACACCATGATTGCGCGCAGCAAACGCCAGCAGGCGATAAAGCGCGCCGGAATCCAGCAGATTCCAGCCCAGACGCTTGGCCAGAATCCCGGCTACGGTGCCTTTGCCCGAGCCGCTTGGCCCATCGATGGTGATGACCGGTGCAATGTTGTTCACGACTGAGCCTCTTGCGCCACACGAATGCCGACCTGCGCGCACAGCGCCAGGAAGTTCGGGAACGACGTCGCGACGTTGGCGCAATCATGGATGCGGATCGGTGCAGTGGCGCGCAGCGAGGCCACGCTGAAAGCCATCGCGATGCGGTGATCGCCATGACCATGCACTTCGCCGCCGCCGATCTGGCCGCCGTCGATGATGATGCCGTCCGGGGTCGGCTCGCACTTGACGCCCAGCGCCAGCAAACCGTCCGCCATAACCTGGATACGGTCCGACTCCTTGACTCGCAGCTCTTCGGCACCGGTCAGCACGGTGCGCCCTTCGGCACAGGCCGCGGCCACGAACAGCACCGGGAATTCGTCGATGGCCAGAGGAACCAGCGCCTCCGGAATCTCGATACCCTTGAGTTTAGCTGCCCGCACGCGAAGATCCGCTACTGGTTCGCCGCCTACTTCACGCTGGTTTTCCAGGGTGATGTCGGCACCCATCAGGCGCAGGATGTCGATTACGCCAGTACGGGTCGGGTTGATGCCGACGTGTTCGAGCACCAGCTCCGAACCTTCAGCGATCGACGCTGCTACCAGGAAGAACGCCGACGACGAGATATCACCCGGCACTTCGATGTGGGTCGCAGCCAGCTTGCCACCGGACTCGACGGACACAGTCGCGCCGTCAACGCTCACCGGATAGCCAAAGCCGCGCAGCATGCGCTCGGTATGGTCACGAGTCGGAGCCGGCTCGGTCACGGTGGTCTTGCCTTCGGCGTACAGACCCGCCAGCAACAGGCAGGATTTAACCTGGGCACTGGCCATCGGCATGGTGTAGGTCAGGCCTTTGAGCTTGTGACCGCCACGAATGGTCATCGGCGGACGACCGTCGGCAGCGGTTTCGATCACGGCACCCATTTCCCGCAGCGGGTTGGCGACGCGATTCATCGGGCGTTTGGACAGCGACGCGTCACCGGTCAGGGTGCTGTCGAAGTCCTGCGCGGCCAGCAGGCCGGACAGCAGGCGCATCGAAGTACCGGAGTTGCCCAGATAGATCGGGCCCGGCGCCGGTTTCAGGCCATGCAGGCCGACACCGTGGATGGTCACACGGCCGTGATGCGGGCCTTCGATGACCACGCCCATGTCGCGGAACGCCTGCAAGGTCGCCAGGGCGTCTTCACCCTCGAGGAAGCCTTCGACTTCGGTGACGCCTTCAGCCAGCGAACCGAGCATGATCGAACGGTGGGAAATCGATTTGTCACCCGGTACGCGAATCCGACCGGAGAGGCGGCCACCAGGTTGAGCCAGGAAGATCAGATCGTTGGAATTCATAGCGTCCACATAGGCCCTGCGGGCCAGGATTTTACTGAAATGCTCGCGGGCAACCCGGGCGCGCGTGAAGACGCCCAACAATTGGTGCCCATCCCCTGCATCGACCGCGTCGCGCAAGGCGTCGAGGTCGCTGCGAAATGTATCGAGTGTGCGCAGGACAGCCTCGCGGTTGGCGAGAAAGATGTCATGCCACATGACCGGGTCGCTTCCGGCAATTCTTGTGAAATCACGGAAACCGCCCGCAGCGTAACGGAAGATCTCAAGATTTTCATTGCGCTTGGCCAACGAATCGACCAGACCGAAGGCCAGCAAGTGCGGCAGATGACTGGTCGCAGCCAGCACTTCATCGTGACGCTCGACCTGCATGTGCTCGACGTCGGCGCCCAGCTCGCGCCACAAGCGATCAACCACCGCCACGGCAGACGGATCGGTCTGCTCCAGCGGGGTCAAAATCACTTTATGACGGCGGAACAGCTCCGAGTTGGAGGCTTCCACCCCGCTCTGCTCGGAACCGGCAATCGGATGCCCCGGTACAAAACGCGTCGGCATGCCGCCAAACGCTTCGGTCGCCGCGCGCACCACATTGCCCTTGGCGCTGCCGACGTCCGTCAGGATTGCCTGCCCAAGATCCATGCCGGCCAGACGAGCCAGCACTTTTTCCATGGCCAGGATCGGCACCGCCAACTGGATCACGTCCGCGCCCTGGCAAGCGGCCACCAGATCGTCTTCGCAGCGATCCACCACGCCCAACTCGACCGCCAGCTTGCGCGATTGCGGGTCGAGATCAACGCCGACCACTTCGCGGCACACACCGCTTTCACGCAAGCCTTTGGCAAACGAACCACCGATCAACCCCAGACCGACCACCACCAGGCGCCCGATCATAGGTGCAGCAGATTGCAGCGCAGTGACATCACCCACGAGCCAGAACCTTGCGCAGCGCTTCGAGGAAGCGGCTGTTTTCCGCCGGCAGACCGATGGTCACCCGCAGATGGTTCGGCATGCCGTAGTTGGCCACCGGACGCACGATCACGCCTTCGCGCAGCAGACCCTGGAACACCGGAGCCGCCACTTGACCGAGGTCGACGCAGATAAAGTTGCCCTTGGACGGAATCCAGCTCAGACCCAGCTCGCGAAAACCCGCTTCCAGCTGTTGCATGCCGGACTCATTGAGCTGACGGCTCTGCGCCAGATATTCCTCGTCCTTCAGCGCCGCACAGGCCGCGGCCAAGGCCAGGCTGTTGACGTTGAACGGCTGGCGTACACGGTTCAGCACGTCTGCCACTACCGGAGTGGACAGACCATAGCCAACGCGCAGCGCCGCCAGACCGTAGGCCTTGGAGAAGGTGCGCGAGACCAGCAGGTTCGGGTAAGCCGCGAGGAAGTCCAGGCCATCCGGCAGATCGCTGCCTTCGGCATATTCGATGTAGGCTTCGTCCAGTACCACCAGCACATGCTCAGGCACGTCCTGCAGGAACTCATCCAGCGCTTCAGCGCCGAACCAGGTACCGGTCGGGTTGTTCGGGTTGGCGATGAACACGACGCGAGTGTTGGCGTCGATGGCCGCCAGCATGGCCGGCAGGTCATGGCCCCAATCCTTGGCCGGAACGACCTTGGCCTGAGCGCCGACCGCCTGGGTCGCGATCGGGTAGACCGCGAACGCGTGCTCGCTGAACACTGCATTCAGGCCCGGCGCCAGATAGGCACGCGCCACCAGTTCGAGAATGTCGTTGGAGCCATTGCCCAGCGTCACCTGGCTCAGCTCGACGCGACACTGTTCGGCCAGCAGGGATTTGAGTGCGAAGCCGTTGCCGTCCGGGTAGCGGGTCAGCTCGTCCAGCGCTTCGCGGATCGCGGCCAGCGCTTTCGGACTTGCGCCCAACGGGTTTTCGTTGCTTGCCAGTTTGACGATGCTTGCCGGATCCAGATCCAGCTCGCGCGCCAGCTCGTCCACGGGCTTGCCCGGCACGTATGGCGAAAGTTGTTGCACGCCCGGCTGTGCCAGAGCGAGGAAGTTGCCACTCATTGCTACCACCCCTTAAAGAACTGCTTTCGGGTAGGAACCCAGCACCTTGAGTGCTACTGCTTCCTGACTGATCTTTTCCAGTACACCTTTGATCAGCGGATCACGGTGGTGACCGACGAAGTCGATGAAGAACACGTAGGTCCACTTACCGCTGCGCGACGGACGGGTTTCGATCCGGGTCAGGTCGATCCCGTTGTCATGGAACGGCACCAGCAGCTCATGGAGCGCGCCGGGTTTGTTGCTCATCGACACGATGATCGAAGTTTTGTCGTCGCCGGTCGGCGGCACTTCCTGGTTACCGATCATCAGGAAGCGCGTGGAGTTGTCCGGACGATCCTCGATCTTCTCGGCCAGACGCGTCAGGCCGTACAGCCCGGCCGCCATGTCACCGGCGATCGCCGCCGAGTTCCACTCACCCTTGACCCGCTTGGCCGCTTCGGCGTTGCTGGACACCGCCACACGCTCGACATTCGGGTAATGGGCATCCAGCCATTTGCGGCACTGGGCCAGCGACTGGGCGTGGGAATAGATGCGGCTGATGCTGTCGGTCTTGGTGTTTTCACCGACCAGCAGGTGGTGGTGAATCCGCAGCTCGACTTCACCGCAGATCACCATGTCGTGCTCGAGGAAGCTGTCGAGGGTGTGGTTGACCGCGCCTTCGGTGGAGTTCTCCACCGGCACCACGCCGAAATTCACCGCACCAGCCGCCACTTCACGGAACACTTCGTCGATCGCCGCCATCGGCTTGCTGATCACCGCGTGCCCGAAGTGCTTCATGGCCGCCGCCTGGGTGAATGTGCCTTCCGGACCGAGATAAGCGACTTTCAGCGGGTTCTCGAGGGCCAGGCACGAAGACATGATTTCGCGGAACAAGCGCGCCATCTCTTCATTGCCCAGCGGCCCCTTGTTGCGCTCCATCACGCGCTTGAGGACCTGCGCCTCACGTTCGGGACGATAGAACACCGGCTGCTCGCCCTCGGCCAGACTGGCCATCTTGACCCGGGCAACCTCTTCGGCACAGCGCGCGCGATCGCTGATCAACTGGAGGATTTTCTCATCCAGGTTGTCGATGCGAACGCGCAGCGCCTTGAGCTCCTGCTCGGACATCAGGAATGCTCCTTCTCGAATTCAGCCATGTAGCCAACCAGGGCTTCGACGGCGTCCAGCCCCAGGGCGTTGTAGATCGAGGCACGCATGCCGCCGACCGAACGATGGCCCTTGAGGTTGAGCAGGCCACGGGCGTCGGCGCCAGCCAGGAACGCTTTGTCCAGACGTTCGTCAGCCAGACGGAACGGCACGTTCATCCACGAGCGGGCGTTGGTGCTGATCGGGTTGGTATAGAAGTCGCTGTTGTCGATGAAGCCGTACAGGCGATCTTTCTTCGCCTTGTTGCGCTGCTCCATCGCGGCGACGCCGCCCTGCTCCTTCAGCCACTCGAAGACCAGACCCGAGAGGTACCAGGAATAGGTGGCCGGCGTGTTGTACATCGAACCGTTGTCGGCCGAAACCTTGTAGTCGAGCATGGTCGGGCACGAACTGCGGGCACGACCCAGCAGATCCTCACGAACGATCACAACGACGAGACCACTCGGGCCGATGTTCTTCTGTGCGCCGGCATAAATCAGGCCGTACTGCGACACATCGATGGGACGCGAGAGGATGTCAGAGGACATGTCGACCACCAGCGGAACGTCACCAGCCTCGGGAACCCAGTCGAACTGCAGGCCGCCGATGGTTTCGTTCGACGCGTAATGCAGATAGGCCGCACCCGGGGTCAGCTCCCACTCGTTCTGACCAGGGATGGCCAGGTAGTCATAAGGCTTGGCGCTGGCAGCGACGTTGACGTTGCCGAAGCGACGCGCTTCCTCGATGGCTTTCTTCGACCAGATGCCGGTTTCGACATAGTCGGCAGTGCCGTTCTCGGGCAGCAGGTTCAGCGGAATCTCGGCGAACTGCTGGCTCGCACCGCCCTGCAGGAACAGCACTTTGTAATTGGAGGGGATGGACAGCAGGTCGCGCAGGTCTTGTTCCGCCTTCTCGGCAATGGCCACGTAGTCATCACTGCGATGGCTCATTTCCATGACCGACAGACCCTTGCCGTGCCAGTCGAGCATCTCGGACTGGGCACGCAACAGGACAGCTTCAGGCAGCGCAGCGGGACCTGCGCAGAAGTTAAAGGCTCGTTTGCTCACATCCACTCTCGCTATGCAATCACGGTAGCGGACAGAGCAAACACTCTGCCCTGCTACGATTTGGTTAGTCTTGCGACTCTTCTTCGTCTGCGGCGTCCGCCTGCAGGTTATCGACCGCATCGTCCGGTTCGGCGCCGGTCACGCCTTGTTCCAGCTCGACACCTTCTTCACCTTCCAGCTCGTCACCTTCGACTTCCGACGGTTCCTGGACTCGCTCCAGACCGACCAGGGTTTCATCCTTGGCCAGTTTGATCAGGGTCACACCTTGGGTGTTACGACCCAGGCTGGAAACTTCGTCGACACGGGTACGCACCAGCGTGCCCTGGTCGGAAATCAGCATGATCTCCTCGCCGTCGAGCACCTGAACTGCACCGACCAGACGGCCGTTACGCTCGTTGCTGACCATGGCGATCACGCCCTGACCGCCACGCTTGTACTCAGGGAACTCGGTGATCGCGGTGCGCTTGCCATAACCACGCTCGGAAGCGGTGAGGATCTGGCTGCCTTCTTCCGGGATCAGCATCGAAATCAGCTTCTGCCCTTCCGGCAGACGCATGCCGCGCACACCACGAGCGGTACGGCCCATGGCACGAACGTCGGATTCCTTGAAGCGAGTCACCTTGCCGCCGTCGGAGAACAGCATCACTTCACGCGCGCCATCGGTGATGGCCGCGGAAATCAGCACGTCGCCTTCGTCCAGCTCCAGCGCGATCAGACCGACGCTGCGCTGACGGCTGAAGGATTCCAGTGGAGTCTTCTTCACGGTGCCGTTGGCGGTGGCCATGAAGATGTAGTGACCTTCGGTGTATTCCTCGACCGGCAGCATGGTGGTGATGTATTCACCGTCATCCAGCGGCAGCAGGTTGACCAGCGGACGACCACGGGCAGCACGGGATGCTTCCGGGATTTCGTAGGTTTTCAGCCAGTACACCTTGCCCTTGCTGGAGAACAGCAGCAGCGTGGTGTGGCTGTTGGCAACCAGCAGGTGAGCGATGTAGTCCTCATCCTTGACGCCGGTCGCCGATTTGCCTTTACCGCCACGACGCTGGGCCTGATACGCAGCCAGCGGCTGGGTCTTGGCATAACCGCCGTGGGAGATGGTCACGACGCGCTCTTCTTCCGGGATCATGTCGCCCAGGGTCAGGTCGAGACGGGCATCGAGGATTTCGGTGCGGCGCACGTCGCCGTATTCGGCGCGGATCACTTCCAGCTCTTCGCGAATCACTTCCATCAGGCGCGTGGCGCTGTTGAGGATGCGGATCAGCTCGCCGATCTGGTTGAGGATCTCTTGATACTCGGCCAGCAGCTTTTCGTGCTCCAGACCGGTCAGACGGTGCAGACGCAGCTCCAGAATGGCTTGCGCCTGTTCCGGCGACAGGAAGTACTTGCCGTCGCGCAGGCCGTATTGCGGGTCGAGGTTTTCCGGACGGCACGAATCGGCACCGGCGCGCTCGACCATGGTCATCACCGCACTGGATTCCCACGGCGTGCTGACCAGCGCTTCCTTGGCTTCCGACGGGGTCGGCGAGGCCTTGATCAGGGCGATGACCGGGTCGATGTTCGACAGGGCGACGGCCTGACCTTCGAGAATGTGACCACGCTCGCGCGCCTTGCGCAGCTCGAACACCGTGCGGCGGGTAACCACTTCGCGACGGTGACGGACGAAGGCTTCCAGCAGGTCCTTGAGGTTCAGGATCCGTGGGCGGCCGTCGATCAGCGCAACGATGTTGATGCCGAATACCGATTGCAGCTGGGTCTGGGCGTAGAGGTTGTTGAGGATCACCTCAGGCACTTCGCCGCGACGCAGCTCGATCACGACGCGCATACCGTCCTTGTCGGACTCGTCGCGCAGCTCGGTGATGCCTTCGAGTTTCTTCTCTTTTACCAGCTCGGCGATCTTCTCGATCAGACGCGCCTTGTTCAGCTGATAAGGGAGTTCAGTGATGACGATCTGCTGACGGCCACCGACCTTGTCGATGTCTTCAATGATCGAACGGGCGCGCATGTAAATGCGGCCGCGACCCGTGCGGTAGGCTTCAATGATGCCGGCGCGACCGTTGATGATCGCGGCCGTCGGGAAGTCCGGACCGGGGATGTATTGCATTAGCTCATCGACGGTCAGCTCAGGGTTGTCGATGAGGGCCAGGCAACCGTCGATGACTTCACCGAGGTTGTGCGGCGGAATGTTGGTAGCCATGCCCACGGCGATACCGCTGGAACCGTTGACCAGCAGGTTCGGCACACGGGTCGGCATGACTGCGGGGATCAGTTCGGTGCCGTCGTAGTTCGGCACCCAGTCCACGGTTTCCTTGTGCAGGTCGGCCAGCAGCTCGTGCGCCAGCTTGGTCATGCGCACTTCGGTGTATCGCATGGCCGCGGCGTTGTCGCCGTCCACCGAACCGAAGTTGCCTTGGCCGTCGACCAGCAGGTAACGCAGGGAGAAAGGCTGCGCCATGCGGACGATGGTGTCATACACCGCGGTATCACCGTGCGGGTGATACTTACCGATCACGTCACCGACGACACGGGCAGATTTCTTGTACGGCTTGTTGAAGTCGTTGCCCAGCTCGCTCATCGCGAACAGCACGCGACGGTGCACGGGCTTCAAGCCATCGCGCGCATCCGGCAGTGCACGGCCGACGATCACGCTCATCGCGTAGTCGAGATAGGACTGTTTCAGCTCGTCTTCGATATTGACCGGGAGGATTTCTTTGGCCAGTTCGCCCATGAGAAGCCTGATTCCTTTTTCTGGTGAAACTTCGCCATATCCATAGGGGACGCACGAAGCTCGTCGATGCAGGCCGAGTGCCATGCGCCGACTTACGACAAATCGACAAGTTGACCCTGGATTTGCGCAGTGAAGACAACCCCGTGGGACTGCCTCGGAAAACGCCGGATGTTATCACAAGAGCCGCCACGCACCTATCCCCCAGATGCGCATGGAGCATAGTTAGATGACCGATGACAGGCTTAACGGGGACGAGAGAGGCTCAGAGCTTCCCTGAATGCAAATTTGAGGTCAGGTTTGGGGATGTTTATTGACATTTATGGCCTCATCGCTGGCACGTCGAGTCGTCGCACCGCAGCTCCCACAAAATCGGCGGCATGCACAAAACCTGTGGGAGCTGGCTTACCAGCGATAGCGTCCGAACAGACGCCAGAGTCAATCAATGCAGGCGCTTGCGGCACATCAACTGCGCCATTTTCGCGGTATCCGGGCGCTCGACGATGCCTTTCTCGGTAACGATCGCATCGATCAGGTCTGCCGGGGTCACGTCAAAGACCGGGTTGAACGCTTCAACGTCAGCGCCGACGCGCTTGCCGCCAACTTCCAGCAATTCGGCGCCGGCGCGCTCTTCGATCGGGATGTCATCACCGCTGGCCAGATTCATGTCGATGGTCGAACTCGGCGCCACCACCATGAAACGAACGCCATGGTGCATGGCGTTGACTGCCAGTTGATAGGTGCCAATCTTGTTCGCCACGTCGCCGTTGGCAGTGATCCGATCGGCGCCGACGATCACCCAGGTCACGCCTTTGGTTTTCATGATGTGCGCAGCGGCGGAGTCAGCGTTCAGGGTCACCGGAATGCCTTCGTTGGCCAGTTCCCACGCGGTCAGGCGCGAGCCCTGCAGCCACGGCCGGGTTTCGTCGGCGTAGACGCGCTCGACCATACCCTCGATGAATGCTGCGCGAATCACTCCGAGTGCCGTGCCGAAACCGCCGGTGGCCAGGGCGCCGGTGTTGCAGTGCGTCAGAATGGCCTGAGCATTGCCCTGATGCTTGCGAATCAGATCAACGCCGAGCTGAGCCATGGTCAGGTTGGCTTCGCGATCGCTTTCATGGATGGCAATGGCTTCGGCCTCCAGCGTCGCCAGCGGATCGGCGTTTTCTTTCAACCGGTCCAGCCGGTCATGCATGCGGTTCAACGCCCAGAACAGATTCACCGCCGTCGGCCGGGAATCGGCCAGCAGCATGAAATCCTCTTCCAGCGCCGCGTACCAGTCGCCACCTTCGGCAATCCGGGCACGGGCGGCCAGCACGATGCCGTAGGCCGCACTGATGCCGATGGCCGGCGCACCGCGCACTACCATCGAACGAATCGCCTCGGCCACGCCGGCGGCGCTGGTGTAGGCGATCCAGTTTTCCTCGAACGGCAAAACGCGCTGATCCAGCAGGTGGAGCGCGCCATCACGCCAATCGATGGCCTTTACTTTCTCCGCAGCCAATAGTCGATCGCGCATCCCTCACCCCGCACTCATGAACAAAAGCCGCCGATTATAGCGATCCCCCCGCGAAGACGCTCGGGTATACTTCGCCATCCTTTACAAAAGCACTGGAACCGACCCTCGATGCCGAAACCTGCCGTTGCGCTCGACTTATTATTGCTGCCGACCTGGCTGGTACCCGTCGAACCTGCAGGCGTTGTGCTCAAGGAGCATGGCCTGGGCATCCGCGACGGCCGCATCGTGTTTATCGGCCCGCGTGCCGAAGCGCTGAAGTGTAACGCCGCCGAAGTCCGCGAACTGCCGGACGTACTGCTCAGTCCCGGTCTGATCAACGCTCACGGCCACGCCGCGATGACGCTGTTTCGGGGCCTGGCCGACGATCTGCCGCTGATGACCTGGCTGGAAAACCACATCTGGCCGGCCGAGGGCAAATGGGTCGATGAAGATTTTGTGCGTGACGGCACCGATCTGGCCATCGCCGAACAGATAAAAGGTGGCATCACCTGTTTTTCGGACATGTACTTCTTCCCGAAGGTTGCCAGCGAGCGCGTGCACAACAGCGGAATCCGCGCACAGATTGCGATTCCGATCCTCGACTTCCCGATTCCGGGGGCCGCCAGCGCCGATGAAGCCATTCGTCAGGGCGTCGAACTGTTCGGCGACCTCAAGCATCACGAGCGCATCAAAATCACTTTCGGCCCTCATGCACCCTACACGGTTGGCGATGAGAACCTGGAAAAAGTCCGCGTGATCGCCGAAGAGCTGGACGCCTCGATCCACATGCACGTCCACGAAACCGCTTTCGAAGTACAGCAAGCAGTCGAACAGCGCGGCGAACGCCCGCTGGCCCGGCTCGGTCGCCTCGGCCTGCTCGGCCCGCGCTTCCAGGCCGTGCACATGACCCAGATCAGCGATGACGACCTGGCGTTGCTGGTAGAAAGCAACACCAGCGTGATCCACTGCCCGGAGTCGAACCTGAAACTGGCCAGCGGTTTCTGCCCGGTGGAGCGCCTGTGGCAGGCCGGGGTCAACGTCGCGGTCGGCACCGATGGCGCCGCGAGCAACAATGACCTGGACCTGCTGGGCGAAACCCGCACCGCCGCCCTGCTGGCCAAAGCCGTCGCCGGCTCGGCCACCGCGCTGGACGCCCATCGGGCGCTGCGCATGGCCACGCTGAACGGCGCGCGAGCCTTGGGGATCGAAGCCGAGACCGGCTCGCTGGAACTCGGCAAGGCGGCAGACATCGTCGCCTTCGACCTGTCCGGCCTGGCGCAGCAACCGGTCTATGACCCGGTCTCGCAGCTTATTTACGCCACCGGCCGCGACTGCGTGAAACACCTGTGGGTTGCCGGCAAGCAGTTGCTCGACGACCGCCGCCTGACCCGACTGGACGAACAACAGCTCGGCGAAACCGCCCGGGCCTGGGGCCGTCGCATCAGCGGCCACACCGAATCGTAAACACCCCGGGACAAACTCCGGGGCTACAGCCTTTTTCAAGTTTTAGAGGATTGAATCATGAGCAACGTCGACCACGCCGAAATCGCCAAATTCGAAGCCCTGGCCCATCGCTGGTGGGACCGCGAAAGCGAATTCAAACCGCTGCACGACATCAACCCGCTGCGGGTCAACTGGATTGACGAGCGGGTCAATCTGGCCGGCAAGAAGGTTCTGGACATCGGTTGCGGCGGCGGCATCCTCAGCGAAGCCATGGCCCAGCGCGGCGCGACCGTGACCGGCATCGACATGGGCGAAGCGCCGTTGGCGGTCGCGCAACTGCATCAGCTGGAGTCCGGCGTGAACGTCGAGTACCGGCAAATCACCGCCGAAGCCCTGGCCGAAGAAATGCCCGAGCAGTTCGACGTCGTCACCTGCCTGGAAATGCTCGAGCACGTACCGGATCCATCCTCGGTGATCCGTGCCTGCTTCCGCATGGTCAAGCCCGGCGGCCAGGTGTTCTTCTCCACCATCAACCGCAACCCGAAGGCGTACCTGTTCGCCATCGTCGGCGCCGAATACATCATGAAGCTGCTGCCGCGCGGCACCCACGACTTCAAGAAATTCATCCGCCCTTCCGAGCTCGGCGCCTGGAGCCGCATGGCCGGCCTGACCGTCAAGGACATCATCGGTCTGACCTACAACCCGCTGACCAAGCACTACAAACTGTCGGCGGACGTTGACGTCAACTACATGATCCAGACCCTGCGCGAGGAATAAGCCGATGGCCATCAGAGCAGTCCTTTTCGACATGGACGGCACTCTGCTCGACACCGCGCCGGACTTCATCGCCATCTGCCAGGCGATGCGCGCGGATCGTGGCTTGCCGCCCATGAACGACAAACACATCCGCGATGAAATTTCCGGCGGTGCCAAGGCCATGGTCGCGGTGACATTCTCGATGGATCCGGAGTCGCCGGGTTTCGAGGAACTGCGCCTGGAGTTCCTTGAGCGCTACCTCGTCGGTTGCGCCGTGCACAGCAAGCTGTTCGAGGGCATGGGCGAATTGCTGGCCGACATCGAGAAAGCCAATCTGGTCTGGGGCGTGGTCACCAACAAGCCGCTGCGCTTCGCCGAGCCGATCATGCAGCAACTGGGGCTGGCCGAGCGCTCGGCACTGCTGATCTGCCCGGATCACGTGAAGAACAGCAAGCCGGATCCCGAGATGCTGATCCTCGCCTGCAAGATGCTTGATCTGGATCCGTCGACCGTTCTGTTTATCGGCGATGATCTGCGCGATATCGAATCCGGCCGTGACGCCGGCACCAGGACCGCTGCCGTGACCTATGGCTACATTCACCCGGACGACAACCCTCGGCACTGGGGCGCGGACGTGGTGGTGGATCATCCGCTGGAGCTGCGCAAGGTGCTGGATAACGCACTTTGCAGCTGCTGAGGCCTGACGCGGAGCGTCATTGGCTGCATTCCCGCGCCGACGGTTCGACGCCTCGACGTGGGAACGATCTGACTCTTGATGAGGTTTTTTATGTTTGATTACTCCGCTCGCCCCGAATTGCTCAAGGATCGGGTCATTCTGGTCACCGGTGCCGGTCGTGGCATCGGCGCGGCTGCCGCCAAGACCTACGCCGCCCACGGCGCAACCGTGCTGTTGCTGGGCAAGACCGAAGCCAACCTGACCCAGGTCTACGACGAGATCGGAGCGGCCGGGCATCCGCAGCCGGCCGTGATCCCGTTCAACCTCGAAACCGCCCTGCCCCATCAATACGATGAGCTGGCGGCGATGATCGAGACCGAGTTCGGCCACCTCGACGGCCTGCTGCACAACGCCTCGATCATCGGCCCGCGCACGCCGATCGAGCAGTTGTCCGGTGAAAACTTCATGCGCGTCATGCAGGTCAACGTCAACGCCACTTTCATGCTGACCAGCACGCTGTTGCCGCTGCTCAAACTGTCGCAGGACGCGTCGGTGGTCTTCACCTCCAGCAGTGTCGGGCGCAAGGGTCGTGCTTACTGGGGCGCCTATGGCGTGTCGAAGTTCGCCACCGAAGGCTTGATGCAAACCCTGGCCGACGAAGTCGAAAACGTGGCCCCGGTGCGCTCCAACAGCATCAACCCGGGTGCCACCCGCACCAGCATGCGCGCCCAGGCTTACCCGGGTGAAAACCCGCTGAACAACCCGACACCGGAAGAGATCATGCCGGTCTATCTGTACCTGATGGGCCCCGACAGCACCGGTATCAATGGCCAGGCCTTCAACGCCCAGTAATGCCATACGTCGCATTTGTTGCCGTGGCGGAATCCCGTCGCGGCATGCAATTGCCGCTCTGAGCAGCGCAAACTCAGTCAAATATCCATCATCTTTACCGCCTACAAAGCCCCAACCTGTTGATTCAAAACGGTTTTCAAAAAATATGAACCGTATGGCACGACTTTCGCTCTACATTTCCTCAAAGCACGCCGAGTGAAGGCAGTCGGGCGAGGCCCGATTCGATAGCTGACTAATCGTCATCGCGCAGACTAAACTTGTGACAAATGTCCTACGGGACTGATGGATCAGTATGACGCGCAGCCCATAGCCGCTCTCACCCAGCCTGTAAGACAGACTTACTGCTTAGGGGCTCACGCCATATGAAATCACCCTCCCAGACCACTGCAATTGACTTCGACAGTGCCAAATTGCAACGCCTGGGCTTTGGTCAGCATCCGTCTCTGCTGGCGCGACCTGTCAGCCTGGCGCAATTGCGCCAGCAAATGAGCCTGCAACTGCAAACCAGCCTCGAGCCACAACGCATCCTCGGTCTTTTTTTCCGCGAAGTTCAGCGCCTCGTGCCGCTGGACGCTCTGACTTATATGCACAGCGGCAGCGACCTGCGCCTGGAATTCGGCGCCCGCGGACACCACACGGCCAGTTACAGCCTCAGCCACGAAGGCGAGCACATGGGTGAACTGGTATTCCGCCGCAACCAGCGCTTCAGCGAACAGGAACTGGGCAATCTCGAGTCGCTGCTGTCGGCCCTGCTGTATCCGATGCGCAATGCCCTGCTGTACCGTGCCGCCACGCAAAGCGCCTTGCGTGATCCGTTGACCGGTGCCGGCAACCGCATTGCCATGGAGCAGACGCTGCAACGGGAAATCGAGATGTCCCGCCGACACCTGCAACCGCTGTCGTTGCTGATGCTGGACATCGATCATTTCAAACAGGTCAACGACCTTCATGGCCACGGCGCCGGCGATGACGTACTCAAAGCCGTGGCCGCATCGATCAAGGGCCAGTTGCGCAATGTCGACATGGTGTTTCGCTATGGCGGCGAAGAGTTTCTGATCCTGCTGTCCAACACCGCTCGCGATGCGGCCGCCATGGTCGGCGAGCGCCTGCGTCAGGCAGCGCAGGCCCAGGATTACTACGCCAATAATCAATTGATCGAACTCACCGTGAGCCTCGGCTGCTCGACCCTGTTGCCGGGCGAATCCGCCGACAGCCTGCTGCGCCGCGCCGACAGCGCGCTATATGTCGCCAAGCGCGAGGGTCGCAATCGCCTGACCATGGCGGGCTGATTTTTCGCAGCCGACAAAAACGGGAGCCGAGGCTCCCGTTTTTTATTGATGTCGCCGAAATCAGCTCTCGACCAGCGCCCGACGCTCACGTCCGACCATCACCCGCTCCGACAGCTCAAGCTGCATGCAGCGCTCCAGGAACAGGTACATGTAGTCGTAGCTCTTGCAAATCGCCTGTCGCAGTTCCACCAGCAAGGCCTTGCTAGGGTTCGTCCCGGCCAGGGTGCAGATGATCTCCAGTGCTTCCCAAGGGTGGGCATCGTCGTACTGGGCGTGCATCTTCAGCCACTTCATCGCCCGCTTGCGATCCTCTTCAGGGAAGGCGGCGGCATAGACACCCGTCGAACACACCAGCGCCGACCACTCCCCGGTCGCGCCTTCGATGGCGTAGTTGGTGGCCGCAATGGCCACGATCAGTGAATCCGCCGAACTGGTGTGCCAGCACCAGTGGCTCAGGGCATGCAGCTCCGGTGGCACTTGCTGCGCCTGCAAATCTTCCAGGCTCACCCCATGGGCCCGGCTCCAGTGCAGCCAGTAATCGGCATGGTTGAGTTCAACGCGGATGTTGCGCATCAACCAGCGCCGCGCCATGTCTTCACCCGGGTGACGGGCGAATTTGGTTTTGGTGAGGTTCTGCGCCATGTACAAGGCGAATTGCTCAACGACGGGCCAGCCCCCGATCAGGTACTGGCGCATGGTTTTGGCGCTGAGCTTGTTATCACGCATGCGCAGATAAAGTTCATGTTCGACAACCCGGCGTTTGCTCTCGCTGCAATCCTGGATCAACTGTTGCGCCCAGGCGGGATAACTTGCAGCTTCCATGAGTGGTCCGGTTCGGTTGAATGTGTCGATCACTGTTCGGCTCCTTTTGATTTGTGATTGTAAGGATCGGCAAGAGACTTCAACGGAATTTGCCAGGCGCCTTGAATAACAGTGGCTGCGGTCTGGCGGGCCGACTTTGCAAACTGTCACAGGTAAACAACTGCGGGCGTTCCACAACATAACCCTGAGCGTAATCCACGCCGATTTCAAGCAACGCCTGCTCGATCTGCACCGTTTCAACAAACTCGGCAATTGTCTGCTTACCCATGACATGCCCGATGTGATTGATCACTTCGACCATTGCACGGTTAATCGGGTCGTCCAGCATATCCTTTACGAAACTCCCGTCGATCTTCAGGAAGTCTACAGGCAAATGTTTCAAATAAGCGAATGAAGACATTCCGGCACAAAAGTCATCGAGCGAAAAATAACAACCCAAGCCCTTGAGTTCATTAATAAATCTGATTGCACTACCGAGATTTGCAATGGCACTGGTTTCTGTAATTTCAAAACAAATCATTTCAGGCGGTATGCCGTAGTTATCAAACTGCTCGCGTAGAAAGTGCAAAAACGCGTCATCTCCGATAGTAATGCCTGAAAGATTAATCGCACACATTGCCAGAGGCCCTTCGCACTCTTCGTTAATACATTGAGCAATAACCTTAAATACATTCTGCACAACCCAGCGATCCAATGAGGTCATCAAACCGTAACGCTCAGCCGCCGGTATGAAACTGTCAGGGAGAATCATCCGACCCGCTTCGTCATGCAGGCGCAGCAGAATTTCGATGTGCCCGCGGGAACCTCCGGCAACCGAATTCAGCGGAGCGATTTCCTGGGCGTAGAGGCAGAAACGGTTTTCCTCCAGGGCCATGTGCAGGCGTTGTACCCATGCCATCTCGCCGAAGCGCAGAGACAGCTCCGAATCGTCGGCGTGATAGACCTGCACCCGGTTGCGGCCCTTTTCCTTGGCCATGTAGCAGGCCATGTCGGCGGCCCGCAATGAGGCTTCGAGGGTGGTCGGGGTTTGCGCGACGTGCACCAGGCCGATGCTGACAGTGGTCAGGAACGGCCGGCCCTTCCAGACGAAATGCAGGTTCTGCACGGTCTGGCGCAGCCCCTCGGCGATTTTCTCGGCCGCCTCCGGCGCGCAGTTCTCCAGCAGGATGCCGAACTCGTCCCCGCCCAGCCGCGCCAGGGTGTCGCCCTCGCGCAGGCCCGATTGCAGCAACGCACAGATATGCCGCAACAACTCGTCGCCGGCCGCATGCCCGCAAGTGTCATTGACCAGCTTGAACTGATCGAGATCGAGGAACATCAGCGCATGCCGTCCCGGCTGCCGGGTCAGGTTGTGCAGGGCCTGTTCGAGGCGGTATTCGAACTCGCGACGGTTAGCCAGCCCGGTCAGCGCATCGTGAGTGGCCTGCCACGACAGATTGGCGATGTATTGCCGCTCCTGGGTCATGTCATGCAGCACCAGCACGGTACCGCTGACCTTGCCGGCGTTGCGGATCGGCGCGCCGACCAGGGTTACTGACACGGTGCTGCCATCCAGCCGCTGGATCAGCTTCGAATGCTCGCTGCCGCCCGTGAGCTGGCCGCTCAGAATGTGCTCGATCAGAGTCAACCCCTCACTCTGGGCGTTGTCATCCAGCAGGTTGAACAACGCCGCCAGCGGGAGACCGGCAGCCTGCTCGGCCTTCCAGTGGGTCAACGCCTCGGCGGCCGGGTTCATATAGTCGATCGCCCCGCTCACATCGGTGGTGATCACCCCGTCGCCGATCGAGTGCAAGGTGACATGGGCGCGGTCCTTTTCCAGTTGCAGCGCTTCGGCGAAAGCGTGCCGCTGCTTGAGCAATTTGCGGGTGCGCAGCAGTGCCAGCACAATCAGGCCCAGCGCGGTGGCAAGGTTGGTGAACAGCAGCAGGCGCAGGATCATCCGCGAGCCTTCGCCCAAGGCATCGCTGAACGCCTTGGCGGCCGGGGTCACGCCATCATTAATGGCAAAAATCCGCTCTTTCCAGCGCCGGATATCGGCCTCGGTGGCGGCATTGGCAGTGATGCGCTGATGCATCTCCCGCGCCACGCCGTCGAGCTCCACCAGATAGGCATCGCCCAGCGTCCAGCGGTCGATGGCGGTTTCCAGGTAACTGAAGTGACGGAAATTCAGGTACAGCCAGATCAGACTGGACACATCGTCCGGATGATTGCCGCCCTTGAGGATGCCTTCGCGCGCCGCTTGCAGGTCGGGCGGTTGCTTGTCCAGCGCCAGACGCAACTGATGGCCACCCTGAGGCACGGCAATCGCGGTCTGGTATTTGAGGTAAATCGCCTCGTCTCGGCTGTCGGCATACAGGTTGAGGTAATAGATGGCGTCTTTCTGGCCCTTGGACCAGAGGCTTTCGCCTGCCACATACCCTCGAACCGCAGAAAGGACGTAAAGACTCACGCCCCCCAGCAAGGCTTGAAACAACACGACGGCAATGAATGGCCAGACGATGCCCAGCAACCGAGGCGTTCCGAGAGTCCGCTTTTGTTTCATTGGATTCCTTGCGTGGTCACTGCCTGATCGTCCGTCTCTATCAGACCAACTCCCAAAGACTAGGAGGCGTTCGGGGTTACGGCAAGCGGCGGATCGGCCCTGATTCAGTACAAACGCAGCCTTATACATATGTAACGCCGCACAATTGGCTGGCGGCGTTTCACTGGCACTCCAGTTGTTCCCTCTCAGGGCAGGAAATCGTTCTCGCGGAGTGCTGCATCACATCGATCTCTCTTGCTACAACCGACACACCAGACACTCAGGAGTTTCGTGTCAGACAGGCATCGGGACTTGATTCGGGCCCCGACATCAAAGACCTGGCTCCCTCACCCGCCGCACGGGAAAACCATCAATCGCATAAGGCGAGAAACATCGCGCATGCCGACGTCGTGACCGCCAGCAATGAGATGCCGACCTCACTGGACAGCGAGGCCAAACTGGTGGGCTTGTTGCGCAAAAAGTATCGCCTCGGTGGACGTGGCCACAAGCCTGCCGCCGAGCAACAGCTGGTCACGACGCCACGACAGATGGATTGAAGGTGCTGCGCAGCTGATCTACAACCGCTGCAAATGCCCATAAAGCTTGGCGTACAACCCGCCATCGGCAATCAGTTGCTGATGGTCACCATCCTCGGCCACTTGCCCGCCGTCGAACACCAGCACCCGGTCCGCCTGCTTCACCGCTGACAAGCGGTGGGCGATGATCAACGTGGTGCGGCCATGGAGGAACCGCGCCATGGCCTGGTGCAGGTTGTATTCGGTGGCGGCGTCGAGGGCTGACGTCGCCTCGTCGAGAATCACCACTTTGGGTGCCGCGAGAATCATCCGCGCGATCGCCAGACGTTGCCGCTGACCGCCGGACAAACGCACGCCGGAGCGGCCGACGATGCTGTCCAACCCGTCCGGCAAGGCGCGGATGGTGGGTTCGAGCTGGGCGATTTCCAGTGCCTGCCAGCAGGCTTCGTCGCTACGGGTGCGGCCCATGGTCAGGTTGGCGCGCACGCTGTCGTTGAACAGCGCCGGATGTTGCAGCACCACCGCGACATTTTCCCGAACCGTTTCCAGGCCGATTTCCTGCTGGGTCGATCCGCCGAAGCGGATCGTCCCGGCCAGTGGCGTGTAGAGCCCCAGCAGCAATTGCACGAGGGTACTTTTGCCGCCACCACTGGCGCCGACAATCGCCACTTTTTCACCAGGAGCGATGGACAGATTCAACTGGTCCAGCACCAGTTCGTCGCCGTAACCGAAGCTCAACCCTTGCACCTGAATCCCGACGGTATCGCGGCCCTTGAACGGATCGACACCGCCGGGGTATTGCGGCTCGTCGGCGCGCGCCAGCAGTTCGTTGATCCGCGACAGCGCACCGCCTGCCGCGTAGTAGGCGTATTGCAGGTTCAGCAGTTGTTCGACCGGGCCGATCATGAACCACAGATAGCTGAACACCGCGAGCATCTGGCCGATCGACAGATCGGAGAACAACACCGTGAGCATGGC
Organism: Pseudomonas sp. B26(2017); assembly: GCF_002113045.1. Taxonomy (NCBI): domain Bacteria; kingdom Pseudomonadati; phylum Pseudomonadota; class Gammaproteobacteria; order Pseudomonadales; family Pseudomonadaceae; genus Pseudomonas; species Pseudomonas sp. B26(2017). The sequence continues at coordinate 5,121 of NZ_NEJJ01000014.1, read as the reverse complement.
CGCCGCGCGGAAGATATCGATGCCGAACTGAAACAGCAGACCGCTGGCCCGGTTCGAGGCGTCGGTCTTCCATTGCGAATTGACTGCGTAGTTGCGCACTTCCTGCGCTCGCAGGCCGAGGCGCCCGAGAAAAAAGCCCTGACGGTTGCCGGCGCGCACTTCCTGTATCGCATCAAGGGTTTCGCTCAGCGCCTGAGTGAAGCGCGAGGTGCTGTCGTTCTCCAGTTTCTTCAGGTGCTTGACCCGCTTGCCCAACTGCACCGTGGCGTAGATCACCAGCGGGTTGAACAGCAGGATCAGCAATGCCAGTTTCCAGTGCATCCACATCAGGATGCTGGCGGTGCCGACCAGGGTCAGCATCGCCACCAGGAAACGGCTGAGGGTTTCGCCGACAAACTTGTCGAGGGTGTCGAGATCGGTGACCAGGTGGGTGGTGACCGTGCCGCTGCCCAGGCTTTCGTATTCACCGAGGGAAATGCGTTTCAGACGCTCGATCAGCCGCACGCGAATGCGATAAACGATGTCCTTGGCCAGCCGCGCAAACAACCGCGCCTGCAATACGCCAAAACACAGGGCGCTGCAGCGCAGGGTCAGCGTCACCACCAGCATCAGGCCGATATAGCCTGCCGCCTGCTGCCACATCGAAGGCAGCACATGGTTCATGACTTTCAGCGCCGCATCGCCGTGACCGAGCAGGACTTCGTCCACCAACAACGGCAACAGCAGCGGAATCGGCACGCTGCACAGCGTCGCCAGTACGGCCACGCCGTTGGCGATCCACAGGGATTTTTTGTGATGAAGTGCCAATCGCCGGACTTCAGCCCAGCTCAGCCGGTCGACACGCTTGACGGCTGGCGTGTCATCGGCCGGGTCAGACACAGGCGGCGCGCTCCAGCCATCGACCGAGCAACGGCGACAGTTCACTGAGCGGCTGGTAACCGTTGGTCAGCAACGCCAGTTGGCCATTGCGCTCGGCGAGCAGCGTCGGGAATCCGGCGATGCCCAGATCCTGCACCCAGCTGAAATCGGCCTGGGTCGCCTTGTGTTGATCGGCATGATCAAACAGGGCAGCAAATTCGATGCGCGGGACGCCGGCCTTCTCGGCCAGCTCCACCAGAACGCTGGCCTGGGTGACATCGCGACCTTCGACGTAAAACGCGTGCTGGATCAACCCGACCAGTTTCCACGCGCAATCCGGCGCCAGGCTGCGCGCGGTGACGATGGCCCGGCAGGCAGGTTCGGTGTCGTAGACAAAACCGTCCGGCAATGCGCCTTCCAACTTGAACGGCTGGCCAGTGGCCTCGGTAACCGCCTGCCAGTGTTCGAGAATGTAGCGCCGGGTGGTCGGCTCAAGCGCCGCACCGCTGCCGGTACGCAACCCGCCGACCACCAGGTGCAGTTCCACCCCGGCTGCCTGCGCCTGCTCCACCAATGCCTTGGCTACCGGAGCAAATCCCCAGCACCACGAACACATCGGATCCATCACATAGAGCAGGCGTGCAGACATGATTAAGCCTCGGTGGATGCTTGCTTATCTTGCTTATAGTTGTAGCCGATCGGGTGCGGCATGTTGCGCGCTTTTGCCAGTTCGATCTGCTTCTGGCGGTCGATGGCGCTGCGGCGGGTCTTCTCGCTCAGGGTGTCCCAGCAGTGCGGGCAGCTGATGCCGGCCACGTAATGCTCGGAGGCGCGATCTTCAACGCTGACCGGGGTGCGGCAGGCATGGCACTGATCGTAGTCGCCTTCGCTCAGGTCATGGCGCACGGTCACGCGGTTGTCGAATACAAAGCAGTCGCCCTGCCATTTGGTTTCTTCCTGCGGCACTTCTTCGAGGTACTTCAGGATGCCGCCCTTGAGGTGGTAAACCTCTTCGAAACCTTCGCCGAGCATGTAGCTCGAGGCTTTTTCACAACGAATGCCGCCGGTGCAGAACATCGCGACCTTCTTGTGCACGGCCGGATCGAAGTGTTCTTTGATGTAGTCGGGGAATTCGCGAAAACTGGTGGTTTTCGGATCGATGGCGCCTTCGAAGGTGCCGATCGAGACTTCGTAATCGTTGCGGGTGTCGATCAGCAACACTTCCGGATCGCTGATCAGCGCATTCCAGTCCCGCGGTTCAACGTAGGTGCCGACCTTCTTGTTCGGGTCGACGCCTTCGACGCCCAGGGTCACGATCTCTTTCTTGAGCTTGACCTTGGTGCGATAGAACGGCTGCTCGTCGCAGTACGATTCCTTGTGATCGATATCGACCATGCGCGGATCGTTGCGCAGCCAGGCCAGCAGGCCGTCGATGCCTTCACGGCTGCCGGAAACCGTGCCGTTGATGCCTTCTTCGGCGATCAGCAGAGTGCCTTTGATGCCGTTGTCGACCATCGCTTGCAACAGGGGCTCGCGCAGGCTGACGTAATCTTCGAGGGTGACGAACTTGTACAGTGCCGCCACGACAATCGGTTGTGTCATGGGTATTTCTCCAGGTGGCTACCCTCGTAAAGGGTGAACCGGATGCGAAAAAAAACGCGCCGGGTCAGCGGCGCGTTGCGGATTCTAGCAAAAAACCTCAGTTCATTGCTGCAAGGCTCAATGCTTGCTGCCGCCGGCACAGGTCGGCGACGCCGGAGCGGCACCCACCTCTGCCCATTCCTGCGGGGTGTAGGTGTGCAGCGCCAACGCATGGAACTCGCCCATCAGCTCGCCGAGCGTGCCGTAGACTTTCTGGTGGCGCTTGACCCGGTTCAGGCCTTCGAACTGCGCACTGACCACCACTGCCTTGAAGTGGGTCTGCAACCCTCGACTGTGCATGTGGCTTTCGTCCAGCACTTGCAGATGCTCAGGCTGAAGCAGCGCCAGCGTCGATTCGATGCGTTGTTGCATGGTCATCACGAACTCCGCTTACTTCTTCTTGGCCGGAGCCGCGCCTTTCGGTGCCAGCTCGTTGGTCATGTCGTCCAGCAGCTTGTTGACCACCGGTACCGCGCTTTCCAGTTTGGCCTGGGTCATCTGGGCCGATTGCTGAGTCAGCTGCGGCATCTTTTCCAGGACTTTCTTGCCCAGTGGCGACTGGTAGAACGCGACCAGATCTTTCAACTCCTGTTCGCTGAAGTTGCTGGTGTAGAGCTTGACCATGTCCGGCTTCAGCTTGTTCCAGCCGATGGCCTGGTCCAGGGCGGCGTTGGCCTTGGCCTGGTAGGTATCCAGTACGGCTTTCTTGGATTCCGGCGCCTTGGTCTGTTCAAAACGCTGGGCAAACATCTGCTGAACCTGCATGTACACCGGAGTGCCCAGCTTGTCAGCGTGCGCCAGGGTCAGGAAAGTTTCGGCACTGGCGTTGTGGCTGGCGGTATCGGCAAACACCTGGCCGCTGGCGCAAACCAGGGCAACCGCGGTGCAGATGGCACGAAGACGAATCATCGAGTTTCCTTTTCAGCTAGGCGAGGTCAAACCCCAAGGGCGACCATTCTGCGCCTGAATAACGCTGCGGCTCAACCCCCGGCCCTTGCCGCGCTTGATTGGCGGGGATTTGCCAGTCAACAATCGGCCGGAGGGAACCACCCGGGCCGACACCGGCCTAAACTGCGCAAACAGACCAACAGGAGTGTGCACGATGAGCCGTAACGAAACCGACAGCCTGGGCCCGATCGAAGTCCCGGACGACGCTTACTGGGGCGCTCAGACGCAACGCTCGCTGATCAACTTCGCCATCGGTCAGGAACGCATGCCATTGCCGGTCCTGCACGCCCTGGCCCTGATCAAGAAAGCCGCGGCCCGGGTCAACGACCGCAACGGCGACCTGCCTGCCGACATCGCCCGCCTGATCGAACAGGCCGCCGACGAAGTGCTCGACGGCCAGCATGACGACCAGTTCCCGCTGGTGGTCTGGCAGACCGGCAGCGGCACGCAAAGCAACATGAACGTCAACGAAGTGATCGCCGGCCGTGCCAACGAACTGGCCGGTAACCCGCGCGGCGGCAAGACGCCAGTGCACCCCAACGATCACGTCAACCGCTCGCAGAGTTCCAACGACTGCTTTCCCACCGCCATGAGCATCGCCACTGCGCAAGCGGTGCAGGCCCAACTGCTGCCCGCCATCGCCGAGTTGTCGGGCGGCCTCGCCGAGCTGTCGGCACGGCACATGAAACTGGTGAAAACCGGTCGCACCCACATGATGGACGCCACGCCGATCACTTTCGGCCAGGAAATCTCCGGCTTCATAGCGCAGCTGGATTACGCCGAACGAGCGATCCGCGCAGCGCTGCCCGCAGTCTGCGAACTGGCGCAGGGCGGCACGGCCGTCGGCACCGGACTCAATTCGCCACACGGTTTCGGCGAAGCGATTGCCGCGGAACTGGCGGCGCTGTCGGGCCTGCCATTCGTCACCGCGCCGAACAAGTTCGCAGCCCTCGCCGGCCATGAGCCGCTGAATACGCTGTCCGGCGCCCTGAAAACCCTCGCCGTGGCGCTGATGAAAATCGCCAACGACTTGCGTCTGCTGGGCTCGGGCCCACGCGCAGGTTTTGCTGAAGTGAAATTGCCGGCCAACGAACCAGGCAGTTCGATCATGCCCGGCAAGGTCAACCCGACGCAGTGCGAAGCGTTGTCGATGCTCGCCTGTCAGGTGCTGGGCAACGACGTGGCAATCGGTTTTGCCGCCAGCCAGGGTCATCTGCAACTGAACGTGTTCAAACCGGTGATCATCCACAACCTGCTGCAATCGATCCGCCTGCTGGCCGACGGGTGCAGCAACTTCCAGCAGCACTGCATCGCCGGGCTTGAACCGGATGCCGAAGTCATGGCGAAACATCTGGAACGCGGGCTGATGCTGGTGACGGCGCTGAACCCGCACATCGGCTACGACAAGTCGGCGGAAATCGCCAAGAAGGCCTACAGCGAGGGCAAGACCCTGCGCGAAGCCGCGCTGGAACTGGGTTATCTGACCGATGAGGAGTTCGACGCCTGGGTACGGCCGGAGAACATGATCGAGGCCGGCGCCAAGGGCTGAATCCCGTAGCGCCAGAAAGTCCGTCATCGCGAGCAAGCTCGCTTGTATGCTGGTACTTGAAGGGAGGAGGAGGGACAAGGCTCGATTCTGACTGTTGGCGCAGTACAGATCCGTGGGAGATTTCG
>NZ_NEJJ01000013.1:0-206644 GCF_002113045.1 Pseudomonas sp. B26(2017) | reverse complement strand
GTAAACTTGCTCGGGTCGTATTCGCACTACTAAAGGGGCAGAGCGAATACCAGCCGAAAGCAAGTTGAGGGTTTCCCCTAAACCATAGAATCTCCCACACTGGAATGCAATCCGTTGTGGGAGCGAGCCTGCTCCGGGCGGCGATCCGACGATTGGCCGTTATGCGGTCTTGATTCTTAAATTCTGTTTAAAGGTTAATCGTTTCTTAACCGGTTTATCGTTTATTCCCCGATGCTGATGATAGGCGCTCGTTCGTTTACATGATCAGGATCGCCCCATGTCGCACTTCGCCTCTTCCCGTCGTTTCAGCCTGGCCACGTTGGGCCTGTCGGTTGCCTTGCTGTCCAGCCCGTTTGCCTTTGCCGAGTCTGTCTTGATCGAACCCCGGACCCTGATCGTCGATCAGAGCCTGCCCAAGGCGCAGCGTGATGCGATGGAACTGGCGGCACGGCGTTACGGCAGTTTCTGGAACACCGGCGAAGAGGCGCTGGCCACTGCGGCCCTGTCGCCGCAGTTTGTCGACAAGACCCCGCCGGAAGGCCGGGTGCAGGGGCCGACCGGGCCGCTGCTGGCATCGAAGTTCTTTCGCACGGCGGTGCCGGACTTGAGTTGCGAGATCGAGCAAATGATCGTCGCCGGGGATCGCGTGGTGGTGCATCTGCACTTTCGCGGGCATTTCACCGGCACGTTCAAGGCTCTCAAAGGGCAGGGCCAGCGTGTAGACTTCCGGGCTACCGATATCTATCAGATCGACAATGGTCGCATCGCGGCCAATTGGCATATCGAAGACAACATCAGCCTGATGGCGCAACTGCAAGCGCAGCCGCCGGCCAGCTGAACCATGGACATGAAAGGGAAACGCGATGAGCGAGGAAACGATTCGATTGGGACGTGAACGGCGCTATCTGGTGTTGCTGGGCATCATCTGCCTGGCGCTGATCGGCGGCGCGCTGTACATGCAGATCGTGCTGGGCGAGGCACCGTGCCCGCTGTGCATCCTGCAGCGTTATGCGTTGCTGCTGATCGCGCTGTTCGCGTTCATCGGCGCGGCCATGCGTACCCGCCGCAGCATCACGGTGTTCGAGGTGCTGGTGGTGATTTGTGCCATCGCCGGGGCCGGTGTTGCCGGGCATCACGTGTACACCCAGTTTTATCCGGCGGTGAGTTGCGGCATCGATGTGTTGCAGCCGATCGTCGATGATCTGCCGCTGGCGAAGATCTTCCCGCTGGGCTTCCAGGTCGACGGTTTCTGTTCGACGCCGTACCCGCCGATCCTTGGCCTGTCGCTGGCGCAATGGGCACTGGTGGCCTTCGTGCTGGTGGTGATTCTGGTGCCGCTGCTGACCTCGCGTAACCGAAAAGCACTGCGCTGAATCAACTTTTCGGCGCTTGCGCCGATAAAACAAACGCCTCGATTTGCAGTGATGCGACTCGAGGCGTTTTGCATTTCAGGGTCTGTGTGAAAACACCGTGACGAACGGCAAGGAAGGGTGCGACAGGTGTGCGACATGTTGTCACACACGCCCTGTCGCAGGGCGATTCACAGGGCCGGATTGGAGTGCTGTTACAAAAAAGGATTGGTCTGTTTCAGCGTTTTTCGGTTTTTGCACGCGTGTGCCGGAACAGGCAGTTTTAACAGACTCCGACAGATGGCCAAAAGCCTTGGCATATCGGGCTTTGCGCGGATCGCGCGGTGGGAAAAAGCCCTCGGAGCTGTCTGAACTGATGCCGATAGACCTACATTTTTTGGTGTTTTTGTTGAGAATCGATTTCGATAACATGCGGAACTTTTGCAAAAACGGTGATGGATTGTTGCTCTGAGCGATAAAAATTATTTCGGGATAAGACATGGTGTATAGGGCGCTACCTATCTACAATCGCCCGCACTGAATTCCCGGCACTGTTCAGCCTTTATTAAGGAGGCGAGCAGGAAGTCGGGTGTCGAGCAGCCGAGAGGCATGCGAGACACCCAGGTGTCGGTGCCTTCCAACTTTCCGCACCAAATGGAATTGGTCTGTAACAAGGCCTTTGACCACGAATTCGAATAAGAACTGAACGCTGTCCCAGGTTTTGTCGAGCGTCTGACGCGCGACGGGCGGCCCTTATTCAATCCAAAGAAAATGCCAACCCTTGGCAGGGTGAAGTGTTGGCGATCAAAACCCAACTGCATTGCGCAAGCTGCTTTAGAGGTCGTGAGATGAGTAAAAACAGGTACCCCAGATTACTAGGCCTAGTGCCGCTGCTCGGCACGTTGTTGCTGGGAGGCTGCAACATGACCTTGCTCAATCCAACGGGCCAGGTCGGCCTGGAACAGCGCAACCTGATCATCACCGCTACGCTGCTGATGCTGTTGGTTGTTGTGCCGGTCATCGTCATGACCTTCCTGTTCGCCTGGAAGTACCGCGCCTCGAACAAGAACGCCGTCTACACCCCGAAATGGTCGCACTCGACCAAGATCGAAGTGGCAGTCTGGACCATCCCGGTCCTGATCATCATTGCCCTGGGTTACATCACCTACAAGTCGACCCACTCGCTGGATCCGTATCGTCCGATCGAATCCGACGTCAAGCCGGTGACCATCGAAGTGGTCGCGCTGGACTGGAAGTGGCTGTTCATCTACCCGGAACAAGGCATCGCCACGGTCAACAAGATCGTGTTCCCGGCGCACACGCCAGTTAATTTCCGGATCACTTCGGACGCGGTGATGAACTCGTTCTTCATCCCGGGCCTGGGCGGCCAGATCTACGCGATGGCGGGCATGACCACCAAGCTGCACCTGATCGCTGACCGCAACGCTGAAATGGACGGTATCTCCGCCAACTACAGCGGCGCTGGTTTCACCGGTATGAAATTCAAAGCGATCGCAACTTCTCAGGAAGATTTCGACGCCTGGGTAAGTGAAGTCAAAAAGGCACCTAAACAGCTTGAACCAGCTGAATACGCAGCCCTTGCCAAGCCAAGCCAGAACAATCCAGTCGAGCTCTACTCCTCGGTCACGCCGAACCTGTTCCAGACCATCGTCGACAAGTACGAAGGCATGAAACCGGGCAAGCCGCTGAAGCACGAGAAGAAAGAGAAAGAAGTGGCGGCAACGGATATGGACTCGAATTCGCATTCAGCTGCCGGGGCAGAGGAGTAAACGATGTTTGGTAAATTAAGTTGGGAAGCGATCCCTTTCCACGAGCCGATCGTGATGGTCACCATCTCGATGATCGCGCTCGGTGGTCTGGCGTTGTTCGCTGCAATCACCTACTTCAAGAAGTGGACTTACCTGTGGACCGAGTGGCTGACGTCGGTCGACCACAAGAAAATCGGCGTGATGTACATCATCGTCGCCATGGTCATGCTGCTGCGCGGCTTTGCCGACGCCATCATGATGCGTACCCAGCTGGCCATGGCCACCGAGGGTTCGCCTGGCTACCTGCCACCTGAACACTATGACCAGATCTTCACCGCTCACGGTGTGATCATGATCATCTTCATGGCGATGCCATTCTTCACCGGCCTGATGAACCTTGCAGTGCCGCTGCAGATCGGCGCGCGTGACGTTGCGTTCCCGTTCCTGAACTCCCTGAGCTTCTGGCTGCTGGTGTCCGGCGTCGTGCTGATCAACCTGTCCCTGGGCGTCGGCGAATTCGCCAAGACCGGCTGGGTTGCCTATCCACCGCTGTCGGGTCTGCAATACAGCCCTGGCGTGGGGATGGACTACTACATCTGGGCGCTACAGCTATCGGGTCTGGGTACAACGTTAACCGGGGTTAACTTCCTGGCGACCGTGCTGAAAATGCGTACCCCGGGCATGAAGCTGATGGACATGCCGATCTTCACCTGGACCTGCACCTGGGCAAACGTTCTGATCGTGGCTTCGTTCCCGATCCTGACCGCTACCCTGGCACTGCTGACCCTTGACCGTTACATGGATTTCCACATTTTCACCAATGAACTTGGTGGCAATCCAATGATGTACGTCAACCTGTTCTGGGCGTGGGGCCACCCTGAGGTTTACATCCTGATCCTGCCGGCGTTCGGCATTTTCTCGGAAGTCATCTCGGCCTTCACCGGCAAGAAACTGTTCGGCCACCACTCGATGATCTACGCCTCGGGCGCGATCTCGGTACTGGGCTTCATGGTTTGGCTGCACCACTTCTTCACCATGGGTTCGGGTGCCAGCGTCAACGCCTTCTTCGGTCTGGCGACGATGCTGATTTCCATCCCGACGGGTGTGAAACTGTTCAACTGGCTGTTCACCATCTACCAGGGCCGTCTGCGCTTCACCAGCCAGGTTCTGTGGACTCTGGGCTTCATGGTGACCTTCGCCATCGGCGGCATGACCGGCGTACTGCTGGCCATCCCGGGTGCTGACTTCGTTCTGCACAACAGCCTGTTCGTGATCGCGCACTTCCACAACGTGATCATCGGCGGCGCGGTATTCGGCTACATCGCAGGCTTCGGCTTCTACTTCCCGAAAGCGTTCGGCTTCAAGCTGCACGAAGGCTGGGGTAAAGCAGCATTCTGGTTCTGGATCTCGGGCTTCTTCGTCGCGTTCATGCCGCTCTACGCTCTGGGCTTCATGGGCATGACCCGTCGTCTGAACGCCACCACCAACCCTGAGTGGGTACCGTACCTGTACGTTGCCATGTTCGGTGCGATCCTGATCGCTGTGGGTATCGCTTGCCAGCTGATCCAGCTGTACGTGTCGGTACGTGACCGCAACAAGCCGGAAAACATGTGCGAACACGGTGACCCGTGGAATGCCCATACCCTGGAATGGTCGACCTCGTCGCCACCTCCGTTCTACAACTTCGCTGTACTGCCAAAAGCAGACTGCATCGATCCGTTCACCGAGGCCAAGGAAAACGGGACCGCGTACAAGGCTCCGGCCAAGTACGAACCGATCCACATGCCGAACAACACCGCCACTGGCGTGGTAATGGGCGCACTGCTGACCGTGTTCGGTTTCGCGATGATCTGGCACATCTGGTGGTTGGCGATCGCCAGCCTGGCCGGCACTGTCATCTACTTCGTGATCCACGCAGCACGTGACGATCAGGGCTACATGGTGCCGGTCGATGTGATCGAGCGCATCGAAGCCGAGCAGCACAAGCGTCTGGTAGCGGCCGGGAAGATCCCTGCTTCCGCAACCCGTGTTGAAACCAAGTTGGAACAGGCTTAAACAATGTCGAACTTAGTGACCAATGCTGGACACGCCCATGGTCATGACCATGGGCACGATGACCATCACCACGACTCGGGCGAGATGACCGTATACGGTTTCTGGCTCTACCTGATGACCGACTGCATTCTGTTTGCGTCGATCTTCGCGGTATACGCGGTACTGGTAAACAACGTCGCCGGTGGCCCGTCGGGCCACGACATCTTCGAACTGCCATACGTGCTGGGCGAAACCGCTCTGCTGTTGTTCAGTTCGATCACCTACGGCTTCGCCATGCTGGCGTTGTACAAAGGCAAGAAGCAGCAGGTTCTGGGCTGGTTGTTCCTGACCTTCCTGCTCGGCGCAGGCTTTATCGCCATGGAGATCAACGAGTTCCACCTGCTGATCTCCGAGGGCTTCGGTCCTAGCCGTTCGGGCTTCCTGTCGGCGTTCTTCACCTTGGTCGGTACCCACGGTCTGCACGTATCCGCGGGTCTGATCTGGATGGGCATCATGATGTACCAGGTCAACAAGCACGGCCTGACGGCGACCAACAAGACCCGTCTGAGCTGCCTGAGCCTGTTCTGGCACTTCCTGGACGTGGTGTGGATCTGCGTATTCACCGTTGTTTACCTGATGGGGACCCTGTAATGGCTAATGCACACTCCCATGACAGCCATGATGCTGGCCACGGCAGCGTAAAGTCGTACGCCATCGGCTTCATCCTGTCGGTGATCCTGACCGTCATCCCGTTCGGCCTGGTGATGTTCCCGACCCTGCCGAAGTCCACCACGCTGGCAATCGTCCTGCTGTTCGCCGTGATCCAGGTGATCGTTCACCTGTATTACTTCCTGCACCTGGACCGCTCCGTGGCTCAGCGTAACAACGTGATCGCGTTCGTCTTTACGGCCATCGTGATCCTGCTGCTGGTCGGCCTGTCGCTGTGGATCATGTTCAGCATCCACACGTTCATGATGGCGAAGTGAGGTAGACCCGATGTCGCTCAAGCACTTTATCCAAATCACCAAACCGGGGATCATTTTCGGTAACGTGCTTTCTGTGGCAGGCGGGTTCTTCCTGGCCTCGAAAGGGCATGTGGATCTGGCGGTGTTCCTGGCCGCCATGATCGGCACTTCCCTGGTCGTGGCCTCCGGTTGCGTGTTCAACAACTGCATCGACCGCGACATCGACCTGAAGATGGAACGCACCAAAAACCGGGTGCTGGTTCAGGGCTTGATCTCCCTGAAACTGGCCCTGGTCTATGCGACCGTCCTGGGTGTCGCCGGCGTTGCGTTGCTGTACAAGGTGGCCAACCCGTTGGCTGCCCTGTTCGCCGTAATCGGCTTCATCATCTACGTCGGCTTCTACAGCCTGTACCTCAAGCGCAAGTCGGTTCACGGCACGCTGGTGGGCAGTCTGTCGGGCGCCATGCCGCCGGTGATCGGTTACGTGGCCGTGACCAACAGCTTCGACATGGCCGCGCTGACCCTGCTGGTGATGTTCAGTCTGTGGCAGATGCCGCATTCCTACGCCATCGCGATCTTCCGCTTCAATGATTACCTGGCCGCATCGATTCCGGTGCTGCCAGTGAAGCGCGGGATCCAGGTGGCCAAGAAGCACATCCTGTTCTACATCCTGGCCTTCCTCGTGGCGACCTTGATGCTGACCTTCAGCGGTTACGCCGGCATGAGCTACCTCGCCGTCGCCGCGGCCATGGGCATGTACTGGCTGTACATGGCCTGGACCGGCTACAAGGCGGTGGATGACACGGTCTGGGCACGCAAGCTGTTCGTGTTCTCGATCTTCACCATCACCGCGCTGAGCGTCATGATGTCCCTGGACTTCAAGGTGCCGACCGAGCTGCTGCTGACGTACGCGCCGTAAGGTTCGAACGTTGTACGAGAAACCCCGTTCATCGAGAGATGAGCGGGGTTTTTTGTTGCTCGGATGCTGGAGAGACGACGTCAATTGTCGCCGACAGACCTTCTCCCAAAAGGGCGCGGTAACCAGCCATTCTCCCGAAGCGACTCGCTCGAAATCGACAGGTTGCGGTCGGTAGGCAAAAGCCCTAGATTCGGATCCAACGACATGCATCGATCAAGAGGCTGGGCGAAATGACTGAGAGGATGACCTGCGACGAACGCTTCATTGCCCTGGCAAAAGAGCTGAATTACGACATCAATGGCGAGAACACGGTGGGCGGCAATTACGCGCCGCTGGTGCGTCATCGCGATGAGCTGTACATCAGTGGCATGGTGCCGCGCACCGAGGGCAAGATTCAGTATCCCGGCCGGGTCGGGCTGGAGCTGACGCTCAAGGATGCGCAAGCCGCCGCGAGCATCAGCGCCATGCGTTGCCTGGCGTTCATCGTCGATGCAGTCGGTTCGCTGGACAAGGTCAGGGCGTTGTTGCGGGTCACGGTGTACGTGAAGTCCACGCCGGATTTCGTTGACCTCAGCGAAGTCGCCAACGGCGCTTCGGATGTATTCAGTTATGTGTTGGGCGATGTCGGGCGTCACACCCGCACCACCGTCGGCGTCTATCAGTTGCCGAAAAACGCAGCTATCGAAGTCGACATGATCGCAGCGGTACATCCGTCGGCATAATCGCTGAAAGTCGCTCAACAAAAAGCCCCGCCTGAATTTCAGAGCGGGGCTTTTTCGTCAGCGCCAGTGTTACTGGGCAGCAATGCTGTAGCCGTCGAACGCGGTCTGCTGTTGCAGCGCAGTGATGATGTTCTTGCGGTTGATCGCGTGCTCGGTGCCGGTATTGTCGACGAAGGTTTCGCCTTCGACTTCGGCTTCGTCACCTTCACCCACAAAGCTGAAACCGAGGAATTCCAGCGCCTCGCGATCCACACTCAGGCGCGAACGCGGTGTGCGCATCGGCAGGGTCACGCTGATGCCGTCCTTGCTGATGCTGAACACTTCGACGTCTTTCTTGGCGCGTGCGGCCTTGCTCTTGCCGCCGCTCGGGTTGCTGATGGCCTGGTGGGTCTGGTTCAGCACCTTGAGGGCCAGGCCGTAGACGATTTCCTGAAACGCCGGATCGTCCTTGAAGCTGGACAGGATGCGGCTGATCGGGAATTTGCTGCTCAGGTCTTCGAGCGCGGCGGTGTCAGCGGCCTCGGCGTCCTTCAGCGCTTTGAGCTGACCCATCAGCTCGTAAGCCTGATCGTCATCGAAGCGATCATGGGCCTGACGGATCGCGGCGCGCAACTCGCGGATCTGATCGCTCTCGCGGCTCGACTGGAACGCGTCCAGCACCATCTCGCTGATGATCTTCGCCTGTGGGATGTGTTGTGAAAGATTGATGGAGTTTTCGTATTCCGCTTTGGACGACAGAGTGACTACGGATTCAGCGGTGTTGAAATCGGACATTGAAATTTCACTACTTTTTTAACTTGAGATGAGACGAGAAAGCGCTGAAGGCTTTTTCAGGCCGACTAATTTAGGGGAGCGCGGCGGCGTTGTCACGGAGCAAGGGGCCGGCGGTGCCGATTATTTATCCTGATGTTTTCTGATGGGTAACCAGGCACCGCGAGCGCCCTGCGTTATTCATTGGCGACGGCATTTATCGGCAATCGCCGGGACGCCAGGTCACGCAGCGTCCAGTAGAGCTTCAACGAGCGGGTACCGATCAGGCCGCACATGAAACCTGCAATACCGGACTTGAGCAGCAGGTCGGGGGAGGAGGAAAGCTCGGGATGCACGTCATGCTGATAATTGAAGTAGTAGTTTGCGAAAAAGAACATCAAATACATGATCAGGGTTTTTACCGTGCCGGGCATGATCAGCCCGGTCGCGGAGTCGTCGAGCACTACGCCCCGCCGGGAGAACACCAGCCAGGCCGAGATTCCACCCAACATAAGCGAACCGAACCAGATGCTCAAAAACAAGACCGGGTTGATCGTCAGATTCACGCAGTACAGCGACCACGCGAGAAACGCCGGGGGTGTTATGAGCATTGAGGCGCGGCTTTCACGGCGAGGAGAAAATGCCTTGATACCGAGACAGACCACCAGCAGAAGAATCAGGTAAACCCGCAACGGGGTGTTTTGCAGAATCGTGAGCATTGCGCAGCATCCATGCTGGAAAAGGAGGAGGGTGGAGCATAGCCGGGGTCACGGCAACCGTCGGCTATTTCAACCGCAAACGCTCCATTGCGATCACCGATGTTTCAAACCCCAGGCTGGCAAAAAATGCCTCCGCACCTTCGCGCCCGGCACGCAGGACCCAGGTGATGTCGGTGTTGTCGCCCATCACATGTTCAACCAGCGCCCGCCCGATGCCCGCGCGCCGATGTTGCCCGTCGACCACTACCATCGACAGGTAACCGTTGGACAAACCATCGGTGAGGCCTCGGGCGAAACCGACAATCTGCTGGCCGCTCAATGCAACGGCGGTGCGTTGGGAGTTCTGGATGAGCTGGGCGAAATGCTCGGCGGTGCCGGTGCGGTGGCCCCAGCCGTGCCGCTCGAGAAACTGCCTTGCCGCCTCCACTTCCGTGGGCAGGAGGTCGCGTATTGAAATGTCTTTGTTCATTCGTTGATCCCGTCCCTGGTGTATTTCCAACAGTAGTCGCGTTGCTTACGGTCTGCCCCACATCTGCATGGCGAACTCGACGAAGCGACGCAGTTTCGGCAGCCGATAGCGATCCGGCGCGTAAAGCAGATGCATCGGCCGGTTTGGCGGCTGGTATTGCGGCATCACGACAACCAGTCGGCCGTCGCGCAGATCCTGTTCCACCAGCGCGTCCGGCAGCATCACGATGCCCATGCCGGTGCGCGCGGCCTGATGCAGGCCGGCGGAACTGTTGATCAGCATCGGGCCTTTGACGTCGACCATGATTTCTCCGTCCGGACCGCTGAGGCGCCACTGTTTTTCCACCGATTGCCAGTCATCGCCGGCGGGGTAGGCGAAGGACAGGCAGTCGTGCTGACGCAGCTCTTCAGGCGTGAGCGGCATGCCGCGTCGGGCCACGTATTCCGGGGAGGCGCAGACGGTCAGGGTGTAGTCGATCAGCGGGCGGGCGATCAGGTTGGACTGGTCGAAGTGCCCCAGTCGGAAGGCCACATCGAGACCACTTTCCAGGAGATCCGGACGGCGGTTGGTCAGGATCACATCGAGTTTGACCTGCGGGCATTGCAGGGAAAACTCACTGAGCGCCGGGGCCAGGCGTTCGACGCCAAAGGTCAGCGGCGCAGTAACTCGCAGGATGCCGCGCGGTTCATCGAGCGTCTGCTCGGCGAGCCGCTCGGAGTCGGCGACCAGACCGAGCACTTCCAGGCAGCGCTGGTAGTAAACGCTGCCGAACTCGGTCAGTCGCTGGCGGCGGGTGGTGCGTTGCAACAGTTGTACGCCGAGCCGTTGCTCCAGCGCCCGCAGGTGGTTGCCCACCATGGTCGTGGACATTTCGCACTGCAGCGCGGCCGCTGTCATGCTGCCGGACTCCACAACCTTGACATACACGCTCATCGACTGGAAAAGATCCATTATCAAGCCCGGCTTTTAAATGATTGAAGTTTTGCCGAGTTTATCCAGTTCGGGTGGATAACCATACTGCCAGCAACTTCTCACCTTGCTGGAGTTTGCCGACATGACCGCCGCCCTGATGAACACTTATCAACCGCTGGACTTGAGCTTCATCAAAGGCCTGGGCACCCGACTCTGGGATCAGGCGGGCCGCGAGTATCTGGACGCGGTGGCGGGCGTGGCGGTGACCAATGTCGGCCATTCGCACCCGCGCATCGTGTCGGCGATCAGCGAGCAGGCGGGATTGCTGCTGCACACCTCCAACCTCTACAGCATCGACTGGCAACAATCGCTGGCGCAGAAACTGACGCGACTGGCGGGAATGGAGCGGGCGTTCTTCAACAACTCCGGTGCCGAGGCCAACGAAACCGCGCTGAAACTGGCGCGTCTGTACGGCTGGCGCAAAGGTATCGAACAGCCGCTGGTGGTGGTGATGGCCAACGCGTTTCATGGCCGTACCCTCGGCACCTTGTCCGCCAGCGATGGCCCCGCGGTGCGCCTGGGTTTCAATGACTTGCCGGGGGATTTCGTCAAAGTGCCGTTCGGCGATCTTGAGGCGCTGGAGCAAGTGCAGCGCAAGCATGGTCAGCGGATCGTGGCGATTCTGGTCGAACCGATCCAGGGTGAAAGCGGTGTGCAACTGGCGCCGCCCGGCTACCTCAAGACCCTGCGTGAATTGTGCAACCGCCACGCCTGGCTGCTGATGCTCGACGAAATCCAGACCGGCATCGGCCGTACCGGCCGCTGGTTTGCGTTCCAGCATGAAGGCATCGTTCCCGACGTCATGACCCTCGCCAAGGGCCTGGGCAACGGCGTGCCGATCGGCGCCTGCCTGGCACGAGGCCGGGCGGCGGATCTGTTCACCCCTGGCAGCCACGGCAGTACCTTCGGCGGCAATCCACTGGCGTGCCGGGTAGGTTGCACCGTGCTCGAGATCATCGAAGAACAAGGCCTGTTGGAAAATGCCAGGATCCAGGGCGAGCGCCTGCTGACCCGTTTGCGCGCAGAGTTGGCGGACAATCCGAATGTGCTGGCGATTCGGGGGCAAGGGCTGATGATCGGCATCGAACTCAAACAGCCGGTCCGCGACCTGACATTAATCGCGGCACGGGACCACGGACTGCTGATCAACGTCACTCGCGGCAAGACGATCCGGCTGCTGCCGCCGCTGACGATTGATGAGCGGGAGGTGGGGATGATTGTCAGAGGGGTGGCTCGGGTGCTGGGCGAAAGCTGATTGTCCCGGTCGCGTCTGAAATGGCTGCCGTTTTTTCGGCAGCCATTTTTTTTTAATCAGGGTAGTCCGACAAATCCGGCGCCAGCATTCGGGTCTTCGGTGCGCCGTTCGCGTTGTGCTGAATGATGTCGTTCGGCTGTCCCTGTTGATTGAAAAACACCTGGCCGATCCCCGCCGAATTCCACAGGCGTTCACCCGCTTCGGCGTGCTCGGGCACATAAGGCACGATGCGCATGCGGCGGCGTTTGGTCAGCCAGTTGAGCGGTGAGCGCGGCGAGTAGAGCCAGCGGTTGAGGCGGTCGAACCATTCCAGCAGGGTCGGCGGGAATTCGTTCTTGATGCCGCTGCTGGTGATTTGCCAGATGCGCGGGCCGGCCTTGCGGTGTCGGATCAGGACTTCGTAGACGAAGGAATAATGCACGTCGCCTGACAGCACCACGTAACTGCCCGGTGTACGTGAGTGTCGGAAAATGTTCAGGATGACCTGGGCCGCGCCGCGATGGGCCATCCAGTTTTCCGCGTCCACCAGCAGGGGATAACCGCACCAGCTGAAGACTCGTTGCACGGTTTCGATCAGCTTCACACCGAAGATCGGTGCCGGCGAAACGATGATCGCCGAAGGGTGGTCGAGCAGTTCCTGCTGCAGTTCGCTCAGAGCTTCCCAGTCCAGCAGACCCGACGGTTGCTTGAGCGCCATCTCGCTGCGCCAGCGTCGGGTGCGGGTATCGAGCACCACCAGCGCCGGGCTGCTCGGCAATACGAAATGCCATTGCTGAAAACGCAGCAGTTCCTCGATCAATGCGTCCTGCACGGGCGCGTCGAGATAGCGATCGTCACCGCTCGCGCTCAGGCCTCGGGTTTTCTCCAGCACTGCGCTGAATGCATCCGGATGGTTGCCCCAGCCCTGACACAGCATGTAGGCGATCAGCGCGTTGCCGATGATGCGTTTGGAGAACGGGTGGCCGTAGGCCGTTTCCTCCCATTGCGCGGACAGGTTCCAGTCGTCGGTGATGTCGTGGTCATCGAAAATCATCAGGCTCGGCAAGTGCGCCAACGCCCGGGCAACCTGGCCGAGTCCGGCCTTGAACCCGTCAATGCGGGTCTGCTCGAGGGCATAGCGCTTGAGGCGTTCAGGCGTCAGCGCTGGCGGTTGCGGATTGACCAGTGCCCAAGGGGTTGGCGACCACACCAGCAAATACATCGCTATCACTTCGGCAAACGTCACGAGGTGATTGTCGGCGCTGCTGCTGGTGAAGATCGGCTTGCGCGCCCCCCCGAAGAAACGCTCGCGCAGTGTCTCGTTACTTTCCAGTGCCGGCAGTAAATCCGCACGGTGGTAGTAACTGGCCGGGTGTTCGTAGAGCTTCGCGCTGTCGCTGACCACCGCGCCTTCGAGGTGCTCACCAAAGAGGCCGAGGCGCTCGATCAGGGCATGAATTGCCCGCAGCATCGGACCGGCCACGTCATCGGCGTAAACCTGATCACCACTCATCATCAACAGCGCGGGGCGCTGCTGCGGATCAGTTTCGGCGGCCAGCAACCGGTCAACGCAGAGCAGACCGTCGGCGGCCGGGTGATGCGGCTTGCGGCAGGAACCGTGGAGCAACTGGTCGATGCGCGAGCGCAGGACGAAGTTCGGGCCGGTGGCGTTGTCGTAGAGCAGGTGTGGCGCCCAGTCGGCGATGGGCTGCTGGCCATCGATCAACAGGTCGTAGTCGATGCGGGTGTCGCAGGGCAGGGCGGTTTCCAGCGCAACGTCGATCAGGTGAACAAACGCCCCGGTGCCCACAGGAATGACAGTGCATTTCCCGGCATCCAGTGGAATGTCTCCTACGCCTTGCAGGCGCAAGGTCAGCGACAGCTCGCGGCTGCCGACCAGCCAAAGCACCAGGCGCGTCGGTTCCAGTCGGCGCAGCAGTGGCCCGGCCAGAACAGCAGGCAACGGGCTCAGGTCATCAGGTGTCGCAGGCATTGGGGAAAAAGCTCAAGGCGTACAGGCCGGCGATGATAGCGCAGCCGGCGCCTTGAACCCTTAAACCAGGCTTAAGCGCCGGCTTTTTCCAGCTTCAGCGCCAGCAGGCGCCATGCGGCAGGTGTCGCGTCGACGCTTGGCTGTTCCTGTACGGAGCAGTCGAAGCGGTACGTCACGTCGTCGCCATTCATGTTCCGTGCGGTGACGGTGTTGCTGAACGAGTAAACCTGATCCTTGAAGCGCTGTGGCGTAAGGCTTTTGCTGTCGGCAAACCGGGCAGAAGCGGGGAAGCGCAAGGTGCTGGTCACAAACGGGCTGCACATCACATACGCGAGCATTGATTTGTCGCCCTGGGCGTCGGCGCGCGATTTTTTGCTCAGCGCCGTCAGGGCCTTGCGCCCCTGATCGTCACTCTGGTCGATCACGGTTTGCACCGACATCGTCTTCGGGGCGCGACTGGCGTAGTTCGGCAGCAATGCGGAATCCGCTGGAGAAGGCTTGTTGTCCGGCTCGATAGCGGCAAACACCGGCGCGTCTTTCAGCACAGCAGGGCTTGCGACCGCCTCGGCTTCCGGCAGCAACGAGGTCGGCTCGGCTTCCTGCTGTGCCACGACGTTTTCAGTCTGCGCAGTTTCGTAGCGATGCGCCGACGGGAACAGCGAAAAAGTGATCGCCAGCACCACCATCGAAACAATGAAACCGCCCGCTACACCGACCAGGTTGGCGTAAAACAAATGCCAGCTGCCGCGGTTTTTCACTACCCAGCGCCACATGAAACCCCAGGCCGCGACAAATGCCAGAAAACGCAGAAACTCCATTCGATCCTTTCCTTAACCTGCAAAAACCTGAAAACAGTGCGTCGCGCAGAGTGAGTCCCGACGATGGGGCGGCAAGATACCAAAATGGAAGTCTGACGCCACGAAGACATTTACATGCCGTTTTTGGGTGAATTGATGATTGCAAACAATATGATCGCCGCCAAGCACGCCCCCATGCCGCATGCGGCGCCTTGAAGCTGACGCATGGCGGGGTGTTCAGCCTGCGAGCGACGGGCAACCAGCATCCAGACACCCACCAGCGTGGCAACCGTTGCCATTATTTCCAGCAATATGCCCATGACGCCGTAAATCGGCGGTCGGGTTGATCCGAACAGGCCGATACAGAGCTCGCTGACCGTTACAGCCACCACCATGCCGCTGGCTGCGCCCAGCACATTGGCGAGAAGCAGATTCCACGCGCCGCGTTGCCGGACAACCCACACCCACATGCCGGCCCAAGCCATTAAGGCAATCACACCATCCATCGAATTCATCCTTTTGAATCAGTCGCGTTGCATGCGTTTGATAAGCCTGGCGACAGTGGACGGCACGATAGCAAAATAGTAGCTTCGCGCCACTCCTGATTCCTGTAATGGACTACTCATGTCAAAAGTCGCCCCTGCTCTGCGTCTGCTGTGTGCAATCACTTTCGCCAGCGCCATGACCCCGGTATTCGCCGCCTGGAAAGAGCACCCGGAAAACAGCTGGAAGTATTACCTTGCCAACTGTCAGCGCATGCAGGAAAAAATGGCCGACGTCCAGAGCGGTCGTGTATCCGGCGCCTTTGAGGTGATGGGCAATCTGGAGAACAGCCTGGGGAGCATGAATGAACGCCGCACGAACCTGCCTCCCCAATACCTCGCCTCCCGGGAATTCGCTCAATGCGAAAACGTGGCGGCCGAGGCCGATGCGATGATTGCCCGTGGCAAAGCCGAGTTCGCCGACAGAATGAACCAGGCCGCCGAGCAAGGCCGCATCGCCCACCAGAACTCCCCCGAATACCAACGCGCCCGTTCGCTCGGCTTCAGCGATGTCGGCGAAATTTCCTTCCTCAAACTCCACGAAGACACGGGCGGTGAAGCACGCCTGAAAACCATGCTGATTACCGTCGATGAAGTCTGCGGCCAATACTTTCGCGCCACGCAATATGTGAAGCCGTATGTGATCTACACCGTTCGGCCGTCGGATGGCGGCTGTGGTGAGGAAAAACGCGTGGCGATCGTCGGCGGCAGGTCGGTGGAGAAGGGTGATTACATCGATGGGCGGGGCGAATTCCAGTATGTGGGCTGGAAGAAAATGGTCGGTGCAGACGGTTTTGCGACGGATGTTCGGGTGTTGAAGGCTCGGCGCTGACTGCAAAGCAGTCGCCCCGTTTCTCCGGATCGCGCGTCTTAATTACAGAATGTCCTTGAGATAACCCTTGAGCGCGAGGAGCGGCTGATCCAGCTGCTCCAGCGACTGCGCCTGACTGAGGTCGGTCGACAACTTGTGCAGTTCCCGCCCCAATGGTTTCTCGACGCCACCCAACGCATCCATCGCCAGCGCCAGGCACTCGTTCATCTTGAACTGGATCGTCTGGACATCACCCCGGCGCACCAGCAGTTCGAACACGTCTTTCTGATAATCGCCCATGACCAGGTCATCGCGCAGAATCGGGCTCAGGCCTTCTTCCTCGTAAGCGAGTTTCAGGGAGAAAAGGGCGACTGTTTCCAGTGACGTTTCCATGGGGTGAACCTGTGTCAGATCTCGCCGGAGGGCCAGCGGCACTTTCCGGCAGACGAAAAAAAAGGCCTTGCTAAGCAAGACCTTTCTTGATTTTGGTGCCCGAGGGAGACTCGAAGCTTCCATAAATTTCGTGGCTTGCAACCAAATTATATCGCTAGGGATACAAGCGGGGATACACGCTTGTCGACGCTACAGAGCTTAATCCCAAACGATTATAAATCCAATATTCAGTTTTCTTTGCCCTAGATGCTCGTGTCGACGGTTCGCTGAAGAGGCCATCCGACGGTGAGCCTAGCTAGCAACCATCGGTGATCGAGCCTCCACAAAAGTGCTCTCCCCTACACACCAAGACTTAATAATTTCAAAGCCATGTTCAAGAAGCAGATCTTGTGTGACTGCCCTAGTGAAAATTCCATAATAAGAAGTGGATTTTTGATTGCTGTATATATAGCCATTTAAATGCTTCTTGCCAGATTCGAATTTTTTAAAATACGAGCTTCGGTGTTGGTTGATAAATACAGCAATTCCATCACTCGAAAGTAGTTTTTTTATACTTGATATGACGCTGTTGAGGGTTTCTTTGCATGGGATCGCAGATAGAACGTTTGTGCATGTTATTAGGTTGTACAAATCTTGGTGATTCTGGATTTGTTCGAATGGTATAGTTTTGCAGTTTGGATAGTGTTTCGACACAAATTCAGTTACGGATGTTTGTTCGCCTCTTATTGCTTGTCTTCGAGAAAGTTGAATTTGAGAATCTACAAAAGTTACGGTTGTAGCTATTTTTGTTAGTGTGTCTGAGTATCTTAGTTTTCCACAGCCAAAGTCCAGTGCTGAGTTGGTTTTTCCGCTAGAAAGCAAATAGTCATTTACTGGTTTTGATTTTTGCGTATGTGGCTTTGCTGCGTTCTCTGAACGAATGTGGTTGCCATTAACTAGATATCTCATGAGTTACGTCCTTGTTATTTGAAGTATTTTTTAATAGCTTTTACAGGTATTTGGTTGGCTTGGTCTTTGGATTTTTTAACAGTCACAAAATACCATTGTGCGAGCGTGACTAATGACAGTGCAAGTAGGTATAACCATAGTCCAGTGAAGGACTTGTCTTTGTAGATGAGCTCAAGGGCGCAGGCGGTGGTTAGAACAACTAAGATGTGCTCAAAAAAAATCCAGAAAAACATAGCGTATCGCCAGAAAAGCTGAACGTAATGCTGATCAATTTTCTTAGCTTCGGGATAGTACAGTTTGTTCATAGCCAACTTTGTCTCAGCGCGATTCAGCTGTTTTTTTATGTTCGCACTTTTAAGCATTGGCTTTATGATAAAAAACTTATCCCAGAGGTATCTGATGCCGAGCAGTTTTGAGATTTTATTATGGATCTCAAAAAAACTGCTCAAGAAAGCTGCTAGCAATGCAGCGGCTAAAGGAATGGCGCCGAATGAGACTACCCAATCTATAAGTTCTTTGTAATCTTTTAGTGGCGGAATTAATGATTCTGGAATAATTATTTTGGGGATTGTCTCAAAGTAACGGAGAACAATGAAAAGTATAAATGTGGTGAGAAATGTTCCTTTGTTTAGTCCTTCAAGCATTTCATTGTAGTTATTAGGTGATTTAATCGTCGGCATTAGTTGGTTCCGATCAATGACTAGTGAAGGAAGTTGTTTGGTTAGCAGCTTTTAACAATCGATACTGATGTTGCTATTTTTATGACCGATGTCTAATTAGGCTGTTGGCACAATGCCACTGTAGCACGTTAAGTCGTTTGCTTGCGTAATCGCTCAGCGATACAGCTTGAGCCGTAGATGGTTGCAATGTCATTTGGTAGTAGCTATGGAAGAAATTGTTGTGAATGGTGCTGGGGACCCTGGAGCCAGCAACATCATACGGGGTCGGAAACCCGCGGGACTGTGGTAGCGGGAGATGCTGCAATTTACTGAAATTTCAACGTTGAAATTGAAAGGATCTTGAAGAAAAAAGGACATCGTTACCGTACCGGTAATGGTGGCCTTGGATCGATTGTTTCGTAGTGCAGATGCACAGGTGAACAGGCAGTTCACCGGGTTCACCTGTTCACTAAGCTGGGAGTTCTCCCGCTAACAAGGTCCGGCGGGTTTCCGACCCCGTGTCTCGAAGAAAACCTCAGGGGCCCCGGCCCACTGTGGGAGATACACCTGACGTTCGCTGGTGGGATTGATACTTACGGGGTGTGGGGTGTGTCCCCCTCCACAATGCGGTGTAACTCGTGTAACTCGTGTAACTCGTGTAACGATGGTTGTTAACTGACTGTATTTATTGAATATTTCTAATGTTACATCGGCTTCGTACACCAACCTTTGGGCGTGTAACTCTGCCATCCGGTGTAACGCTTCTGATGCTTGAAAGAGAGACGGAGGAGGACATGTCTATGCGCAGGAGACCAAGTACTCTCCCACTCTCAATCTGCCCAATAGATGCGATTAACGGGCTGTAATCATCAGTTTGGCCGCTGTGCCAGCGATCAGTCAGCAGTCGCAACGGGCCGCATTCGGCCAAGAGCAGTCGCTCGAATTCGCCTACGGCATTAGAGGCGACTCACAATGCTGACTAGCGTTAATATTCCCGGTGACCAAGAATTCTTATTCAGCAAAGAGCAATCCTTTAGC
This sequence comes from Pseudomonas sp. B26(2017), assembly GCF_002113045.1. Classification (NCBI taxonomy): domain Bacteria; kingdom Pseudomonadati; phylum Pseudomonadota; class Gammaproteobacteria; order Pseudomonadales; family Pseudomonadaceae; genus Pseudomonas; species Pseudomonas sp. B26(2017). The sequence continues at coordinate 187,561 of NZ_NEJJ01000013.1, read as the reverse complement.
CCAATTAACGCGAGCTGCCATTCTTAATGGACCTTAGAAACAAGCAAATCCCCAGGCCAAAACATTGGCAGGAATTTGAGGAGTTATGCCTTGCCCTTTTCAGAGACGTCTGGAAAGACAGGCTCGCTCAAAAGAATGGTCGGGCAGGACAACCTCAACACGGTGTTGATGTGTGGGCCGGAGTCGATGGCAGTCGTTCTCGTTTTCAAGGCGTTCAATGTAAGGGAAAGGATGAATCACTTGGCTCGAGCGTTAGTGAGGCCGAGCTATTAGCCGAGATAGCAAAGGCGGATAAATTTAGCCCTGCACTGGAACATTGGGTGTTGGCGACCACCGCACCTACGGACGGAGATTTGCAGCGAATTGCACGTGAGATCTCCGTCGAGAGAGAGCGCCAAGGAAAATTTACCGTCCAAGTCATGGGTTGGGGCGACATCGAGTCCCTACTCTTCAACCACCCAACCGTGGTTGAGAACTTTTACCCGGAGCTTGGGGTGGACGCTGCAAGGCTTGCGGAGGCCGTTAACGTATTCACAGTCGTTGGACCTTCAACTAATGGTGCTCAACCTTTAATCACCCAAAGATTGAATACACCAGCATGGCGCGAAGTGATTTTTGATAGTAGTCGCGACCTAGGTCCTGCTCTTCTGGGGAGGCCACTCGGACCGACAGATGCACTCGCTTGCCCGCGCCTTCCTGAAGCCGATTTGGTAACCCGGCAGATGGAAATGGCTTACTCAGCACGGCTCATCGGTGAACCTGGAACAGGGAAATCGGTTTGTGCTTTCCAAGCAGCACATACTTTTGCAACACGTGGTTGGAGGGTTTTTACGCTTCGTGGTGACGACGTGCTCTTGGAAGATCTCCCCTCGCCTGGTGACACTGGCGTCCTATTGTTGGTGGATGACGCGCACCTGATTACCGACAGTGACCTAAAAGTACTGGAAGGCCGGGCAACTTCCCAGCGGCTTATTCTCTCCACACACAGCGCAATAGAAGGTCGAGCCGCTTTGCGAGGAGCAGTGCGAATGGACCCACAAGCGGCCATTCGTGCTATTGCGTCAGGTATGCTCGCGGATCGCCGCGCTACGTTGGAAGCCGTGCGGCGGGCGGATGGTAATGTGGGCGATCTGATGATGGATACTTCACTCGAAGAGCGCATCGAGCATGCAGCCAAGTATGCGGCGGTTCCGTGGCAATTCTGCTTTGTGCTCGGAGGCGGTTGGCGACGGGCGAACGAAGCTACTAGCACGGCCGTTGCACTGGATGCCGCACTGCCGCTGGCCGCGGTGGCCATTAGGCAGCTAGCCTCCCGCGATTCAAGCTGCTCAGCGGCGGACATCACAGAACTGCTAACCAGTACAACAGTCGACAACAGCAACCTTGGTGCTGCGCTGGATGCACTTGTCGCAGAGCGATTGGTGATATCTGCGAATGACTTGCGATGCCCACATCAACGATTTGCGGCCGTGTTACTTGGACGCATCTTGGAACGCGAAGACGAGGCATACAGGGCTGTTGTAGCTGCAATCCTGAACGCTGTAGTTACAGATCACTCTTTCCCCCTTGCGGGCCTGAGAACACTGTTGTATGAACTTTGGTTCAACAACCACGGCAAGTGGCGGCGACTGATCAAGAGAGAGTCGCTTGAATGTCTTCTTGCTCGCTGCTGGGAAGTAAGCGATCCGGATGAAGTGATGACGGCATGCTTTGTACTGACTGAAATTTCCTCGTATTTCGAAGAGGTAATTGCAATCGATCTTCAAGGAAATGAATCCACAATCGTTTCATGGATTGAGCGAGCGATAAATCCTATGGGACATGGACTCGCGCGACTACTGAACGATTTGTTGAACAGCAGAGAAGAGTTTGCCATCAAACTGATCCGCAGGGTGAATCCGATAGTGATCGCCGGTTTGATTTCTAATGTAGACCCTGCAAGCGTTGGGCATGTCGCTGACTTGGCAAAGAGCCTAAGACTAGGACAAGGGGATCCATGGGCGCAAATAGTTCTCGAAAATCTAGATAAGGAAAAACTATTAGCGTTGGCAGCATCGTGGCCACAGGAAGCACCATTGTATCGAATTATCTCTCTCATGGAGGCGATGGCTTGGCCATGTGAGACGCTAACCTTAGACATGGTCGAGGTATTCTTACCCACCGCGAGGAAGAAATTAATAGCAGATCCTGTACTAAATTTTCGAGAGCTTGATGATCTTGCGTGGCACGTTCTCAGAGTTCTGGACCCTCTGGGGGTATACACAGGAAAGTATGCGCCTACTACACGGCATATCTATCTTGCACGTGCGCTGTTTGACAATGTCGACCTGCATGACCTGGCTCGAAAGCTATCCCTGGCACCGCTTCGCATGTTTCAACAAGTAACATTCCTGCTAGCTCTGCTACACCGTGTATCGCGACCTAAGTTCAAACGGCTTGTTAGACTGATTGACTGGGATGGACTAGGTGCAACAATCGGTGCGCATTGGAGTCACCTGCCCCATGAAGCAGAAACTCTCATCGGGGTAGCCGCTGGCACGAGCGAGTCCTGGACGACGATGGCAAATTTCATCCAGAGGAACCTCGGTCATATGGAAACGATGCCCCCGCGATTGGCGGTGGTGGCCCCAGATGCTGCTGTAGAGTTTGTACGTATAGGCAAATCCATTGCTCTAGCTAATTACTCGCATGTTGCATGGACCTATGGCGAGTTTGTCATCGCACTCTTCATGGAAAAAGCTCCTGAACTATTGCCATCTGTGCTTGTTCAGTGCATTCCAACCATCGCTAAGACTCTCTCTGAAGCTCACCCGAGCTGGTACAAGGAGTCTTCACCAATGCTAAAAGCCATGCTGGCACATGCCCCTGAAAGTCTTCAGCGGGTCCTTGACATGATGAACGCCGAAAAGGCAGCTATTGGTTGGAAGGCTGCCATTAGTGCGGGGCGCGGAAGTAAGAAAACTGTGGACGTACTCCTTCAGGCAGCGGGCGATCGAACGGATGCTATTGGCGACCTTGCTAGGCAGCTCAGAAAGCGAAGAAAGATCAGTAGTATTTCAATCCGAGGGATATAGAGAACGTCGGGATCTGGCTGGCACCAGGACAAGAGCAATCATTGGGTTCTGTTAGGACCAAATTCGTCGTTTTGCAATGCTTCGCTCTGACTGAACCACGCAGATTTTATTTTCAGAGACCGACCGCTTTTGGCCGAAAGCGGTTTGTAGTGATCGGCAGCAATCGGCCATACGCGGTCAGTCGTGACAGGGATCGGATTAACATCCCTTTATCTCGATGCCACATTTGTCTCATGTCATGTCGCAGATAATCGAATAGCTGTGACAGAATTACGCGACATTTTGAAGCCATTGCCATCAGGTACGAACGGTCATCGCATAACTCAGAAAATAATCGATTGCAGGTAGATGGCAGGAGGACTGTATGGACGTAGTGAAAGCACATTTCAGCAGTGCCTTATCTATCGATACAATCCTTTGATTCCTGGCAAGCTAAGAAACTGAGAGGGGCTGCCTTTTTTAACTTTATCTTCCGAGTTTATTCTCTGAGTACTCGTGATCAAAACACACCATTTTTTAGCTCTGGTGATACCTACAAAGTGAAGGTTCAGGTCTTGATCCCAATCCGGAAAAACTTCCTCATTAAAATTTCCAGTGTATGTTCTCGTGGGGAACACCCAGTCATAGAGGTCCAGGTGAATAACCAAGTCAAACTCTAGTCCTTTCGATTTGTGGAGGGTCATCACTTGAATTTCGCCTGGTTGTACCGCTTTGTAGTGCAATATATCCTCTGGAGATGAAATTGTCTGTAGTAGCGCATCAACCTCAGCTTTGTTATCCGCAGATAAATTGAAAAGCGTCGCAATTTTTATAAACTCTTCTGGAACCTTATTCAATTCAAAATTTCGCAGACCATGGATCGATTTTCTAATAGCTCTGAGCCCTGCAGGTGTCCTTTTATTTAGCAAGAAATCATCAAGTAACTGCTCTGCCAACATACGCTCGTCGAAATAAAAAGTAAGCAGAGCAGAGAAGAATCGTCCCAGCGGGCTCGCAATTTTTGACAACGAATCGTCTCTATAAAATCTTGCAGGCAGCGTTAGATGTCTTTGTAGACGATCAATCGAACCGTTCCATCTCACTAATACAGCGACCTCACTCAGGTCCTCTATTTTCAACGCGCGAACTGATTTCTCTATCCAATTACTAAGGCCGCCAGCGACAGCCTCCTGCGTCCCGTCAAAGCTACGGTGATAAACATGTATGTCGTTAGCGGCAACCGGAATTAGTTGGCACTGAGGGGAGTATAGACGTTTGGAGTAATTAATTATTGAGGGATGACTGCGATGATTGATGTCAATTATGTGATGTTCGAAATTGTCCACATCCGCTGCGAGTGCCAGAAGGTGACGAGGATCACTTCCTCGGAACGCAAATATGGATTGTTGGGTATCACCAACGGCTACAGCTTTCAAGCCGAGTGAGTGCAACGCGCAAAAAAGGGCATGTTGAGGCTCAGATGTATCCTGATATTCATCTATGTAAACTGAGCGATACCTGGCTTTGATATAACGCCTGCAAGCCTCTGATTTTTCCAAGATCTTACAAGCAATTATTGTGACGGCTTCTAGAAGAACGAACCCTTGCCGGTAGTGCTCCATAAATTCAGGCTCGTAGAAATCGTAATCGTCAGTGCTTAAATTGATATCTGGTTTTGAAAGTTCGGGAAGGTGAGCTTTGTATTCATCTTTTAATTGGCTGAACTGCACGCATGAGATTTCTTGCTTGCTTGTTCCGTAAATCCGAGCAAGGAATGGAAATATAATTTCAGCAAGACAAAAGTTGTCGATGGTTCCAAAAAAACTTGCCTTGGTATTGGCTCCGTTCTTTTTGCATTTGTCACCAAGTTCTTTGCTGGATTTTATGGTAAAGGATATTCCTATGATCCCTTGGTGTGGCTTGAGATTACCAAATTCCTGGCGGATCTTCTCTACCATTACTGTTGTTTTTCCACTTCCAGGGCAGGCCGTGATAACCATGCTGCCAGCGCAATCAATGGCCGCCTTCTGAGCATCACTGTAAGTGAATTTAGTAGGCATACCTACGCCTCAGCCAATGCTTTTGCATGTAGTAGTGGTTTCGCCAAAAAGCCATCTTTGATTACAGGAAGACTAGCCGAAATGTGAGCCAGCAACTCTCTCATGCGGATAGCTTTCTTACCCTGTAAGTACTTGATGGAACTTGTGACGTCTAAAGTCCGTTTCTTCAACTTTTTACACACATAAGCAACCACTTCAGACTCCATCTCTTCCGCCAAGTCATGCTCAAGATCGACTCGAGACAGATAGGCGCCTTTTGGGTTCGTCTCCTTTGATGTCTTTTCCCAAGTGCCATCGACCAGCAGTGATTGAGTGGTCGTGCCGAGTGGAGCATGTGATATAGCACTTAGACCTATCGCTGCGCGACAACGGTTAATCCCAGCCAAGTGACGTAGCGGAATCTTTTTTACTTTTATATCCGAAACGTCATTGTCTGTTCTCATTACCCATGGTATCTCCATGGCGTTCAAAATCTTTACATAAACGCTAAATTGAATTCCGTCGACAGACAAGATGGAAATGTTATAGAAGTCCAAATCGATGGATAGGTGCTTTGCAAGCTCACTAAAAAATAAAATTTCTGAAGGCCCCTCTACAAGCAGAACACATTTAGCAAAAAAGGCTTCGGCAGGTAAAATGCTCATTCTATACCCTAAGTGATCCCATGCTTTGCTGATGCAGTTACTGCAACCATTGCTCGCCGCTCTGGTACTTCCACTGGTTACCTTGAGGTGGACAATTGAAGAGGGTACATAGCGAGCCGTAATCTGGGGTGAATGACTAGTAATAAGCGTTTGGCCAGGCAGGTCATTAATTAAATAATCAGCCAGTTTTCTTTGTTGATGCGGATGAAGGTGTGCTTCAGGTTCCTCAACACAGTAAAACACCACTTCGCTATCCGGATCATGTTCGCGCTGGCTTTTAGCTTTCCACAAAGCCATCAGGATTTGATTATTACGTCCGTCGCCCCCAAGCATTACTGAGGCTCCAGATGTAGATGCGCCCAAGCGAAGGCTGTCAATAAATTGCTGCACCTGAATTGCACCTGAATCGAGCTTTACTTCGTACTCACTGAAATCGTGAGCAAGCTTTTGTAGCTCCTCATTTACAGAATCTGTCGCTCCTTTTACGTAATGCAGGTTTCGGATTTTGTCGTTGATCGCTTCTAAGGCTTTTCCAATTTTGGCCATCTGGCGATGATCGGACTTCGATTCGGTTTCGCTACGGCTCTCTAAGGACAGTTTTAAAAGCTGTCTCTTTTCTGTATTAATATATTTCTCAAGATCTCTTCGAGATTTTACGTATCTCAGATTTATATGCTTTAAATAATATCTTGAAGGGATTTCTACGAGCGAAGATCTTGTGGCACCAATTTTAATATCATAGGTCAGGCTCCTCCTGTCAGCAGTATATTGAAGGACAAAGCACGCATCATTTGTAATGTTTCCCTTCAAAGTCGCGAGCACAGCGTCTTCTGTTACCTCAGAGAAATAAACCGTTATTGAAAGCGTGTCCGAAATTTTTCCAGCGCCTGAAATATGGAAATCAGATTCTACGGGCTCAATTTCGGCATCTGAAAGACTTTTGTCTAATAGCAGGCGCAAAGCATAAACCAGATTAGTTTTGCCAACATTGTTCGCACCAATGATCAGCGTGTTACGCTCAAGGTTGATTGAAGAATCCGCGAAATTTCGAAAACCTTTTAAAACCACTTTGGTGATAAGCATTTTCTTCCCTGGTTTTAGCTTTGCGTAAGATTTTGAGCTTCGGGCGGAAAGGCTATGGTGTCAATAGGGCATTAGTAACAGCACTAGCTCTCGATGCTGAGTGGTGTGTGCTCCCGGAGCGGGTGGGGGCTGAATGCGTAAGGCCGGCATACACGGCACCTTCACACACGAAACGGCTGAGGATGTGTTCACGACCGTGTCATCTGGCGGGGTCCAATATTAGATCAAACTTCGCTTAGATCGCCGCGGCCTTCCTAGACAGCCGATGACTGCCTTTGGTCGAAAGCAGTCGAGGGCGTAGGGCAGGGCACCTAGCGTTAGTCCAGATTTGTAGACCGGCGAGGGATGATCCTCTCTTCGAGGATCTCGCGGAGTAGGCGATTAATTCCTGCTTCGCCGTGATACCTGGAGTGATCAATGTTGCCAATCGTGAATTGTCGCTGGACGGGGTCGATCACTTCGACAGACAGACTACCGTCGGCATTTATCGAGCAGGTGATGGTGCATTGTGGAAGGCGCCGAGACAACAGGTCACCAATCTCACGTCTGCTCATTGTGTCCACAACGTAGATTCCTTTTGCTGATGGAAGTGATTATTTGAGGGTGAAGTCGCATGCGCGAAGGATGTCCTCAACAAAATAAAAGGTTCTTCACGGATTACCGGGAAAGACGCTCTTGATCTTCATGAAAAAGAATTCGCTATCCCGGTAACCGTACGCCATCCGTTTGATGACCTTTATTCGATTATTTATTCCTTCCAACTGACCGGTGTGCATCGGCCAGCGAACCCGACTCACGATGCCCCGCCAGTAGCCTTTTAGCCGTTTGGCAAACTGGATCAGGGCCGGAATTTCGCTTTCATGAGCATGGCGCAGCCACTGCTTCCAGGCCGATCTCCAGGCCCAGGCGGTACTCGGTGCCCAGAGTATTTTGAGTTCAGCCTTCATCAAATAGACCGTCATCAGTGATTGGTTGGCTGCCAATAAATCCTGCAAGTGAACCTCTTGTTCAGGTGTTTTCAGATTCTGCGGATTGCGCAGCAACAGCCATCGCGCTTGTTTGATGACCTTGCGAGACGGCTTGTCGTGACGTAGCCGGTTGGCTTCGTCGACGCGGACCCGGTCAATGACCTCTCGGCCGTATTTGGCCACTACGTGAAACAGGTCGTAGACCACTCGCGCTTTCGGGCAGTGCTGACGAACTTCCAGGTCAAAAGCGGTGTTCATGTCCATCGCCACCGCTTCGATTTTGGCGCAACCTTCTGGCCCAAGCTCTTCGAAGAACGGTCTGACCGCCGCCCGACTGCGGCCTTCGCCGATCCACAGAACCCGTCGTGTGTCGGCATCGAGCACAACGCTGGCGTAGCGATGTCCTTTGAACAGCGCGAATTCATCCATCACCAAACGTCGTGGTTGCGCCTTCGGCAGTTCGCTCAATACTGCCTGCAAGGCGCGACGCTCGTGTCCCAATGCAGACCAAACATTTGGGCCACGTGCAGGGTGGGAAGGCGCTCGCAAGCCTGAATAACCGCGTCGGCCAGGCGGCGCGTCATACGCGCATAGCGATCCAGCCAACTGACGGCCTCCATGCGTTTGCCACACTCGCGGCAGCCAACTCGCCTGAGCAAAACATTGAGGCGTACCGCACGGCCAAGAATGGGCAAGTCACGAACGACTCGCTCGCAATACTCATGAGTGGTTGAACAGGTTTTTTGGCAGCCGCCACAGGAAGGGAATCGGGTGGCGTGGGGTGTTAGATCGATCTGGAGGGCGTCACCATCAGGCTTGATGTTGACGACAGAAAAGCCCTCCCAAAAAGGAAGGAAAGTATTAATATCGCGCATAAGAACGCCGGTTTGTTAGATGTGTTTGCTCGCACGAACATCATCAATCAAATCGGCGTTCTTGTTTGTGTGTTTCCCGAGATTCCGTGAAGAACTTTTTTTTGGCGCCGGCTCGGTCCCGGTAAAGCTTGTGGCACCAAGAAAAAATCTGACGAGAAATCACTTATCCCCCTCCCGCCGACGGGCTTCACGTCCTTTTTTTGTGCAAATCGGGATGTAGTGCAAATGATCCCGCAGCCCAGGCGGGCCGTGGGGCTTCGCAGCAAGGCGGGTGTTTCACAATGTGCAAAGTTTTGAAGAGAAATGCAGCGCGCTTGCACAGAGATGCAAGGAGCGGCAGCGGGGGGAGGGTCGCTGAAGTGCCCGGTTTGATTGGTCGAAGACTTTGAAAACTCGGGTTTCAGCAGGTTTTAACGGCGGGCGTAGGTCTCTTACACGTGAAACCTGGCTGACTTCGCGGGACGCAGAATTTCGCTGCAGCCCGCACAGATCAAGGGTTGCGGGCTATTTGATGTGTTTCAAAGTCTCACACACAGCGCCGAAGTTCAGGAGCGGATCACTGCCAGATCTGGTCGATCATCAAAAACACTTTCTTGGGTAGTCCCTTCCAAACGTGTAAGTGTTGTTGGGTGTGTCAGAAAGCGGCTCCACACCCCGGATTCATTGGGGATCGTCGCTTACAGTGTGAATGTAGGAAACTGTATGGGGAATTTTGACTGCGCTGAAAGCCTTGTAAATTAAGGGCTTGGGAGAATTTCTACTTACACGTGCCAACTGTTAGGTAAAAACAGCCTTCCGACAGTCCACTTACAGTAATAGAGAGACCTCTATCCCTCTATCTATAAGGGATACAGAGAATCTAAATCTCTCACTTACACTTCTTACGTGCTTTTGAGCATAGGGCAGGGAAAAAATTTTCCGTCGCGTAGGGTGGGTGCCGCACGCAGATTCACGCGCTGCACATTCGAGAGTTACGCCCTATGCGCAGCCACCCATACAGAGCCTTGCAGTGGCCCTACTGCGCTGGGCATGCGGTACTCTGCTGAGCGACCTTCCTCTCCCCACCTGCGATCGCTAAATTCCGTCGACGCGCTCTTTCGGCCGCTTCCTCAATGCCTTTGAAGAGATCCAACCCGATCGCGGGTTGCTTTTCAGTCACTCTCCGCATGAGAGGAAGTGATGCAATGCGGTTCATCTCTTTTAGCTCTTCGAGCGTGTAATGCGCCTTCAGAACGTTCGTAGCGATACTGACCAGCTGAGCAGCGGGGATGCCCATATCGATCATGCAGTCCGCCACTTCGGCGGAGACTTTGTATTCACGTCGATAGCGTTCAACTCTCGCTTTCTCGAATGCCTCCAGGGTCGCTCGGAAACCTGTCGTCTCTATGTAGTACTGAGCTTGGACGTTGATATCGTCGCTGGCCACCGGATAATTTGCCGTGGACGGGGAGATCTTGTCCCAGTTCGAAATAACGGCGGTGAAGATGACTCCGACCAAGCCAATGACGGCGATTACGATCTCGTTTCTTCTCGATCCAGCCATAGCCCCGCTCCCGATATTTTCTTAGAGTTGAATCGTCCGCGCTGGCTCTCTCACACGGTGAGAAGTGGCGGCCACTACGCCACATTTACGCCAGACGAAAAAAAAGGCCTTGATAATCAAGGCCTTTCTTCATTGTGCTGGTGCCCCGAGGGAGACTCGAACTCCCACTCCTTTCGAAAACGGATTTTGAATCCGCCGCGTCTACCAATTCCGCCATCAGGGCTCAATGGCGGCGAAGTATAGAGAGGTGCCTACCGTTGGTCAATCACGTTTCATGGTCAATTTTCGATATTTCCGCTAGACTTTCCGGCCCTGCTAGACGAACCCCATCATGCGCGTTGCTGACTTTACCTTCGAGCTTCCTGATTCGCTGATTGCCCGCCATCCTTTGGCCGAGCGTCGCGGTAGTCGCCTGTTGACCCTGGATGGGGTCAGCGGCGCCCTGGCACACCGTCAATTCACTGATCTGCTGGAGCATTTGCGCCCCGGCGATCTGATGGTGTTCAACAATACCCGGGTGATTCCGGCGCGCCTGTTCGGGCAGAAGGAGTCCGGCGGCAAGCTGGAAATCCTCATCGAACGCGTGCTCGATACCCACCGCGTGCTGGCCCATGTGCGTTCCAGCAAGTCGCCGAAACCGGGTTCGAAGATCCTCATCGACGGCGGCGGCGAAGCCGAGATGCTGGCGCGTCACGATGCGCTGTTCGAGCTGGGGTTTGCCGAAGAAGTGCTGCCGCTGCTCGATCGCGTCGGGCACATGCCGTTGCCTCCTTATATAGATCGCCCGGACGAAGGTTCGGATCGCGAGCGCTATCAGACCGTGTATGCCGAGAAGTTCGGCGCGGTGGCGGCACCGACCGCCGGGCTGCATTTTGATCAGACGCTGATGGACGCGATCGCCGCCAAGGGCGTCGAGACTGCGTTCGTCACGCTGCACGTTGGCGCGGGTACGTTCCAGCCAGTGCGCGTCGAGAAGATCGAAGATCACCACATGCACACTGAATGGCTGGAAGTCGGTCAGGAAGTGGTCGATGCGGTCGCGGCCTGTCGCGCCCGTGGCGGTCGAGTGATTGCTGTCGGCACCACCAGCGTGCGTTCGCTGGAAAGCGCCGCCCGTGACGGCGTGCTCAAGCCGTTCAGCGGCGACACCGACATCTTTATCTTCCCGGGCCGGCCGTTCCATGTGGTCGATGCGTTGGTCACCAATTTCCATTTGCCCGAATCCACGCTGTTGATGCTGGTTTCGGCGTTTGCCGGTTATCCCGAGACCATGGCCGCCTACAAAGCTGCCGTCGACAACCAATACCGCTTTTTCAGCTACGGTGATGCGATGTTCATTACCCGTAATCCCGCACCACGTGGCCCTGAGGAAACACTATGAGTCGCCAATGCCGTATGTCGTTTGAGCTGCTTGCCACCGATGGCAAGGCTCGTCGCGGTCGTCTGACCTTCCCGCGTGGCACCGTCGAGACCCCGGCCTTCATGCCGGTGGGCACCTACGGCACGGTCAAGGGCATGTTGCCGCGTGACATCGTCGCCACCGGCGCGGAGATCATTCTGGGCAACACCTTCCACCTGTGGCTGCGTCCGGGCACCGAAGTGATCAAGGAACACGGCGACCTGCACGATTTCATGCAGTGGAAAGGCCCGATCCTGACCGACTCCGGCGGTTTCCAGGTGTTCAGCCTCGGCGCCATGCGCAAGATCAAGGAGGAGGGCGTGACCTTCGCCTCCCCGGTCGACGGCTCGAAAGTGTTCATGGGCCCGGAAGAGTCGATGCAGGTTCAGCGCGATCTGGGCTCGGACATCGTGATGATCTTCGACGAATGCACGCCGTACCCGGCTGACGAAGACGTCGCCCGAGTGTCCATGGAGCTGTCGCTGCGCTGGGCCCAGCGTTCGAAGAACGCCCACGGCGACAACACGGCGGCGCTGTTCGGTATCGTTCAGGGCGGCATGCACCAGGACCTGCGCATGCGCTCGCTGGAAGGCCTGGACAAGATCGGCTTCGACGGCCTGGCCATCGGCGGCCTGTCGGTGGGCGAGCCCAAGCACGAGATGATCAAGGTGCTGGATTACCTGCCAGGCATGATGCCGGCTGACAAACCTCGTTACCTTATGGGCGTTGGCAAACCGGAAGATCTGGTTGAGGGTGTGCGCCGCGGTGTGGACATGTTCGATTGCGTGATGCCAACCCGTAATGCCCGCAACGGGCATCTGTTCATTGATACAGGCGTGCTGAAGATCCGTAACGCGTTCCATCGCCATGATGATTCGCCTCTGGATCCGACCTGCGATTGCTATACCTGCCAGAACTTCTCCCGTGCTTATCTGCATCATCTGGACAAGTGCGGCGAAATGCTCGGCAGCATGCTCAATACCATCCACAATTTGCGCCATTATCAGGTGCTGATGGCTGGTTTGCGCGAGGCTATTCAACAGGGTACATTGGCCGCCTTTGTCGATGCCTTCTACGCCAAACGCGGGCTTCCCGTTCCGCCTTTGGACTGAGTTTTCTGACCCCAAGATTCAACATTTGCAACTGGAGTGCTAAATGAGCTTTTTTATCTCTAATGCCATGGCTGACGCGGCTGCACCGGCTGCAGCGCCTATGGGCGGCGGCTTCGAGTGGATTTTCCTGGTCGGCTTCCTGGTCATCTTCTACCTGATGATCTGGCGTCCACAGGCCAAGCGCGCCAAAGAGCAGAAGAACCTGCTGAACAGCCTGCAGAAGGGCGACGAAGTGGTCACCACCGGCGGCATCGCCGGCAAGATCACCAAAGTGGCCGATGACTTCGTGGTTCTGGAAGTTTCCGACACCGTGGAAATGAAGTTCCAGAAGGGCGCCATCGCCGCCACGCTGCCAAAAGGCACGCTGAAAGCGATCTAAGGTTCCAACTTCTACTCAATCGACGGGGCGCGCAAGGCGCCCCGCGTTCATAACGGGCGGCGTGATGCTGAACAAATACCCTCTGTGGAAATACATTCTGATCCTGGCGGTGCTGGCGATCGGTCTGATTTATTCCGCTCCGAATCTATACCCCGATGACCCGGCCATTCAGATCAGCGGCGCCAGCACGGCCCTGCAGGTCAATCAGGCCGATCTGGATCGCGCGAGCACCGCGCTCAAGGAATCCGGGATCAACGTCAAGGCTTCGAGCCTGGCTGCGAACGGCAAGGGCGGTCTGATCCGTCTGACCAAGGCTGAAGACCAGCTGCCGGCCAAGGACGTTGTCCGCAAGGCATTGGGTGATGACTACGTCGTCGCGCTTAACCTGGCGCAAACCACCCCGCAATGGTTGCGCAACCTGGCCGCGCACCCGATGAAGCTGGGTCTGGACTTGTCCGGTGGTGTGCACTTCCTGCTGGAAGTGGATATGGACAAAGCCCTCGACGCCCGCCTGAAAGTCTATGAAGGCGACGTCAAGAGCCTGCTGCGCAAAGAGAAACTGCGCTATCGCAGCCTGCCGCAACTCAATGGCGCCATTCAGTTGGGCTTCAGCGATGCTGACTCCCGCGAACAGGCCCGCGCGCTGATCCGCAAGAATTTCAACGATTTCGACATTGTTCCGGCCGACCTCAACGGTCAACCGGTGCTGCGTCTGGCGATGACCCCAGCCAAGCTGGCGGAAATCCGTGAATACTCCATCAAGCAGAACCTGACCACGGTACGTAACCGCGTCAACGAGCTGGGTGTTGCCGAACCGATCGTCCAGCGTCAGGGCGCCAACCGTATCGTGGTTGAGCTGCCGGGCGTGCAGGACACTGCCGAAGCCAAGCGTATCCTCGGCAAGACCGCCAACCTCGAGTTCCGTCTGGCTGCAGAACCTGGCGCTTCGAAAGCCACTTCCGAAACCTTCGAGTTCCGTGAAGGCAAGCGTCCTCCTGCCCAGATCGAGCGTGGCCTGATCATCACCGGTGACCAGGTGACTGATGCCAAGGCCGGTTTTGATTCGCAGCACGGTACGCCTGAAGTGAACATCCGCCTGGATGGTCACGGTGGCGATCTGATGAACCGCGCGACCCGCAGCAACGTCGGTCGCAGCATGGCGGTGATCTTCATCGAGCAGCGTCCGGTCACTACTTACGTCAAGCAAATGGTTGATGGCGTCGAGAAAGACGTTCCGGTGCAGACCTTCAAGGAAGAGAAGAAAATCATCAGCCTGGCGACCATTCAGTCGCCGCTGGGTGCGCAGTTCCGTATCACCGGCCTGAACGGTCAGGGCGAGTCGTCCGAGCTGGCGCTGCTGCTGCGTGCCGGTGGCCTGGCTGCTCCGATGTACTTCGCTGAAGAGCGCACCATCGGCCCGAGCCTGGGTGCGGACAACATCACCAAGGGTATCGATGCATCGCTGTGGGGCATGCTGTTCGTCTCGCTGTTCATCATCGCCATCTACCGTTTCTTCGGCGTCATCGCCACCGTTGCTCTGGCAGTGAACATGGTGTTGCTGCTGGCGCTGATGTCGCTGCTGGGGGCTACGCTGACCCTGCCGGGTATCGCCGGTATCGTGTTGACCATGGGTATGGCGGTCGACGCCAACGTGCTGATCTTCTCGCGGATTCGTGAAGAGATCGCCGCCGGCATGACCGTGCAGCGTGCAATCAACGAAGGCTTCGGCCGGGCATTCACTGCGATTCTTGACGCCAACCTGACCACCTTGCTGGTCGGCGGCATCCTCTTCGCCATGGGCACCGGCCCGGTGAAGGGCTTTGCAGTGACCATGTCCCTCGGGATCTTTACCTCGATGTTCACGGCCATCATGGTGACCCGCGCAATGGTCAACCTGATCTTTGGCGGACGTGACTTCAAGAAGTTGTGGATTTAAGGGGCTGCCATGTTACGTACAATCAACTTCATGGGCGTCCGCAACTTTGCGTTCGGCGTCACAGTATTTCTGACCTTGCTGGCCATCTTCAGTGTGTTCCACAAGGGCATGAACTGGGGACTGGACTTCACCGGTGGTACGCTCATCGAGCTGACCTACGAGCGTCCGGCTGACGTCACCAAGGTGCGCGAGCAGCTGGTGACTTCGGGTTACCACGAGGCCGTCGTGCAGAACTTCGGTGCAACCACCGATCTGCTGGTGCGCATGCCGGGTGAAGATCCGCAACTGGGTCATCAGGTTGCAGAAGCGCTGCAAAAGGTCGGCGGCGATAACCCCGCTACCGTCAAGCGCGTGGAGTTCGTCGGCCCGCAGGTCGGTGAAGAGCTGCGTGACCAGGGCGGCCTCGGCATGCTGCTGGCACTCGGCGGCATCCTGATCTACCTGGCTTTCCGCTTTCAGTGGAAGTTCGCGGTCGGCGCCATCGTATCGCTGGTCCACGACGTGATCGTGACCATCGGTATCCTGTCGTTTTTCCAGATCACCTTCGACCTGACGGTGTTGGCGGCGGTGCTGGCGATCATCGGCTACTCGCTCAACGACACCATCGTCGTATTCGACCGGGTGCGTGAGAACTTCCGTGTCCTGCGCAAGGCTTCGCTGATCGAGAACATCAACATCTCGACGACTCAGACTCTGCTGCGGACCATGGCGACGTCGATCTCCACCCTGCTGGCGATCGCGGCGCTGCTGTTCTTCGGTGGCGATAACCTGTTCGGCTTCTCCATCGCCCTGTTTATCGGTGTTCTGGCGGGTACCTACTCGTCGATCTACATCGCGAACGTGGTGTTGATCTGGCTGAACCTGAGCTCTGAAGATCTCATTCCTCCGGCCAACACCGAGAAGGAAGTCGACGATCGTCCATAACGGCCATCGTTTTCCCGGCGGTCAGTCAAAAAAGACGCGAGTTGAACTCGCGTCTTTTTTTTTGCTCCAAGGCTGGGAGAAGCGCGGGCGCGTTCCCGCATGTGATGGTCAGGAGGTTCATGTGAACAAGTCGTTGCTGGTTGGTGCGGTATTGGGTGCTGTCGGTGTGACTGCCGGGGGTGCTGTTGCCACCTACAGCCTGGTGAAAAGCGGCCCTGAGTATGCGCAAGTGCTGGCGGTAGAGCCGGTCAAGACACAGATCAAGACTCCACGTGAAGTGTGCAAGGATGTGACGGTGACCCGGCAGGCGCCGGTGAAAGACCAGCACCAGATCGCCGGCACCGTGGTCGGTGCGCTGGCAGGTGGCCTGCTGGGTAACCAGATCGGTGGCGGTACCGGCAAGAAGATTGCCACGGTGGCCGGTGCGGTCGGTGGCGGTTACGCCGGTAACAAGGTTCAGGAGGGTATGCAGGAGCGTGATACCTACACGACGACTCAGACTCGCTGCAACACGGTGAATGACATCAGCGACAAGGTCGTGGGCTATGACGTCCGGTATTCGCTGGACGGCAAGGAAGGCAAGGTGCGGATGGATCGTGATCCGGGCAACCAGATTCCGGTCGACAAGGAAGGCAAGCTGATCCTGTCGCAGAACCAGCCAGGTCAGTGATTGGCTGATGGCTTATAGAAAAAGCACCTTTCGAGGTGCTTTTTTCATGCCCATAAAAAAACACCCCGAAGGGTGTTTTTGGTTTCGCGAAACGCTCAGCGCTTCAGCGAGGCCGGCAGGTGCGGCTGGATCGCCGTCAGAACTGCCTTGAAGCATTTGGTGTTGCCGGCAACGACGTGGCCTTTTTCAAGGAAGTCGTGACCGCCGGTGAAGTCGCTCACCAGACCGCCTGCTTCCTGAATCAGCAGGGCGCCGGCAGCCATGTCCCATTCGGACAGACCCGACTCCCAAAACGCATCGAAACGACCGGCGGCTACGTAAGCCAGGTCCAGGCTCGCCGCACCGGCGCGGCGGATACCGGCAGTCTGGCCAACCAGGGCGCGGAACATGCCAAGGTAGTTGTCGAGGTTGTCCATCTGGTCGTCACGGAACGGGAAACCGGTGCCGAGCAGGGCGCCTTCAAGGCTGGTGCGACCGCTGACACGCAGGCGACGACCATTCAGTTGAGCGCCGCGACCACGGCTGGCGGTGAATTCTTCCTGACGAACCGGATCCAGAACAACGGCGTGTTCCAGGCGGCCGCGGTATTTGCAGGCAATGCTGACAGCGAAGTGAGGAATGCCGCGCAGGAAGTTGGTGGTGCCGTCCAGTGGATCGATGATCCACAGGTATTCTTCGCCTTCGATGCCGGTGCCGGCGTGCAGGCCAGTCTCTTCACCCATGATCGAGTGATTCGGGTAAGCCTTGCGCAGGGCGTCGATGATTTTCTGTTCGGCAGCGCGATCTACCTCGGATACGTAATCCTTGGCGTCTTTTTCGTCGACCTTGATGGTATCCAGGCGCTCGATGGAGCGGAAGATCAGTTCACTGGCGCTGCGGGCGGCGCGCAGCGCGATATTCAGCATGGGCTGCATGGATGTGTCACCTAAGGTTGTTAAAGAAAGCCGCGCATTCTATCAGAACTTTTCTTCAGGTGAAGGTCGCTGTTCGCTTTCATAGCTTAACGGTAGGCTGTTCTGTAAGATTTGCACCCCTTTGCCGAGTCCGAGAGCGCCCGCCGTGCTGCAAAATATTCGTGTCGTCCTGGTCAATACCAGCCATCCGGGAAACATCGGCGGGACCGCGCGCGCCATGAAAAACATGGGCCTGTCGCGTCTGGTGCTGGTTGATCCGCGTGTCTTTCCGCATCACGAAGCCGATGCCCGCGCTTCGGGTGCCGGCGACATCCTTGAAAACGCGCAAGTCGTCGCCACCTTGGAAGACGCCCTGGTCGGTTGCAATCTGGTTCTCGGCACCAGTGCCCGTGACCGGCGTATTCCCTGGCCATTGCTGGATCCGCGCGAGTGCGGGACCAAAGTGGTCGAGGAGGCAGGGCAGGGCGCGGAAATCGCGCTGGTGTTCGGTCGTGAAGATTCCGGCCTGACCAATGACGAGCTGCAGCGATGTCACTATCACGTGCACATCCCCTCCGATCCTGGGTTCAGCTCGCTGAACCTCGGGGCGGCGGTGCAGGTGTTGAGTTATGAAGTGCGCATGGCGTGGCTGGCTGCACAAGGCCAGCCGACCAAGATTGAGAAGGAAGAAGTGGCCTCCGTGAAAAGCGCAGAGCTTGCGACCATGGATGAGCTGGAGCGGTTCTATGAACACCTTGAGCAAACCCTGGTGGCCATCGAATTCCTCGATCCGGAAAAACCGCGGCACTTGATGGCGCGCCTGCGCCGGTTGTACGGACGCAGCTCGGTCAGCCGGGCGGAAATGAATATTTTGCGTGGCATCCTCACGGAAACCCAGAAAGCGGCCCGTGGCGAGCTCCTTAAGCGGAAGGATTAATGATGTTCGAGCGTTTGCGTGAAGATATCCAGAGCGTATTCCACCGAGACCCGGCGGCGCGTAACGCTTTTGAAGTCCTGACCTGCTACCCCGGCATGCATGCAATCTGGATTCACCGACTGGCCGGCATGCTCTGGCGCAACGATTTGAAATGGCTGGCGCGGCTGGTGTCGAACTTCGGTCGCTGGCTGACCGGGATCGAGATCCATCCGGGCGCCAAGGTCGGTCGACGCTTCTTCATTGACCATGGCATGGGCATCGTGATCGGCGAAACCGCTGAAATCGGCGATGACGTGACGATCTATCAGGGTGTGACTCTGGGTGGCACCAGCTGGAACAAGGGCAAGCGTCACCCGACGCTCGGTGACGGCGTTGTGGTGGGTGCGGGTGCAAAGGTGCTTGGTCCGTTCACTGTAGGTGCTGGCGCCAAGGTCGGTTCCAACGCCGTGGTCACCAAGGAGGTGCCTCCGGGCGCGACTGTTGTGGGGATTCCGGGGCGGATCATCGTCAAGTCTGATGATGAGGTCGACGCCAAGCGCAAGGCGATGGCCGAAAAAATCGGTTTCGATGCCTATGGCGTCAGCGAAGACATGCCCGATCCGGTGGCGCGCGCCATTGGCCAGTTGCTCGATCATCTGCAAGCGGTGGACGGGCGTCTGGAGGGAATGTGCGGCGCGCTGAAGGATCTGGGCAGCAATTACTGTGCGAAAGATCTGCCCGAGCTGCGTGAAGAAGACTTCGCCTGCGTCAAGGGCAAGGACGAATCCAAGCTCCATTGACGCGCTTGCAGGGCTGCTGCCGACCGGTGTGCCATTAGGCCGCAGACCCTGCTATCATTCGCGCGCTCTTTTGCGGGTAAACCCGACTAAAGCACTAGGTCTTATAGTTGACTTAAATGCTCGGGAATTGCATACTCCCGCCCATTCCGAACTCCGTGGTAATTGTCCATGCGACTGACTACAAAAGGCCGATACGCCGTGACCGCCATGCTTGACCTGGCGTTGCACGCGCAACACGGGCCCGTGTCCCTGGCCGATATCTCCGAGCGCCAAGGCATCTCCCTGTCCTATCTCGAACAGCTTTTCGCCAAGCTGCGCCGCAGCAACCTGGTTTCCAGTGTTCGCGGTCCGGGCGGTGGCTACCAGTTGTCCCGCGACATGCAGGGCATCCAGGTGGCGCAGGTGATCGATGCGGTGAACGAATCGGTCGATGCAACAAAATGCCAGGGCCAGGGCGACTGCCACTCCGGTGACACTTGCCTGACCCACCACCTGTGGTGCGATCTGAGCCTGCAGATTCACGAATTTCTCAGCGGTATCAGCTTGGCCGACCTCGTAACTCGCCGTGAGGTGCAGGAAGTGGCCCAGCGTCAGGATCAGCGTCGTTGCAATGGCAAGGCGCCGCGCCTGGACAAGATTGAAGCGTCCGCCGTCGAATGACAGCCAGAGAGCTAGCGGCACGCCAGCCAGCCTGATTTAGGAGATAGTCCATGAAATTGCCGATTTACCTTGATTACTCTGCGACCACCCCGGTCGATCCGCGCGTTGCGCAAAAAATGAGTGAATGCCTGCTGGTCGACGGAAACTTCGGCAACCCGGCGTCCCGTTCCCACGTGTTCGGCTGGAAGGCCGAAGAGTCTGTCGAAAACGCCCGTCGTCAGGTGGCCGACCTGGTCAACGCCGACCCGCGTGAAATCGTCTGGACCTCCGGTGCCACCGAGTCCGACAACCTGGCAATCAAGGGTGCGGCACATTTCTACGCCTCCAAGGGCAAGCACCTGATCACCTCCAAGATCGAACACAAGGCTGTCCTCGACACCATGCGCCAGCTGGAGCGTGAAGGTTTCGAAGTCACCTACCTCGATCCGACCGAAGACGGCCTGATCACCCCGGCCATGATCGAAGCCGCGCTGCGCGAAGACACCATCCTGGTGTCGGTGATGCACGTGAACAACGAAATCGGCACCGTCAACGACATTGCCGCCATCGGCGAGCTGACCCGTTCCAAAGGCATCCTGTTCCACGTCGACGCCGCTCAGTCCACCGGCAAGGTCGAAATCGACCTGCAGAAACTGAAAGTCGACATGATGTCGTTCTCCGCGCACAAGACCTACGGCCCTAAAGGCATCGGCGCGCTGTACGTCAGCCGCAAGCCGCGTGTGCGCATCGAAGCGACCATGCACGGCGGCGGTCATGAGCGCGGCATGCGTTCCGGCACCCTGGCGACTCACCAGATCGTCGGCATGGGCGAAGCGTTCCGTGTGGCCAAGG
The DNA here is from genome assembly GCF_002113045.1 of Pseudomonas sp. B26(2017). Taxonomy (NCBI): domain Bacteria; kingdom Pseudomonadati; phylum Pseudomonadota; class Gammaproteobacteria; order Pseudomonadales; family Pseudomonadaceae; genus Pseudomonas; species Pseudomonas sp. B26(2017). Next base: position 166,815 of record NZ_NEJJ01000013.1, on the reverse strand, counting down.
AAGACATGGCTGCCGAAAACGTTCGCATCAAGGCATTGAGCGATCGCTTCTACAAGCAGGTCGAGCATCTGGAGGAGCTGTACGTCAACGGCAGCCTCACCGCGCGCGTTCCGCACAACCTGAACCTGAGCTTCAACTACGTTGAAGGCGAGTCGCTGATCATGGCGCTCAAGGATCTGGCGGTTTCGTCCGGTTCGGCCTGCACCTCGGCGTCGCTGGAGCCTTCGTACGTACTGCGCGCCCTGGGCCGCAACGACGAACTGGCACACAGCTCGATCCGTTTTACCTTCGGCCGTTTCACCACCGAGGAAGAAATCGACTACGCCGCGCAGAAAGTCTGCGAGGCCGTTACCAAGCTGCGCGCTCTGTCGCCGCTGTGGGACATGTACAAAGACGGCGTCGATATCTCGAAGATCGAGTGGGCGGCACACTAAATATAGAAGCCGCCGGATACGGATCCTGTAGCGACGCGGCGGTTTACGCAGCGCAGTTGCAGGGTCTCAAGAGCGGCCCTGATGAGTGAGGATTGAGAATCATGGCTTACAGCGAAAAGGTCATCGACCACTACGAAAACCCGCGTAACGTCGGCAAGATGAACGCCGAAGATCCGGACGTTGGCACCGGCATGGTCGGCGCTCCGGCGTGCGGCGACGTGATGCGTCTGCAAATCAAGGTCAACGACCAGGGCGTTATCGAAGACGCCAAGTTCAAGACCTACGGCTGCGGTTCGGCTATCGCCTCCAGCTCCCTCGCTACCGAGTGGATGAAAGGCAAGACCCTGGACGAAGCTGAAACCATCAAGAACACTCAGCTGGCTGAAGAACTGGCCCTGCCGCCAGTGAAAATCCACTGTTCGGTTCTCGCTGAAGACGCCATCAAGGCCGCCGTTCGCGATTACAAGCAGAAGAAAGGCTTGATCTGACTTTCAAGATTTGGCGACGAGTAAGGAGTCAACGATGGCTATCAGCATGACAGAAGCGGCTGCTCGACACGTGCGGCGCTCCCTTGACGGGCGCGGCAAGGGTGAGGGGATTCGTCTGGGTGTTCGCACCACGGGCTGTTCCGGCCTTGCCTACGTGCTGGAGTTTGTCGACGAGGTGGTTGCAGAAGATCAGGTGTTCGAGAGTCACGGCGAGAAAGTGATCATCGACCCGAAAAGCCTGGCCTACCTCGACGGCACCGAGCTCGACTTCGTCAAGGAAGGGTTGAACGAAGGCTTCAAGTTCAACAACCCCAACGTACGCGGTGAATGTGGCTGCGGCGAAAGCTTCAACATCTGAGGCTTGTCGTGGGTACTCCTTGTCATTTCGCTTTATTCGAGCTGCAACCGGGCTTTCGCCTGGATCTCGAGCAGTTGGCCACGCGCTATCGCGAGTTGGCGCGCGGCGTTCATCCTGACCGCTTTGCCGATGCTTCCGAGCGCGAGCAGCGGTCGGCGCTCGAGCAGTCTGCGCGGCTCAACGATGCCTACCAGACACTCAAGAGTCCGGCCCGGCGTGCACGCTACCTGCTGACCATCAGCGGGCATGAAGTGCCGATGGAAGTCACCGTCCACGATCCCGAGTTTCTTTTGCAGCAGATGCAATGGCGCGAAGAGCTCGAAGATCTGCAGGACAGTGCCGACCTGGACGGTGTCGCGGCTTTCAAGCGTCGCCTGAAAACCGCGCAGGAAGAGCTCAACGAAAGCTTCGCAGCCTGTTGGGATGATGCAGCGCAACGCGAACAGGCCGAACGCCTGATGCGGCGCATGCAGTTCCTCGACAAGCTCACCTACGAAGTGCGCCAGTTAGAAGAGCGCCTCGACGATTAACCCAGTGCCGCTCCGGTCGCACGCCTGATATACAGATAAGTCCTGATCACGATGGCCCTACTGCAGATCGCCGAACCCGGCCAAAGTCCTCAACCGCACCAGCGTCGTCTGGCTGTGGGGATCGACTTGGGTACTACCAATTCGCTGGTCGCTGCATTGCGCAGTGGTCTTTCCGAGCCGCTGGCCGATGCCGAAGGACGGGTCATCCTGCCTTCCGCCGTGCGTTATCACGCCGATCGCGTCGAAGTCGGCGAGTCGGCCAAGCTGGCTGCGTCCTCCGACCCCCTGAATACCGTGCTGTCGGTCAAACGCCTGATGGGGCGTGGTCTGTCCGACGTCAAGCAATTGGGCGATCAGCTGCCGTACCGCTTTGTCGGCGGCGAATCGCACATGCCGTTCATCGACACCGTGCAGGGCCCGAAAAGCCCGGTCGAGGTTTCCGCCGATATCCTGAAAGTATTGCGTCAGCGCGCTGAAGCCACCCTCGGCGGCGAGCTGGTGGGCGCGGTGATCACCGTTCCGGCGTATTTCGACGATGCCCAGCGCCAGGCTACTAAGGATGCGGCGAAACTCGCCGGTCTGAACGTGCTGCGTCTGCTCAATGAACCGACCGCAGCAGCGGTGGCATACGGTCTGGATCAGCATGCCGAAGGCCTGGTCGCCATTTACGACCTGGGTGGCGGCACATTCGATATTTCGATTCTGCGTCTGACCGGCGGTGTGTTCGAAGTCCTGGCCACCGGTGGCGACAGTGCCCTGGGCGGTGACGATTTCGATCATGCGATTGCCGGCTGGATCATCCAGAGTGCCGGTTTGTCCGCCGACCTCGATCCGGGTGCACAGCGCAGCTTGCTGCAAGCCGCTTGCGCTGCCAAAGAAGCCCTGACGGACTCTGACACTGTTGAAGTTGCCTACGGCGACTGGAAAGCACAGCTGACCCGCGAAGCCTTCGATGCGTTGATCGAACCGATGGTCGCCCGCAGTCTTAAAGCCTGCCGCCGTGCCGTGCGTGATTCCGGCGTCGAGCTGGAAGACGTGCACGCCGTGGTCATGGTCGGTGGTTCGACCCGCGTTCCGCGTGTTCGCGAAGCTGTCGCCGAAGCGTTCGGTCGTCAGCCGCTGACCGAAATCGACCCGGATCAAGTGGTGGCCATTGGTGCTGCGATCCAGGCCGATACGCTGGCCGGCAACAAGCGTGATGGCGGCGAATTGCTGCTGCTCGACGTGATTCCGTTGTCCCTGGGTCTGGAAACCATGGGCGGCCTGATGGAGAAGGTGATTCCGCGCAACACCACCATCCCCGTCGCACGCGCACAGGACTTCACCACCTATAAAGATGGCCAGTCGGCCATGGCGATCCATGTGTTGCAGGGCGAGCGTGAGTTGATCAGCGATTGCCGCTCACTGGCTCGCTTCGAATTGCGCGGTATTCCGGCGATGGTGGCCGGCGCGGCGAAAATTCGTGTGACCTTCCAGGTTGATGCCGACGGTCTGCTCAGCGTCTCGGCCCGTGAACTGGGCTCGGGCGTTGAGGCGAGCATCCAGGTCAAGCCGTCCTACGGGCTGACCGACGGCGAAATCGCCAAGATGCTGAAAGATTCGTTCCAGCACGCCAATGACGACAAGGTCGCTCGCGTGCTTCGTGAGCAGCAAGTCGATGCCCAGCGCCTGATCGAAGCGGTGCAGGGGGCTCTGGAGGCGGATGGCGAGCGTTTGCTCGACGCCGAAGAGCGCATGGTCATCGATCTGCAGGTGCAGGAACTGACCGAACTGATGAAAGGCACTGATGGCTATGCCATCGAGCAGCAGACCAAGCGTCTGTCGCAAGTGACCGATGCTTTTGCAGCCCGTCGTATGGATCAGACGGTGAAAGCCGCTCTGTCGGGGCGCAATCTGAATGAAATCGAGGATATCTGATGCCGCAGGTCATTTTTCTGCCCCACGAGAAGTTCTGCCCTGAAGGCATGGTGGTCGAGGCTGAGCCCGGCACTTCGATTCTCGAGCTGGCCCACGAACACCATATCGAGATGGAAAGCGCCTGCGGCGGTGTCTGTGCCTGCACCACTTGCCACTGCATCATCCGCGAGGGTTTCGACTCGCTGGAAGAGGCTGACGAGCTGGAAGAAGACTTCCTTGATCGCGCCTGGGGTCTGGAAGCGCAATCGCGCCTGGCCTGTCAGGCGATCGTCGGTGAAGAAGACATCACCGTCGAAATCCCGAAATATTCGCTTAACCATGCGGCCGAAGCGCCGCACTGACTGGTAAGACTGTCATGAGCTACGGTTGGAATGATGTTCAACGTATTGCAGAAGAGCTGGCCGAGGCCCATGAGGGGCTCGATCCGTATTCTGTAGGTTTTGTCCGTCTGCAGCATATGATCGAGGAACTGCCTGACTTCGATAAGACTTCTGGCCGCGTTGGCGAGAAGGTTCTGGAAGCGGTTCAGGAGCTCTGGGCCAATGAATTGGACTGATCGTCTCGCAGGTTAGGCAATACCCAAGAACCCGCGTATAATTCGCGGGTTTAATTTTTCGCAAATTACCGTTTCTGGAGTTACACCATGGCTGTTCAACGTACTTTCTCTATCATCAAGCCTGACGCCGTTGCAAAAGGCGCTGCCGGCGAAATCGTTACCCGTTTCGAAAAGGCTGGTCTGAAAGTGGTTGCTTCGAAAATGAAGCAACTGTCCAAAGCCGAAGCTGAAGGCTTCTACGCTGAGCACAAAGAGCGCGGTTTCTTCGGTGACCTGGTTGCTTTCATGATCTCCGGTCCAGTGGTTGTTCAGGTTCTGGAAGGCGAAAACGCCATCGCTCGCAACCGTGAGCTGATGGGCGCTACCAACCCTAAAGAAGCTGCTCCAGGCACCATCCGTGCCGACTTCGCTGAATCGATCGACGCCAACGCCGTTCACGGTTCGGACTCCGAAGCCGCTGCCGCTCGCGAAATCTCGTACTTCTTCGCAGCTACCGAAGTAACCACTCGCTAAGCATTGGCTTGAGAGTGAAGGTGAATCCATGACGATATCGACTGTTAAAACCAACCTGCTGGGGCTGACCCAGCCGGAAATGGAAAAATTCTTCGACTCAATCGGGGAGAAGCGTTTCCGTGCCGGTCAGGTAATGAAATGGATTCACCACTTTGGCGTCGATGATTTCGACGCCATGACGAACGTCAGCAAGGCCTTGCGCGAAAAGCTCAAGGCTGTTGCCGAGGTCCGTGGTCCCGAAGTGGTCAGCGAGGACATTTCCAGCGACGGCACCCGCAAGTGGGTGGTGCGCGTGGCGTCCGGCAGCTGTGTCGAGACCGTTTACATCCCCCAGGGCAAACGCGGCACTCTGTGCGTTTCGTCCCAGGCAGGCTGTGCCCTGGACTGCAGTTTCTGCTCCACCGGCAAGCAAGGCTTCAACAGCAACCTCACCGCCGCCGAAGTCATCGGCCAGGTGTGGATTGCCAACAAATCTTTCGGCAGTGTTCCGGCTACCATCGACCGCGCCATCACCAACGTGGTGATGATGGGCATGGGCGAACCGCTGCTGAACTTCGACAACGTCGTGGCCGCCATGCATCTGATGATGGATGACCTGGGCTACGGGATCTCCAAGCGCCGCGTGACCCTGTCCACGTCGGGTGTGGTGCCGATGATCGATGAGCTGGCCAAGCATATCGACGTATCCCTGGCGTTGTCCCTGCACGCACCGAATGACGCATTGCGTAACCAATTGGTGCCGATCAACAAGAAATATCCGCTTAAGATGCTGCTCGAGTCGTGCCAGCGCTACATGTCCGAACTGGGCGAGAAGCGCGTGCTGACCATCGAGTACACCTTGCTCAAGGACGTCAACGACAAGCTTGAGCACGCCGTGGAAATGATCGAGTTGCTGAAAGACATTCCGTGCAAGATCAACCTGATTCCGTTCAACCCGTTCCCGCATTCCGGGTACGAGCGGCCGAGCAACAACGCCATCCGCCGGTTCCAGGATCAGCTTCACCAGGCCGGTTTCAACGTCACTGTGCGCACCACTCGTGGTGAAGACATCGACGCGGCTTGTGGTCAATTGGTAGGGCAGGTGCTGGATCGCACCCGTCGCAGCGAACGTTACATCGCCGTGCGTGAATTGAGCGCCGACAGCGATCTGGCACAGAACGCCGCGAACACTAACTAAGAGAGGATCTCTATGTCCCTGCGCTTTGCGCTGCTGTTGCTGTTGACCAGCCTGTGTGCTGGTTGTGTCCTGTCGGGCGATTACAACCCGATGAAGACCAGCAAGGGCCGTGACGAAGCGCGTGCTGCCTACGTGCAACTGGGGCTGGGATACTTGCAGCAGGGCATGACCGAGCGGGCCAAGGTTCCACTGAAGAAGGCCCTGGAGCTGGACGGTTCGGATCCCGACGCCAATGCCGCGCTGGGGCTGGTATTTCAGGCTGAAATGGAACCGAAACTGGCTGACGAACACTTCCGCAAAGCCTTGTCCTCCCGTCCCGCCGATGCACGCATCCTCAACAACTACGGCAGTTTTCTCTACGAAGAACAGCGTTACAAGGAAGCCTACGAGCGATTTGAACAGGCAGCCGCCGATACCCTGTATCCTGAGCGTTCGCGGGTATTCGAAAACCTCGGCATGACGGCGGCGAAGCTCGGGGAGCGTGATCTGGCGCAGCAGCAGCTGGAAAAAGCGCTGCGTTTGAACCGCCAGCAGCCAAGGGCATTGCTGGAAATGGCTGAGTTGTCATTCGAAGACAGGCATTATGTGCCCGCGCGTGACTATTACGACCGTTTCAGCCAGCTCTCCGAGCAAAATGCACGTAGTCTGTTGCTCGCCGTTCGGTTGGCAAAAGTATTTGAAGATCGCGACAAGGCCGCCAGTGCGGGCCTGCAATTAAAACGACTCTATCCCGGTACGCCGGAATATCAGCAATACCTGTCGGAGCAATGATGAAAGCGGCGCATCCCGAAGTTGTAGCAGCGAATCGCGTTAATCCCGGTGAGACCCTGCGCCAGGCCCGCGAAAGCAATGGCTGGTCGCTGGCCGAAGTGGCCCTCAAGCTCAACCTCACCGTGACTTCCCTGAGCAATCTTGAAGCCGGCGCATTCGACAAGTTGCCCGGGCATACCTTTGCTCGCGGCTACATTCGCGCGTACGCCAAATTGCTTGGCATGGACCAGACCGTTCTGGTCCAGCAATTCGACCAGTCCACCGGCACCGATTCCCAGGGCAGCAACGTCCACGCCCTGGGCCGTATCGAAGAGCCGGTGCGGGTTTCCCACACCATTTTGCGTATCGTCAGCCTGTTGCTGCTGATTGCGGTCATCGGCGGCGGTTTCGTCTGGTGGCAGGATCAGACTTCGCTGCGTACCAAGGACCTGATCGGCCTGACCCCGGAACACGTCGAAGTCGAAGGCGCCGACGGCACCACCCAGATTCATCCGCTGGACGAGCCGGAAGACCAGGCCGTCGCGGAAGGCGAGGCCGAGGGCTCGACCTCTCTGGCGCTGCCACAGTCGGAAACCACGGCTGAATCGACCGGTGCCGAGACTGCAGCCCCAGCGACCGCACCGGTTGCTCCGGCACCCGCTGCGCCAGCCGCCACTCCGGCTGCCCCGGCCCATACGCCAGCGCCTGTGGTTACTGCTCCAGCGAATCCGGCACCTGCCGCTCCGACCACGCCGGCGCCGACCGTCACCGCCCCGGCAGCTCCGGTCGTCGCTGCACCCGCGCCGACAGCGCCAGTTGCTCCGGCTGCAGGTCAAGGCCAGGTTCAGGTGCAGTTCATCGCCGATTGCTGGACTCAAGTGACCGATGGCAGCGGCAAAGTGCTGTACAGCGGCCTCAAGCGTAAGGGCGACAGCCTGTCTGTCGTCGGCAAGCCTCCGTTTGCCGTGCGTCTGGGCGTAGCCCGTGGCGCCCAGGTCAGCTACAACGGCCAGCCGGTCGATGTTGCTCCGTTCACCAGTGGCGAGACCGCTCGCCTGAAGTTGGGTCAATAAGTCATGCACGGCGAATCTCCAATCAAACGTCGCGAATCGCGCAAGATCTGGGTCGGTAACGTGCCCGTGGGCGGCGATGCCCCTATCGCTGTGCAGAGCATGACCAACAGCGACACCAATGACGTCGCTGCCACCGTCGCGCAGATCAACCGTCTGGAAGCCGCCGGCGTCGACATCGTCCGCGTTTCGGTGCCGGACATGGACGCCGCCGAGGCGTTCGGCAAGATCAAGCAACTGGTCAAGGTGCCGTTGGTTGCCGACATCCATTTCGACTACAAGATCGCTTTGCGCGTGGCCGAGCTGGGTGTGGATTGCCTGCGCATCAACCCGGGCAACATCGGTCGCGAAGACCGAGTGCGTGCGGTGGTCGATGCCGCCCGTGACCGCGGTATCCCGATCCGCATCGGCGTCAACGCCGGTTCCCTGGAAAAAGACCTGCAAAAGAAATACGGCGAGCCGACGCCGGCCGCGTTGGTCGAATCCGCCCTTCGTCACGTCGAACACCTTGAACGCCTGAATTTCCAGGACTTCAAGGTCAGCGTGAAGGCTTCCGACGTGTTCATGGCCGTTGAAGCCTACCGTCTGCTGGCCAAGGAAATCGTCCAGCCGCTGCACCTGGGCATCACCGAAGCCGGTGGATTGCGTTCCGGTACAGTGAAATCCGCCGTGGGCCTAGGTATGCTGCTCGCCGAGGGGATTGGCGATACCATCCGCATCTCCCTGGCGGCCGACCCGGTCGAGGAAGTGAAGGTCGGTTACGACATTCTCAAGTCTTTGCATCTGCGTTCCCGTGGCATCAACTTCATCGCCTGCCCGAGCTGCTCGCGGCAGAACTTCGATGTGGTCAAGACCATGAACGAGCTGGAAGGGCGCCTTGAAGACCTGCTGGTGCCGCTGGATGTCGCGGTGATCGGTTGTGTGGTCAACGGCCCCGGCGAAGCCAAGGAAGCCCATATCGGCCTCACCGGCGGCACGCCAAACCTGATTTACATCGACGGCAAGCCGTCGCAGAAACTGACGAATGACAATCTGGTGGACGAGCTGGAAAAGCTGATCCGCGAGAAAGCGGCCGAGAAGGTCGAAGCTGACGCAGCGGTTATCGCGCGCGGCTGATCGAACGAATTAAGGAATTTCTGTGAGCAAGTCCCTGCAAGCCATTCGTGGCATGAACGACATCCTGCCGGAACAGACGCCGGTATGGCGCTACTTCGAAGGCACTGTTTCGCGTTTGCTGGATAACTACGGTTACAAGCAGATCCGCATGCCGATCGTCGAGTTCACCGAGCTGTTCAAGCGCTCGATCGGTGAAGTGACCGACATCGTCGAAAAAGAGATGTACACCTTTGACGATCGCAACGGCGACTCACTGACCCTGCGTCCGGAAGGCACGGCCGCTTGCGTGCGTGCGGTGCTCGAGCACGGCATCACCGGCGGTGGCCAGGTACAGAAACTCTGGTACATCGGCCCGATGTTCCGTCACGAGCGCCCGCAAAAAGGCCGTTATCGCCAGTTTCACCAGATCGGTCTGGAGGTGTTCAACCTCGACGGTCCGGACATCGACGCCGAACTGATCGTGCTGACCTGGCGCCTGTGGGGCGAGCTGGGCATCCGTGATGCGGTCAAGCTCGAGCTCAACAGCCTCGGCACCAGCGAGTCCCGCGGTCGTTATCGTGAAGCGCTGGTCGAGTATCTCTCGGCGCACCACGACAAACTGGACGAAGACAGCCAGCGTCGCCTGAAAACCAACCCGCTGCGCGTGCTCGACACCAAAAATGCCGACACCCAGGCCGTGCTGGTCAATGCGCCGAAAATGGCCGACTACCTGGATGACGAATCCCGTGCCCACTTCGAAGGCCTGAAGGCCCGTCTGGATGCCGTCGGCATTCCTTACGTGCTGAACCCGAAGCTGGTGCGTGGTCTGGATTACTACAGCAAGACCGTATTCGAATGGGTCACCGACAAGCTCGGCGCCCAGGGCACCGTCTGCGCGGGTGGGCGCTATGACGGCCTGGTCGAGCAGATGGGCGGCAAGCCGACTCCGGGCGTCGGTTTCGCCATGGGCATCGAACGTCTGGTGCTGCTGCTGGAAACCCTGGAGCAGATTCCGGAAGAAATCTCCCGTCAGGTCGACGTCTATCTCTGCGCCTTCGGCGAAGAAGCAGAGCTGGCCGGTCTGGCCCTGGCCGAGCGTGTACGCGACCAACTGCCCAACCTGCGTCTGCAAGTCAATGCCGGCGCCGGAAGCTTCAAGAGCCAGTTCAAGAAAGCCGACAAGAGCGGTGCGTTGTACGCACTGATCCTCGGTGACGACGAAATGGCCCAGCAAGTGGTAGGTTTCAAACCCCTGCGTGGCCAGGGCGAACAACAAAGCATTGCCTGGGATGCGCTCGCTGCACACCTGGCCACCTGCGTCGTGCAGGGTTGAAGCTGTCCAAACAGCCGATTTAGCGATTAAGGAGTATTGGGGTGTCGAGTACCGAAGACGAACAGTTGGCGGATTTGAAGGACTGGTGGACACGCAACGGCAAACCTCTGGTCACCGGCGGCCTGTTGGCGCTGGTCATCGTGTTCGGCTGGCAGGCTTATCACAAGTATCAGAGCAACCAGTCGCAAGGCGCCTCGGTGCTCTATCAGCAATTGCTGGAAACCACGCTGACCCCGGACGGCAAGCCTGACGCCGCGCGCGTTGCGGATCTGGCCGGCAAGCTCAACAGCGAATTCGGCGGTTCTGCCTACGCGCAGTACGGCAGCCTGTTCGTGGCCAAGGTAGCGGTCGACAGCGGCAAGCTGGACGACGCGGCGACCGAACTCAAGGCCATCGTGGCCAAACCGGCCAACCCGGCGCTGGGCGAAATCGCCCGTCAGCGTCTGGCGCAGGTACTGGGTGCACAGAACAAGGCCGATGAAGCCCTGAAACTGCTCGAAGGCGATGCCGACAAGTCGTTCCTGGCCACTCGCGAAGAACTCAAGGGCGACCTGCTGGTACAGCTGGGCCGTACCGACGAAGCGAACGCGGCGTATCAAAAAGCCAAGGCGGCACTGTCGGATGAAGCGGCGGTCGGTGGCCTTCAAATCAAGCTGGACGACCTGGCCAAAGGGGATGCGTGACGTGATCGGTTGGAAGCATGCAGCAGTGCTGGCTCTGGCCATTCTGGCCGCGGGTTGCAGCAGCAACAGCAAAAAAGAACTGCCACCGGCCGAGCTGACCGACTTCAAAGAAGAAGTGGTCCTGCACAAGCAGTGGAGCCGTTCGATCGGTGACGGTCAGGGCGAAACGTACAACATGCTGGTGCCGGCGATCGACGGTGACACCATCTACGCGGCCGACGTGACCGGTATCGTGATGGGCCTGGATCGCAGCAATGGCGACGTGAAATGGAAGAAAGACCTTGAACTGCCCGTGTCCGGCGCCGTTGGCGTGGGTTACGGTCTGGTCATGGTCGGCACCCTGCGCGGTGAAGTCGTTGCCCTCGATGCCATCAACGGCGAAGAGAAGTGGCGTTCGCGCGTCAACAGCGAAGTCCTCGCGCCACCGGCCAACAACGGTGACGTGGTGGTGGTACAGACCCAGGACGATCGTCTGATTGGTCTGGACGCGTCCACCGGCAACCAGCGCTGGGTGTATGACAGCACGCCGGCCGTACTGACCCTGCGCGGCACCAGCGCACCGATCGTCACCAACCGCCTCGCGGTGGCTGGCCTGTCGACCGGTAAAGTGGTCGCTCTCGACATTTCCAACGGCGTGCCGGTCTGGGAACAGCGGATCGCGATTCCACAAGGTCGTTCGGAACTGGAGCGCGTGGTCGACATCGACGGCGGTCTGCTGCTGTCCGGCGGCACCTTGTACGTAGCCAGCTATCAGGGTCGCGTTGCGGCACTGGATCTGGAAAGCGGCCGTCAACTCTGGCAGCGCGACGCGTCGAGCTACGCCGGTGTTGCACAGGGTTTCGGCAACGTTTACGTAAGCCTGTCGTCGGGCACCGTTGAAGGCGTCGACGAGCGTTCCACCACAGCACTGTGGAGCAACGACTCGCTGGCCCGTCGTCAACTGTCGGCGCCGGAAGTGTTCTCCAGTTACGTTGCAGTTGGTGACCTGGAAGGTTACCTGCACCTGCTGAGTCAGGTGGACGGTCGTTTCGTCGGCCGCGAGCGCATCGACAGCGACGGCCTGCGCGCCCGTCCGCTGGTGGTGGGTGACACGATTTATGTGTATGGCAACAGCGGCAAACTGGAAGCCCTGACCATCAAGTAATGGTTTGACTATGCTTGGGGTTGATCCCCAAGCGGCCCTGCTCCGGCAGGGTTTGCAACACCCATGGGCGTTGCCCCGAGCACCAGCCGCTGCCTCGCAGCGGCTTTTGTATTTTCTGAAATAACGAAGTGGAGAGCCGCATGGTTCCCGTAATCGCCCTGGTGGGCCGACCGAACGTCGGCAAGTCCACCTTGTTCAACCGCCTGACCAGGACTCGCGACGCCATCGTCGGCGACTTGTCCGGTCTGACCCGTGATCGCCAGTACGGTGAGGCCAAGTGGCAAGGGCGTTCCTACATTCTGATCGACACCGGCGGTATCTCCGGTGACGAGCATGGTATGGACGAAAAAATGGCCGAGCAGTCGCTGCTGGCCATCGAAGAAGCAGATGTCGTTCTGTTCCTGGTAGATGCCAAGGCCGGTTTCACCGCCGCCGACCAGATGATCGGCGAACACCTGCGCAAGCGTAACAAGCGTTCCTACGTGGTCGCCAACAAGGTCGACAACATCGATCCGGAAATGGCTCGCGCAGAATTCGCGCCGATGGGCATGGGCGATGCGATCCCGATCGCCGGCGCGCATGGTCGCGGCATCACTCAATTGCTGGAAATCGCCCTGAGCGAATTCCCGAAAGATGAGGACGAGCCGCAGGAAGGCGAAGAGCAGGAGGAAGTCGCCGAAGGCGAGGAAGCCAAGCGTATTCCTGGCCCGAGCGAAAAGGACGGCATCAAGATCGCCATCATCGGCCGGCCGAACGTCGGCAAGTCGACGCTGGTCAACCGCATGCTCGGTGAAGAGCGGGTGATCGTCTACGACCAGCCGGGCACCACTCGCGACAGTATCTACATCCCGTTCGAGCGTAACGACGAGAAGTACACGCTGATCGACACTGCCGGTGTGCGCAAGCGCGGCAAGATCCACGAAGAAGTCGAAAAGTTCTCCGTGGTCAAAACCCTGCAGGCCATCAAAGACGCCAACGTGGTGATCTTCGTGATGGACGCCCGCGAAGGTGTGGTCGATCACGACCTCAACCTGCTCGGTTTTGCACTGGAGTCTGGCCGTGCATTGGTCATCGCGCTGAACAAGTGGGATGGCATGACGCCGGGCGAGCGTGACTACGTGAAGACCGAGCTGGAACGCCGGTTGTTCTTCGTTGACTTCGCCGACATCCACTTCATCTCGGCCCTGCACGGTACTGGCGTGGGGAACCTCTACGCTTCGGTGCAGAACTCCTTCAAGTCGGCGGTCACCCGCTGGCCGACCAGCCGTCTGACCCAGATCCTCGAAGACGCGGTCAGCGAGCACCAGCCACCGATGGTCAACGGCCGCCGGATCAAGCTGCGCTATGCCCACCTCGGTGGCGCCAACCCGCCGCTGATTGTGATCCACGGCAACCAGATCGAAAAAGTGCCGAACTCGTACGTGCGCTATCTGGAAAACACTTATCGCCGTGTGCTCAAACTGGTCGGTACGCCGATCCGTATCGAGTTCAAGGGCGGCGAGAACCCGTACGAAGGCAACAAGAACACGCTGACCGACCGCCAGGTCAACAAGAAGCGTCGCTTGATGTCGCACAACAAGAAAGCCAGCAAGAAGCGCCGCGACAAGCGCTGATCCCGGTCATCAAGAGAGAAGGGCGCCGTCTGGCGCCCTTTTTTTATGGGCGCCGGATGGGCTATCCTCGGGCTCTCCCGCGCCGTCGTCAGAGCCGGGGCAGAGCAGGGAACCCCGATGATCACCAGCAAGCTGCCGAATGTCGGCATCACGATTTTCACGCAGATGTCTCAGCTCGCGGCGCAGACCGGAGCGATCAACCTTTCCCAGGGTTTTCCCGATTTCGACGGCCCGCAGGCACTGCGCGACGCGGTCGGTCGACACATCGCCAGCGGCCATAACCAGTATTCGCCCATGACCGGCCTGCCGGCGCTGCGCCAGCAGATCGCGGCGAAAATCGCCCGCAGTTATAACGTCAACGTCGATGCCGACACCGAGGTGACCGTGACCCCGGGCGCGACCCAGGCGATCTTCTGCGCCATCCAGGCGGTTATCCACAGCGGCGACGAAGTCATCGTGTTCGACCCCGCCTATGACAGCTACGAGCCGTCGGTGGAACTGGCCGGTGGGCGCTGTGTGCATGTGCAACTCGGTCTGGATGATTTCTCCATCGACTTCGACAAGCTCAGTGCAGCGCTGAGTCCGCGCACGCGGATGATCATCCTCAACACCCCGCACAACCCCAGCGGCGCCCTGATCAGTCGCGCAGAGCTGGACCAACTGGCGGCGCTGATCCGCGATCGCGACATTTATGTGATCAGCGACGAAGTCTACGAACACCTGGTGTATGACGGCGTTCCGCATGTCAGCGTGCTGGCCCACGAAGAGTTGTATCAGCGCGCCTTCGTGGTCAGCTCGTTCGGCAAGACCTATCACGTCACCGGCTGGAAAACCGGTTACGTCGTGGCGCCGCCGGCCCTGACGGCGGAGCTGCGCAAAGTGCACCAGTACGTCAGTTTCTGTGGCGTGACGCCATTGCAGTTCGCTTTGGCCGATTACATGGCCGAGCATCCGGAGCACGTCGAAGAACTGCCGGGCTTCTATCAGGCCAAGCGCGATCTGTTCTGTGATTTGCTCGCGCCGTCGCGATTCAGTTTCACCCGGGTCACCGGCACCTATTTCCAGTTGGTCGATTACTCGCAGATTCGCCCCGACCTGAACGATGTCGAAATGGCAATGTGGATGACCCGCGAGCACGGCGTGGCGAGTATTCCGGTGTCGGTGTTCTACCAAAGTCCACCTGAAGGCCAGCGCCTGGTGCGCCTGTGCTTTGCCAAACGTGAGGAGACGCTGCGGGAAGCAGCGGCCAAACTATGCGTGATCTGAGTGCGTTGCCCGATCTCAATCTGGCGCTGATCCAGACCAGCCTGGCCTGGCATGACCGTCAGGCCAATCTCGAGCATTTCGACGTTTTGCTGGAGCAGGCGCGCGGTGCGGATCTGATTATCCTGCCGGAAATGTTCACCACCGGATTCTCCATGGAATCCGAAACCTTGGCCGAAGCCGAAAACGGCCCGACCAGCAAATGGCTGCGGGCCCAGGCTGCGAAGCTGAACGCGGTCGTCACCGGCAGCGTGATCATCCAGGCCGCCGACGGCAGCCACCGCAACCGCTTGCTGTGGGCTCGCCCGGACGGCGAAGTGCTGTATTACGACAAGCGTCACCTGTTTCGCATGGCCGGCGAGCACAACCACTACACCCCCGGCGAGCGCCAGGTGCAGTTCGAACTCAAGGGCTGGCGGGTGCGTCCGCTGATCTGCTACGACTTGCGCTTCCCGGTGTGGAGCCGCGACGCGCAGGACACCGATCTGTTGTTGTACACCGCCAACTGGCCGGGCGCGCGGCGTCAGCACTGGAACCGGCTGCTACCGGCCCGGGCCATTGAAAACCTTTGTTATGTAGCGGCGGTCAACCGGGTTGGCACCGATGGCAAAGGCTTTGCGTATACAGGCGACAGTCAGGTGCTGGACTTCCAGGGCGAGACGTTGCTCGCGGCCGGAGAGGCTGACGGGGTGTTCAAGGTGGTTCTGGAAGCGGCTTCGCTGGCGGCTTACCGCGAGCGGTTTCCGGCGAATCTGGATGCGGACACCTTCGAGTTCACCTGATAGCCCAGATCACCTAGATCGTTCCCACGCTCCGCGTGGGAACGCCTCAAGGGACGCTCCGCGTCCCAGTGACGCAGAGCGTCACGAGCTGCATTCCCACGCAGAGCGTGGGAACGATCAGATGGAAAATAAAAAGGCCCCGGAGTGCGAACTCCGGGGCCTTTTGCATTGCAGCGATCAGTTACGCCGCTTTCGCTTCCGGCTGGCTCAGCGAGCGGTTCAGCGCGCTGAACAGGGCCTTGAAGCTGGCGGTGGTGATGTTTTCATCGATACCCACACCGTGCACCGCACGCTCGCCATTCACACGCAGTTCGATGTAGGCCGCCGCCTTGGCGTTGGTGCCTGCGCCGATGGCGTGTTCGTTGTAGTCCATGATTTCCACCGGAATCGGCAGACCGGCCACCAGCGCTTCCAGCGCGCCGTTGCCCTTACCGCGCCAGTGCAGGTTGGTTTCGCCCTGACCTTTGCTCGCCACTTCCACTTCGACGGCGCTATTGCCGTTTTCTTCCTGCAAGCGATGGCTGACCAGCGCGTACGGGGTATTGGCTTGCAGGTATTCGCTGTGCAGCAGCGCGTGGATCTGCTGTGCAGTCATCTCCAGGCCCAGGCGATCGGTTTCACGCTGCACGACCTGGCTGAATTCGATCTGCATGCGACGCGGCAGGCTGATGCCGTATTCCTGTTCCAGCAGGTAAGCGATGCCGCCCTTGCCCGACTGGCTGTTGACGCGGATCACCGCCTCGTAGCTGCGACCGATGTCGGCCGGGTCGATCGGCAAGTACGGTACTTCCCACAGTGCGTCCGGTTTCTGCTGGGCGAAGCCCTTGCGGATTGCGTCCTGGTGGGAGCCGGAGAATGCGGTATGCACCAGGTCGCCGACGTATGGGTGACGCGGGTGAACCTGAATCTGGTTGCACTCTTCAACGACTTTGCGCACGCCGTCGATGTCGGAGAAGTCCAGTTGCGGGTCAAGGCCCTGGGTGTACATGTTCAGTGCCACGGTCACGAGGTCGACGTTGCCGGTACGCTCGCCGTTGCCGAACAGGCAGCCTTCGACGCGGTCGGCACCGGCCATCAGGCCCAGTTCGGTGGCGGCCACGCCGGTGCCACGGTCGTTGTGGGTGTGCAGGCTGATGATCACGCTGTCACGACGGTTGATGTTGCGGTGGAACCACTCGATCTGGTCGGCGTAGACGTTCGGGGTCGCGCATTCAACGGTGGCCGGCAGGTTGAGGATGATCTTGTGCTCAGGCGTCGGGTCCCAGACCTCGATCACCGCATCACAGACTTCCTTGGCGAATTCCAGCTCGGTGGCGCTAAAGGTTTCCGGCGAGTATTCGAATGTCCACTCGGTGTCCGGCTGCATGGCTGCGTATTTGACGAACAGCTTGGCGGCGTTGACGGCGATGGCCTTGATCCCGTCCTTGTCCTGGTTGAACACGATGCGACGGAAAGAAGGGGAGGTGGCGTTGTACAGGTGAACGATGGCTTTCTTCGCTCCGCGCAGGGATTCGAAAGTGCGCTCGATCAGGTCTTCACGGCCCTGGGTCAGCACCTGGATGGTGGTGTCGTCCGGGATGTGGCCGTCTTCGATCAGGGTGCGCACGAAGTCGAAGTCGGTTTGCGAAGCGGCCGGGAACGAGGCTTCGATTTCCTTCACGCCCACCTGCACCAGGGTTTTCCAGAAGCGCAGCTTTTTCACCGCGTCCATTGGCTCGATCAACGACTGGTTGCCGTCACGCAGGTCGGAGCTGCACCAGATCGGCGCGGCATCGATGGTTTTCGATGGCCAGGTACGGTCCGGCAGGTTGATCACAGGAAACGCGCGGTATTTCGAAGACGGGTCTTTGAGCATGCTCATCGGGAAATTCCTTATTGTCTGGGCCGAAAAGAGGCGGCCTGCCGGTGGAACGAACGTTCTTGGAAAAGCGTGGGACGAGGCGCAGCGATTCAGCCCGGCAGTCGTGCGCTGACGAGGCACAGGCTGCGGTGCTGGCGAAGCTGAATGAGGGTGTGAGAGGTTTTCATGCCCTCAACCCTAACCGCGGGGGATGAGGATGGCAAGCAGTCGAAAAAAATTGAGAGGAATACTCGGAAAGCGGTTTTTTCCGAGATTTTATTCTCTGAATCAGATTGATTGTTTGCAGAGATTGCGCAGTCCGTTCGTCGTGCGCAATCGCTGTGGGAGCGAGCTTGCTCGCGATGAGGGCCTTCGCCTCACCCGCAAATCAAGGCTGGAAAGCCCCGATGAAAATCGCCGGATCGACCCGCGCATCGTTCAGGCTGACGTTCCAGTGCATATGCGGTCCGGTCGCCCGACCTGTGGCGCCCACTTTGCCAACCACCGCGCCACGCGCCAGTTGCTGGCCGTTCTGCACTTCAATCTTCGACATATGACAGAACATACTGATGAAGCCCTGGCCATGGTCGACGAACACCGTGTTGCCATTGAAGAAGTAGTTGCCGATCAGGATCACCTTGCCCGCCGCCGGGGTCTTGATCGGCGTGCCCGCCGGCACCGCGAAGTCCAGACCTGCGTGTGGATTGCGCTCTTCACCGTTGAAGAAACGGCGCACGCCGAACTTGCTCGACAGCGGCCCGTTGACCGGTTTGTCCAGCAGCAGGTTGCTTGGGGTGTTCGGGCTGAAACTGCGATAGGCCTTGATCTGCTCGGCCAGTTCGCTCTCGATGCGCTTGAGATTGGCCGGGTTCGGATTGACCTGCTGAGTGTTCTTCAGGGTGATGTGCTGTTCCGGGTATTTCTTGTTGCCGACATTGAAGTTGAGGTTACGGCCGCCACTGCTGATCTGCTGAATACCGGGTTTGACGGTCAGCGGAACGCCGACAATCGCCAGCCAGTTGTTCTGTTCCTTGACGACCAGCACCGGTTTGCCCTGATACGTGGCTTTCGGCGCTTGCGCGGCGCTGCCCAGATTGACGACTGCCACGCCGCCCGGCACCGGTTTGTTCAGCAGGCGGGTGATATAACTGTCGGCGTGGGCGTTGAAGGTCAGGCACAGCAACAGCAGCGGAGCGAGAAAACGCGGCATGGATCAGTCCAGTAAAGAAAGAGTGACGGGCGTCAGGTGGTTGTCCTCGACGCGCACTTGCAGCTCGCCTTCGCCCAGTCTGGCTTTGAGGCGCTGGCCGGTGTGGGTCTGCGCGGCGTTGCGGATCGCGTTGCCGCGCTCATCCAGCAGAATGCTGTAGCCACGGCCGAGCGTCGCCAACGGGCTGACCACGTGCAACGTCTGCATCTGGCTTTGCAGCTGCAGGCGACGGCGTTTCAGGCCTTCGTTCATGGCGCGTGGCAGGCGTTCGGCGAGGCTGTCGAGGCGTTGGCGCAACAGGGCCAGTTGGCGTCCCGGGTGTTGCCCGGCGAGGCGGGTTTCCAGGCGGATCAGGCGTTCGCGGCGGGTATTGAGCTGACGCTCGAAGGCACGGCGCATGCGCATGTCGAGGTCATCCAGACGCTGTGCCTGCTGGCGCAGACGTTCGCCGGGATGGCGCAAGCGGCGGGTCACGCCCTCGAGCCGCAGGCGATCGCGCATCAGGCGATCACGCATGCGCATCACCAGTCGGCGATGCAGGCTTTCGACCTGACGGATCAGGTGACTGGAGTCCGGTGCAAGCAGTTCAGCAGCAGCGGACGGCGTGGGGGCGCGCACGTCGGCCACGAAGTCGCTGATCGACACATCGGTTTCATGGCCGACTGCGCTGACGATCGGCGTGACGCAGGCATCCACCGCCCGGGCCACGGCCTCTTCGTTAAAGCACCAGAGGTCTTCCAGCGAGCCGCCGCCACGGGCCAGGATCAGCGCGTCGAAGCCACGGGCATCCGCCATTTTCAAAGCGCGGACGATCTGCGCGGTGGCTTCACGGCCCTGAACGGCAGTCGGGATCAGCGTCAGTTGCACTTGCGGCGCGCGACGGCGAAACACGCTGATGATGTCGCGAATCACCGCGCCGGTCGGTGAACTGATGATGCCGATGCGTTGCGGATGCGCCGGAAGCGGCACCTTGCGCTCGGCACTGAACAGGCCCTCGGCGCTGAGCTTTTCCTTCAGCGCATCGAAGGCCAGGCGCAGGGCGCCGTCACCGGCAGGCTCCACGGTGTCGAGGATCAGCTGATAGTCGCCACGCCCTTCGAACAGCGAGACCTTGCCGCGCACCTTGACCGCCAGGCCATCCTTCAGCGCCTGACGCACCCGCGCGGCATTCTGGCGGAACAGTGCGCAACGCACCTGCGCGCCGCTGTCCTTGAGCGTGAAATACACGTGGCCGGACGCCGGGCGGGCGAGGTTGGAGATTTCGCCTTCGACCCAGATGTTGCTGAACACGTCTTCAAGCAACACCCGCGCGCGGCCGTTGAGCTGGCTGACGGTCAGGACTTCGCGGTCCAGACCGAGTCTTGCAAAGGGATCTTTAATCATGGGGCGCAGTTTAAAGGCATTCGCCGGTGAATGTCTGGAGGAAGTGTTGCACCAGAGCTGTGGGATTTTGCCGAGAGGCGAGGGCGACGGTGCTCTGGCAATCGCCGGTCAGCGGGACAAATCTCACACCGGCGGGCGCGATATCCTGCATCGATTCCGGCAGTAGCGCGATGCCGAATCCGGCCTGGATCAACTGCAGTTGCGTGGTCTTGCGCGACATCACCCGCGCAGCCTGAGGGAAGAAACCGTGACGCATGCACAGGTCGGCGCACAAATAACTCAGCCCGCCGCGCTGCGGATGCGGGATGGAGATAAACGCTTCGTCTCTCAATTGCGCCAAGTCGACTGCCTCCACCAACGCCAGTCGATGATTCATCGGCACGGCAAGCAGCAGGCGCTCGGTATAGAGCGGCACAACCTGAACGCCTTCACGCTGGCGCAGTACTGGCAGACGCAGAAGGCCGATGTCGAGCAGGCCCTCGGCCAGTTCTTCAAGTTGTGTTTCCGAGGATAGCGTGCCGATGTCCAGCGAAACGCCGGGTCGTTGCTCAAGATATGCGCTCATGTCGCTCAGCAGCCGGCCACTGATCGGGACGGTACTGGAGTGACACACGCGCAAAGTGCCGCGTTGGCCCTGGCCGATCTCCGTGGCCAGGGTGCTGGCCTTGTTCAGTTCATTGAGCAGGTTTCTCGCCCGGGGCAGGAACGCTTCGCCAGCAGCGGTGAGCCGGGGCTGACGCGCGGTGCGTTCGAACAGCGGTGTTTGCAGTCGGGTTTCCATGTCCTTGATCTGCCGGCTCAACGCCGATTGAGCGATGAACAGCCGTTCGGCTGCGGCGCTGAAGCTGCCGCTTTCGGCGATTTCCACGAAGTAGCGCAATTGACGGGTTGAAAGCACGAGGCATGCCTTTTCGAGATGGCTTGGCGAATTCGATGATATTAGTCGCAACCCTCGGCGCTGGCTAAAGTCATCGCAGGTCTATAAAGGAAGCGAATGGATGAGCGTGGCGGGTTTGTTGAGCGAATGGTCGTGGGGCGCGCAGGGCTGGGTGGTGATCGGACTGGCCATCGCGCTGGCCTACATCGTCTTCGGGATTGCCGGTTTCGGTACGGCGCTGGTGGCGGGGCCGATTCTGATTCTGTTCATGCCGCTGTCGAAAATCGTGCCGTTGCTGGTGTTGCTGGATTTCGTCGCGGCGTTCGGCAATTTGCTGCCTTCGCGGCGGGATGTGGCGAAACCGGAATTGCTGCGGCTGCTGCCGTGCATGGCGGTCGGTTGCACGCTGGGGGTGATTTTTCTGCTTAACCTCAAATCCGATCTTTTGCTGCTGTTGATGGGGCTGTTCATCAGTGCCTATGCGATCTACAGCTTGTGGATCAAGGCACGGCCGACGCAGTTGTCCGCCGGGTGGGCATTGCCGATGGGCACGGTGGGCGGGCTGTTCGGGGCTTTGTTCGGCAGTGGTGGCTTTCTTTATGCGATCTACCTCAACAGCCGACTGCCCAAGGACGCAGCCCGGGCCACGCAAAGTGCGCTGATCAGTTGCAGCACGGTGGTGCGTTTGAGCCTGTTCGCCATCGCCGGTGTGTATGCCGAGCTACCCTTGTTGATGCTTGCGCTGTGCCTGTTGCCAGCCATGGCGCTGGGCTTGTGGGGCGGGCGGCGCTTGACCATGCGCCTGTCCCGCGAGGCCTTCGTGCGGCTGGTGACCTGGCTGGTGCTGGCAAGCGGGATTGCGCTGATCGGCCGCTATTTAAGCACTTGACCGGATTTTGTCAGGGATTAAGCTGCCGGCCGCGTTCGTCGCAGAACATCCTTTGACGCAGCAGGCTTGCACCATGAATTCCCAAAGCATCATCGTCCCGAAAATCTCCAACCTGCCGGTGCACGAGCCCCGGGCCCGGGCGATCCTGCGCTGGCTGGTGCGCAAGAACATCGTCAAGGAAGAGCTGAGCACCTGTGGACGCACCGGCAATCGCATGGCCTACGCCATCGCCGATGGCGCCCGCGCGGTGGTGCTATACCCGGAGGCGTTGCCGTTCGGTGAGCCGATCAATGGGCTGGAAGTCATTACCAAGCGCTGTATCTACACGCCAGCCAAGGGTTTTCTCGAGGAGGCTGGTTGTGCCGAGTGCCGTCAGGAAATCGGCGAAGCATTGTTCGAAAGCCTGGAAGACTGGATGCCGGGCCGCACTGACAACTTCACCTGCCCTGAGTGCGGGCATGAAGACGACATCAACGGCTTTCTGTATTTGCAGGAGTGCGGTTTTTCCAACCTCGGGTTCATCTTCAACAACTGGCTGGAGGCGGGGTTCAAGCAGAGCTTCATAGACGAATTCGCCGACTGGCTGGATCAGCCGGTGAGCTGGGTCAAGGTCGAGCTTTAGAGGCCGCTTTTTCCGTACATCAGCAACATTGATATAAGACAAGTTTTACATTGAACCCGAGGGGGTGTCTGACTATAATGGCGCGCTTCCATTTTCCCGCTCGGGAGCCCCCGCGATGCTGCGTATCAGCCAAGAAGCTCTGACCTTCGACGACATTCTCCTAGTGCCCGGTTATTCCGAGGTGCTTCCTAACGAAGTCAGTCTGAAGACCCGCCTTACCCGTGGCATCGAGCTGAACATTCCTCTGGTTTCTGCCGCCATGGACACCGTTACCGAAGCCCGTCTGGCAATCGCCATGGCTCAGGAAGGTGGCATCGGCATTATCCACAAGAACATGACCATCGAGCAGCAAGCTGCCGAAGTTCGCAAGGTCAAGAAGTTCGAAGCCGGTGTGGTCAAGGACCCAATCACCATCGAGGCTGACGCCACGGTTCGTGATCTGTTCGAACTGACCCGCATGCACAACATTTCCGGCGTTCCGGTTCTGCACGATGGCGACCTGGTCGGCATCGTCACTTCCCGTGACGTGCGTTTCGAAACCCGTCTGGACGCCACCGTTCGCGAAGTGATGACGCCCAAAGAGCGTCTGGTCACTGTTCGCGAAGGCGCCGACAAGAACGAAGTCCGCGAGCTGCTGCACAAGCACCGTCTGGAAAAAGTCCTGATCGTCGACGACAAGTTTGCCCTCAAAGGCATGATGACCGTCAAAGACATCGAAAAAGCCAAGGCTTACCCACTGGCCAGCAAGGACGACCAGGGTCGTCTGCGCGTCGGCGCTGCGGTCGGTACCGGTAAAGACACAGGTGACCGCGTTGCTGCCCTGGTCAATGCCGGTGTGGACGTGGTGGTGGTCGACACCGCTCACGGTCACTCCAAAGGCGTGATCGACCGCGTTCGCTGGGTCAAGGAGAACTTCCCTGAAGTGCAGGTGATCGGCGGCAACATCGCCACCGGCGCAGCCGCCAAGGCTCTGGCCGAAGCTGGCGCCGACGCGGTCAAGGTCGGTATCGGCCCTGGCTCGATCTGCACCACCCGTATCGTCGCCGGTGTCGGCGTTCCGCAAATCAGTGCCATCGCCAACGTCGCCGCAGCCCTTGAAGGCACTGGCGTTCCGTTGATCGCCGACGGCGGCATCCGTTTCTCCGGTGACCTGTCCAAGGCCATCGTGGCCGGTGCGTCCTGCGTGATGATGGGCTCGATGTTCGCCGGTACCGAAGAAGCGCCGGGCGAGATCGAACTGTTCCAGGGCCGTTCGTACAAGGCTTATCGCGGCATGGGTTCGCTGGGCGCCATGTCCCAGGCTCAAGGCTCCTCCGACCGTTACTTCCAGGACTCCTCGGCAGGCGCCGAGAAACTCGTTCCGGAAGGCATCGAAGGCCGTGTTCCCTACAAGGGCACCCTGAGCGCGATCATTCACCAGTTGATGGGCGGTCTGCGTTCCTCGATGGGTTACACCGGCAGCGCCAACATCGAAGAGATGCGCACCAAGCCTGAGTTCGTGCGGATCACCGGTGCAGGTATGGCCGAATCCCACGTCCACGACGTGCAGATCACCAAGGAAGCGCCAAACTACCGCGTAGGTTGAGGCTTCAAGCAAAACGTCAAATGACCGGGGCTGTTTTATTCAGCCCCGAGTTGTTTCTGAATCAAGACTGTTTCTGAATTACTTAGACGAGACTGAATCATGGCCCTCGACATTCACGCTCACCGCATCCTGATCCTCGACTTCGGTTCGCAATACACCCAACTGATCGCCCGCCGCGTGCGCGAGATCGGTGTGTACTGCGAACTGCACCCGTTCGACATGGACGAGGATGCGATCCGCGAATTCGCGCCAAAAGGCGTGATCCTCGCGGGCGGTCCCGAGTCCGTGCACGAAGCCAACAGCCCGCGCTGCCCGCAAGCGGTGTTCGATCTGGGCGTACCGGTTTTCGGTATCTGCTACGGCATGCAGACCATGGCCGAGCAGCTGGGCGGCAAGGTTGAAGGCTCCGAACTGCGTGAGTTCGGTTATGCCCGCGTTGACGTGGTCGGCAAGAGCCGCCTGCTCGACGGCATCGAAGACCACATCGACGCCGACGGCCTGTTCGGCCTCGACGTGTGGATGAGCCACGGTGACAAGGTCACCAAAATGCCAGGCGATTTCCACATTCTGGCCAGCACCCCGAGCTGCCCGATCGCCGGCATGTTCAACGACGAGCGTGCTTACTATGGCGTGCAATTCCACCCGGAAGTGACCCACACCAAGCAGGGCGGTCGCATCCTGTCGCGTTTCGTTCTCGACATCTGCGGCTGTGAAGCCCTGTGGACTCCGTCGAAGATCGCCGAAGACGCCATCGCCAACATCCGCGCACAGGTCGGTACCGACAACGTGCTGCTGGGCCTGTCCGGCGGTGTGGATTCCTCGGTAGTTGCGGCGCTGCTGCACAAGGCCATCGGCGATCAACTGACCTGCGTCTTCGTCGATAACGGCCTGCTGCGTCTGCACGAAGGCGAGCAAGTGATGGCCATGTTCGCCGAGAACATGGGCGTCAAGGTGATCCGCGCCAACGCTGAAGAGCAGTTCCTGAACAACCTGGCCGGCGAAGCCGATCCGGAGAAGAAGCGCAAGATCATCGGCCGCACCTTCATCGACGTGTTCGATGCCGAATCCTGCAAGCTGGAAAACATCAAGTACCTGGCCCAGGGCACCATCTACCCGGACGTGATCGAGTCGGCTGGCGCGAAAAGCGGCAAGGCCCACGTGATCAAGTCGCACCACAACGTGGGCGGCCTGCCGGAAGAAATGAACCTGAAACTGGTCGAGCCACTGCGCGAACTGTTCAAGGACGAAGTCCGTCGTCTGGGCCTGGAACTGGGCCTGCCGTACGACATGGTCTACCGCCACCCGTTCCCGGGTCCGGGCCTGGGCGTGCGGATCCTCGGTGAAGTGAAGAAGGAATACGCCGACCTGCTGCGTCGCGCCGACCACATCTTCATCGAGGAACTGCGCAAGGCGGACTGGTACCACAAGGTCAGCCAGGCCTTCGTCGTGTTCCAGCCGGTGAAATCGGTTGGCGTGGTCGGCGATGGCCGTCGTTACGCCTGGGTCGTGGCCCTGCGTGCCGTGGAAACCATCGACTTCATGACCGCGCGTTGGGCACACCTGCCTTACGAACTGCTGGAAACTGTCAGCGGCCGCATCATCAATGAAATCGAAGGTATTTCGCGCGTGACTTACGACGTGTCGAGCAAGCCGCCGGCGACCATTGAGTGGGAGTGATCCTGCGTCGCGCCCTCTAGAGTTCAAGTTTGGATTCGCAGAGGCGCAAAAGGGGTTATAAAAAAGCCAGTCAGTTAATCTGACTGGCTTTTTTGTTTTTGGGCGGAAAGTGCGGAGGCGGGCGCAGGTATTAGAGGAACTGTGACCGAATCAAATCCGTATCGAACGGCGTTATTCCTTGATCAGGTGCAAACACCGCTTGTGCCTGCTGCGGCGAAGCCACTCGTTCGCCTCGTGCACGTACGTGCAAATCGAACAATGTCTCCAGATCAGGCCGCGGTGTATGTACCAAAGCCCGCAGCATCAACGATATTCCGCTGAGATTGTTCCCGACGTTGTTCCACCGGGGAGCTGAGGTCAGTCCCAGGTCAGCCCAGATCACTCGGCGCTCCTGCAGGTCCATCACGAATGGCAGGCAGATCTGTGTGTCGGATGCAATATCGATACGATCGAACACTGTTCGCGGCTCGAATATTTCACCCGATGCCGTATCGGTGCGGGCCATCCAGCCAGCGAAGCATTCTGGAAGATCGCAGTACGGTTGCTGGGTGTACGAGTTGATGGACGTGACGACATAACGGATACCCTTCTCGACGAGGACTTCAAGGTCAAGGTCGATGAACTCCGAAGCCCCTTCGGGTGCGTCGACGATGTCGCCGCTGTGGCAGCCGCCGTAATCTTTCAGGTTGTAGTACGCAACCGTTTCCCTGAACACGAAGTTGGCATCGAAAAATGCGGCGGACAAATCGATGTCCGTGCGTGAACGACCGTTTTTCCACCAAAGGAACAGACGAATGAAACGTGTGTCAGGCATCGGCAATCGGCTGCCCCGCACCAGTGTCCGTAGCGATTTTGAAGACGCGCGTTGTGCCAGCGGTACCCTGAATTCGCTTAATTCCGGATCGATGTAACAGCGACCCAATGGCGGTAGTGTCGCAAACCGCGTTACCAGAGCGTCCTCGCAGATTCGGGCTGCACGGGCCAGCACCTCGGGTGCGAGAAGCTCTCGGTCATCCTTGATGCCATAGACTTTGGCGAACGAACCCTTGGGTGTGAACCCTCTAAGAGGCAAGGGGCGTGGCGCACGTGACTGGGCCAGCAACTGCAGCAGGACAGGCGAGGCAACTTGTGCCGCAACAGCCTCGAACGCATCGAGAACCGGCCCCGGTTGCGTCGCGCGCCGCAGGGTCGCGTCCAGCCGTCGTGCGAACTCACCGGGACGACTCTGGAGCACGGACACAAGCTCGGCAATATCGCGCTGGGCGAACAGTGTTTCGACACGTGAACCAAATGAGGCGAGCGCTTCGTTGCGACGCGCTGCGGTGATGGCGGCCAGCGCTCTTGGGTATTTATCGGCGTAATCGCCCGGATGAAGCACTTCAGCCAGGCGTTTCCATCGCTCGGCTTGCCGCATCACGTCTTCTGTAGCGTTGGGTATTTGATCGAGCAGACTCAACAGCAGGCGGCGCATCGAGCGCTTCATCGCTTTGAAACGTGTCGTAGCGGTCGCCAGCGACACGTCTCCTCCATGCAGCGCGATCGCCAGTCGTAGCACGTCAGTCGCCGTTTCGACGTTTTGCTCCAGGAATGTATCTATCCGAGTATCGCCGGCTACATACCGGATCAGTGCGCCGCCAACCTGTGCCCGGATCTCCCGGAACGGGACGACTTCAGGCAGCAGACGGAACACATCACTTTTGTACTCGCGGATAAACCAGATGACATCGGTCGCTTCCTCCTCGGAGAGCGAGGTGCGTGATGAAACCAGAGGCTCAAGCAGTGACTCGAACTCAGGGATGCTTCCCGGTTCGATAACCCAGGAAATGAAGTTGCCTTCAAGCAGTGGGGGGCAAGACTCTTCAGTCGCTGGTATACGTCGCAGCGTGAGGTAATGCATGACGGCGTTGAGGTACAGCTCGGCCTCCGAGGCCGTCAGAACCTGCTCAGGAAAGTCAGGGTAAAACGGCCGGTGGTGCACATGAGCGCCACTCCTGCGCCGAAGCACTCTGACAATGTCACGCAACCAGTACTTGAGCTCTGTCGCCGACAACAGGCCGATTTGTTCAATCAGAGGCTCTGACAGTACGCAGCGGAACGCCGCGATTTCCCGGACAACCGACGCGACCTGAGCGCGCGTGGCACCACCAGTACCCATCGGGACGTGAACTTTGCTGCGGCGACGCAGGAACAGCTCCTGATTCATGCTTGATTTTCTCCTTGGGTCGCCGGCGTGAGCGAGCTGCAGCATCATGTCTACAGCTGATATGAAAACGCCTGCTGGGAGCAGGCGCGGTGTGGAGAGCGGAACCCCTAGTTCATAGGGTTTAGAAGGAAGGTGTTCCATAGCCACGCCGGCATTCTACGGAAGGTTTTCGCTTTTTGTCAGGTTGCTGTGTTTTTCAACAGTAACAAGCTGCTTCGCGAGTGGAGTGGGGTGATACCCCTGCGGCCTGTGGTCACGGCCGCGTTGCTGTTTCTTTCTCATTTGCAGGTGTATCGTATTCGCCCTTTACGGGCCTGCGGGCCCGCCGCAGATACGTGAGGTAGTTGAGTTCATGTCCTTTACCCGTCGCCAAATCCTCGGTGGCCTGGCCGGTCTTGTTGTCGTTGGCGTGGGAGCGGGGGGCGCGTCGCGTTACTGGCTGGGCAAGATGGCCGATGCCGATGCGGGGCATGACTACGAGCTGATCGCCGCGCCACTGGATGTCGAGTTGGTGCCGGGGCACAAGACCGAGGCGTGGGCGTTCGGCCCGTCGGCGCCGGGCACCGAATTGCGCGTGCGTCAGGGCGAGTGGTTGCGGGTTCGCTTCATCAATCATCTGCCGGTCGCGACCACCATTCACTGGCACGGCATCCGCCTGCCGCTGGAAATGGACGGTGTGCCGTATGTGTCGCAATTGCCGGTGCTGCCGGGCGAATACTTCGATTACAAATTCCGTGTGCCGGACGCCGGCAGCTATTGGTATCACCCGCACGTCAGCAGCAGCGAAGAACTCGGTCGCGGGCTGGTCGGGCCGTTGATTGTCGAGGAGCGCGAGCCGACCGGGTTCAAGTACGAAAAGACTCTGAGCCTGAAGAACTGGCACGTCGACGACGAGGGCAATTTCGTCGAATTCAGCATCCCGCGTGAAGCGGCCCGGGGCGGTACGGCAGGAAGGCTGTCGACCATCAACGGCGTGCCTTCGCCGGTGATCGAGTTGCCGGCGGGGCAGATCACCCGCGTGCGCCTGCTCAACCTCGACAATACCCTGACCTATCGCATCAATATTCCCGGCGTCGAAGCGCAGGTTTATGCGCTGGACGGCAACCCGGTCGAGCCGCGCCCGCTGGGCAAGGAATACTGGCTCGGCCCGGGCATGCGCATCTGTCTGGCGATCAAGGCGCCGGCTGCCGGTGAAGAACTGTCGCTGCGCAATGGCCCGGTTCGCCTGGGCACTCTGCGTTCGGTAGCCAACAATGACGCGCCGACCGACTGGCCGAAAGCACTGCCGGCCAACCCGGTGGCCGAGCCGGACCTGGCCAATGCCGAGAAACTCAACTTCAATTTCGAATGGGTCGGTTCGGTGTCGGTGAATGTTGATAACGGCAAGCCGCCGAGCCTGTGGCAGATCAACGGCAAGGCCTGGGACATCACGGACAAGACCTGCGCCGACCGGCCGATCGCCAGCCTGAAACTGGGTCAGAGCTATATTTTCGAACTGAAGAACATGACCCAGTACCAGCACCCGATCCACCTGCACGGCATGAGCTTCAAGGTGATTGCGTCGAACCGGCACAAGATCGTGCCGTACTTCACCGACACTTATCTGCTGGGCAAAAACGAGCGCGCGCAAGTGGCGTTGGTGGCGGATAACCCTGGCGTGTGGATGTTCCACTGCCACGTGATCGACCACATGGAAACCGGCCTGATGGCCGCCATCGAGGTGAAGTGATGCGCCAGATTCGCCCCGCGGCGATCATCGACCGCAGCCGTGACCGCGACTTCATGCGCGAAGCCCTGGCGTTGGCGGCCCAAGGCGCAGCCCTCGGCGAAGTGCCGGTGGGCGCGGTGCTGGTGCAGGATGGCGAGATTATCGGTCGCGGCTTCAATTGCCCGATCAGCGCCAGTGACCCGAGTGCTCATGCGGAAATGGTCGCGATCCGCGCCGCTGCTCAGGCTGTGAGCAACTATCGCCTGCCGGGCAGTACGCTCTACGTGACGCTGGAACCGTGCAGCATGTGCGCCGGGCTGATCGTGCATTCGCGGATTGCGCGGGTGGTGTACGGCGCGCTGGAGCCCAAGGCCGGGATTGTGCAGAGTCAGGGGCAGTTCTTCACTCAGGGCTTTCTCAACCATCGAGTGCTGTATGAAGGCGGGGTGTTGGCGCAGGAGTGCGGGGCGGTGTTGACCGAGTTCTTCAGGGCGCGGCGGGCGAAACCCGCAGACTGAAGCACAACATCAAACCCTGTGGGAGCTGGCCAGCCAGCTCCCACAATTTTTTGCAGTGTCTGGAAGGGATCGTTACTTCTTCGCGACGATGACGGCGCGCATCGGCGCCGGCAGCCCTTCGATCGTCTTGCTGTGATCTTGCGGATCGAGGAAGTCGCTCAACGACTGATACTTCATCCACTCGGTCCCGCGCTGCTCTTCGACGGTGGTGGTGCTCACATCCACACATTTCACATCGGTGAAACCCGCGCGCCGCAGCCACAGTTCCAGCGCCGGCACCGATGGCAAAAACCACACATTGCGCATCTGCGCATAACGGTCTTCCGGCACCAGCACTTGATGCTTGTCGCCTTCGACCACCAATGTCTCCAGCACCAGTTCGCCACCCTTCACCAGGCAATCCTTCAGCGCCAGCAAATGCTCGATCGGCGAACGACGGTGGTAGAACACGCCCATGGAAAACACCGTGTCGAAGCCTTCCAGGTTCGGCGGCAGGTCTTCGAACGGGAACGGCAGGTGCCAGGCATTCGGCTCTGACAGATAACGTTGCACCGCCTGGAACTGGCAGAAGAACAGCCAGTTCGGATCGACGCCGATCACGCTGTCGGCACCGGCGCCGAGCATGCGCCACATGTAGTAGCCGTTGCCGCAACCGACATCGAGGATGCGCTTGCCCTTCAGGTCCAGATGCGGAGAAACCCGCGACCACTTCCAGTCCGAGCGCCATTCGGTGTCGACGTGCACGCCGAACAGATCGAACGGCCCCTTGCGCCACGGCGACAGGCCCATCAGCGCGGTGCGCATCTGTGCGCGGGTTGCGTCGTCGCAATCGGTGTCCAGCTTCAGGCCGTCGAGCAGGTCGACTTCGGTCGGCTGGAGCTTCGGCAAAGCGTCCAGCGCACTTTGCCAGCGTTCCAGATCGCCGTGGCCTTTCTCCATTTTCTTGTCGAGCTGCACTTGCAGGGTGTTGGCCCATTCGGCCAGCGGCGTACCGGCCAGACGGCGGGCGAGGGGAGACAGATCAATCATGGCAAGGCAATCAACGAGGCAAAGTTAAGACACTGGAACCACGGCACGACTTTCGAGAACCCGGCCGCCAGCAGGCGCTCGCGGTGTTCTTCGAGGCTGTCGGGCTTCATGACGTTTTCGATGGCGCTGCGCTTCTGGGCGATTTCCAGTTCGCTGTAGCCGTTGGCGCGTTTGAATGCGACGTGCAGATCGGTGAGCAGCGCGTGTTCTTCGGCATCGTTGAAGCGCAGCTTCTCCGACAGAATCAGCGCGCCACCCGGCAGCAACGATTGGCGAATGCGCGACAGCAACGCGGTGCGCTGATCCGGGGCGATGAATTGCAGAGTGAAGTTCAGCGCCACCACCGAGGCCGGTTTGAAATCGAGGGCGAGGATGTCGCCTTCGATCACCTCCACTGGCAGCAACTCCTGGAACATCGAATCCTGACCGTTGAGGTATTCGCGGCAGCGCTCGACCATCGCCGCCGAGTTATCCACCGCGATCACCCGGCAACCGTCGGTGCGCACGTGCCGGCGCAGGGCCTGGGTTACCGCACCGAGAGAGGCGCCGAGGTCGTAGAGCACGCTGTTCGGCCGGGCGAACTGCGCGGCGAGCACGCCGAGGTTTTCGACGATGGTCGGGTAACCCGGCACCGAGCGCTTGATCATGTCCGGGAACACCCGCACCACGTCTTCGTTGAAGGCGAAGTCAGGCACCTGGGCCATCGGCTGGGCGAAAATGCGATCGGGTTCTTTGCTCACGGCGGTTCCGGCGGTGTCGATGAAAAGGCCGGCATTTTAGCCAAACTGGCGCGCAGATGCGCGGGTTGTCTGATAAACCGCCGGGTCAAAGGGCCGGACGTTTGCTCTGCGAAAATGCCGAGGCGGCGATGCCCCACTGCCCCAGCCAGTAACTGAGGATGATGACGTACGGAGCAGCGTGGAACGGTGCGACAAAACGATCGATGCCGATCACGCTGTCGGAAAACACGAACGCCACTGCGCCACCCGCCGCCAGCAATGCCGAGCGCTGCGGCACGCTGCTGCCGAGCCGGGCCAGGGCGCGCCAGAGCATGGCGCTGATGGCGGTGCCGTAAACGATCACCGGCACGGTCAACGGACCCAGTCCACTGGAAATCAGAATGCCCAACAGCACGGCGCCGACGCTGAGCGCCAGGATCAGCGGCAGCAATGCCAGGCGCCGGCAATCACTGAGATAAGCCTTGAGATACGCAAGATGCGCGACCAGAAACGCACCCAGGCCGAAGACGAACAAATCCCCCGGCCACGCCAGCAGCACATCGCCGATCAACGAGAAAATCAGTCCGAGGCTGATCCAGCGGCGATATTCGCTCGGCGGCGCATCGTGCAACCAGCCGAGCAATGCCAGCACCGGCAGCGGTTTGACCAGCAGGCAAAGCAACGCCGCGTGGGTACTGACGCCGTAGAGAAAAGTCACGGCGCCCATCAGCGCGAGGATCAGCCAGCCCACGATCAGTTCACCGAAATGGCGCAGTCAAATGTTTCCACCGGCAACACTTCCGGTGCCCATGGTTGCTGTGAAGTCAGACGCAGACGACCGGTGCCGGTGGCGAAAGCCTGGAAGCGCCAGGTCGAGAGACCGGCCGCACCGACCACGCCGGCATCTTCCGGATTGCTGTAGACCTCGGGGCTGAGGGCGCGCAATACGCCGCCGGCGGAATCCTGGATAGCCCAGCGGTAGCCGGTGGTGGGGTTGCTCGGGAGCATGACGATCAGGTTTTGCCCATTGGTGAGTTGCACCGGGCATTCGCTCTGTTTTTCCACGGTCACGTTGGTTTTCGGTTGCGTGGCGCAGGCGGCCAGCAGGGCGAGAGACAGGGGGACAAACAGGCGAAGGGGGGACATGGATTCAGAGGCTCCGGCGTTGGCGACGAACGGCGAGCATAACTGAAGATGAGACAAAGTGTGACAACGCCAGGCTTGGCGTGATCGTTCCCACGTCGAGGCGTCGAACGCGTCCGCGTGGGAATGCCGCCCGGGACGCTCTGCGTCCTTTGCAAGCGTGACGCAGAGCGTCAAAGGATGCATTCCCACGCGGAGCGTGGGAACGATCAGCAGGGGAGGGTTAGAAAAGCACCTTCGCCACATCCGCAAACTTCTTGGCGAAATGCACGGTGATGCCTTCTTTCAGGTAATCCGGCAGTTCCTCGAAGTTGCCGCGATTCGCCTCCGGCAGAATCAACTCGAAAATCTTCTGGCGCCGCGCCGCAATCACCTTCTCGCGCACCCCGCCAATCGGCAGTACATGCCCGGTCAGTGTCAATTCACCGGTCATCGCCACGCCTTTTTTCGGCGGCTGGTTACGAGCGAGGGAGAGCAAGGCACTGGCCATGGTCACGCCGGCGCTCGGGCCGTCTTTCGGTGTTGCACCTTCCGGCACGTGCAGGTGGACGAAAGCTTCATCGAAGAATTTCGTATCGCCACCGAAGGATTTGAGGTGCGAGCTGACGTAGCTGTAGGCGATCTCGGCCGATTCCTTCATCACATCGCCCAGTTGCCCGGTGAGTTTGAAACCACGATTTAACGTGTGAATCCGCGTGGCTTCGATCGGCAGAGTCGCGCCGCCCATGCTGGTCCACGCCAGGCCGGTGATCACGCCGGTGCCGGACAGCACCTGTTCGTTGCGGAACACCGGATGGCCGAGGGACGCTTCGAGATCTTTCGGGCCGATCTTGATCACCGCTTTCGGGTCGTCGATCAGCTTCATCACCGCTTTGCGCACCAGTTTGCCCATCTGTTTTTCCAGCTGACGCACGCCGGCTTCACGGGCGTAACCGTCGATCAAGGCCTTGAGCGCCGTGTCGCTGATGCTCAGGCTGCCCTTGGACACGCCGGCCTTTTCCAGCAGTTTCGGCCACAGGTGACGCTTGGCGATGGCGACTTTTTCTTCGGTGATATAACCCGACAGGCGAATCACTTCCATCCGGTCCAGCAACGGGCCGGGAATCGAATCCAGAGTGTTGGCGGTGCAGACGAACAGGACTTTCGACAGGTCCATCCGCAGGTCCAGATAGTGGTCGAGGAATTCGACGTTCTGTTCCGGATCGAGGGTTTCCAGCAGCGCCGAGGCTGGATCGCCCTGGTAGCTCTGGCCCATCTTGTCGATCTCGTCGAGCATGATCACCGGGTTCATCACTTCTACGTCTTTCAACGCCTGCACCAGTTTGCCCGGCTGCGCACCAATGTAAGTGCGGCGGTGGCCCTTGATTTCGGCCTCGTCACGCATGCCGCCGACGCTGAAACGGTAGAACGGCCGGCCGAGCGATTCGGCGATCGATTTGCCGACACTGGTTTTACCCACGCCCGGCGGGCCGACCAGCAGCACGATGGAGCCGCTGATTTCACCTTTGTAGGCACCGACCGCGAGGAATTCGAGGATCCGGTCCTTGATGTCGTCGAGGCCGGCGTGGTGTTTGTCCAGCACCTTGCGCGCGTGCTTGAGGTCGATCTTGTCCTCGCCGTACACGCCCCACGGCACCGAGGTCGCCCAGTCGAGGTAGTTGCGGGTGACCGCGTATTCCGGCGATCCGGTTTCGAGGATCGACAGTTTGTTCATCTCTTCTTCGAGACGCTTCTGCACCTGGGTCGGCAGGACTTTGCCTTCCAGGCGCTGCTCGAACTGTTCGAGGTCGGCGCTGCGGTCGTCCTTGGTCAGGCCGAGTTCCTGCTGGATGACCTTGAGCTGTTCCTTGAGGAAGAACTCGCGCTGATGCTCGCCGATCTTGCGGTTCACTTCGGCGGAGATTTCTTTCTGCAGGCGCGCAACTTCGACTTCCTTGCGCAGCATCGGCAGGACTTTTTCCATGCGCTTGAGCATCGGCACGCAGTCGAGCACTTGCTGCAACTCATTGCCGGTCGCCGAGGTAAGGGCGGCGGCGAAGTCGGTCAGCGGCGACGGATCGTTGGGGCTGAAGCGGTTGAGGTAGTTCTTCAGCTCTTCGCTGTACAGCGGGTTGAGCGGCAGCAGTTCCTTGATCGCGTTGATCAGAGCCATGCCGTAGGCCTTGACCTCGTCGGTCGGCTCGGTGGGCTGGTGCGGGTATTCGACTTCCACCAGATACGGCGGGCGGTGGTGTTTGAGCCAGGTCTTGATGCGGACGCGGCTCAGGCCCTGGGCGACGAATTGCAGTTTGCCGTTTTCGCGGCTGGCGTGGTGCACCTTGACCAGGGTGCCGTATTGCGGCAGTGCCTTGGTGTCGAAGTGGCGCGGGTCTTCCTGGGGCGTGTCCATGAAGAACAGGGCCAGGGAGTGGTGTTCGGATTTGCTGACCAGTTCGAGGGTTTCAGCCCAGGGTTCTTCGTTGACGATGACCGGCAGGACCTGAGCCGGGAAGAACGGGCGGTTGTGGATCGGCATGATGTACACCTTGTCCGGCAGGTTCTGGCCGGGCAGGGCCAGACCTTTGCCTGGGACGTGGTGTTCGATGTGTTCGGCGTCGGTTTCGGTGATGTCGTCGGGGTTCTCGGGGAATTCTTGCTGGTCGCTCATGGGGCACCTGCGCAATGGGGTATGGCTGTTAGATGGGGCAGGGTTTTGGTGGTTTCAATGGGGTGGGTGTTTCTGGTTGTGTGTTCAGGGCTTTGACAGGTTTAGGACCTCGTCTGGAAGTGTATGTGTACCACCTTGTCAGGACTGCCCTTCGCCATGCTGCGCCCTCATTCTCAACATGGACGTGTGCCAATGAGTATCACCACCCCTCCCACACCCGAAGAGATCAAAAACGATCTCAACGTGATCGCCCATTATTTGTTCAATACCCCAACCCCATTGCTTCCCGCACAGAAACCGACCAGCGAACAGGCCTTCCTGAAACGCCTCGATGA
Organism: Pseudomonas sp. B26(2017); assembly: GCF_002113045.1. Classification (NCBI taxonomy): domain Bacteria; kingdom Pseudomonadati; phylum Pseudomonadota; class Gammaproteobacteria; order Pseudomonadales; family Pseudomonadaceae; genus Pseudomonas; species Pseudomonas sp. B26(2017). The sequence continues at coordinate 130,724 of NZ_NEJJ01000013.1, read as the reverse complement.
GCAACTGAAAACCTACCGTACAAGCTACCTGCAACGCAGTCGCGCGCTGTATCAGGTGGTGGAAAACAGCGATCTGAAAAGCGCCGACGGCAAAAAGTTGATCGCAACGCTGAAAAACGGACTGGCTAGCCAACTGGCCGGCATGGACATGCGCGACCGCATCGACGGCAAACCGGCGAAAAGCTTCCTCGTATATGACGCGGGCTTCACCGCCATCGGCAACGAAGCAAGGCAAGCCGTCAGCGACCGCCTGCTGCACCCGCAAGCCGGCGAGCTTCTTCAAAAACTCAATAGGGTACCTATGCTGCGTCCAGCCACTTACGCGCTGCAGTTCAGCTACCAGGACACCATCGTCGAGCTGGCCGGCGCCTTCCTCGTCACGGAAAAAAACACCCGCCAGGTCAAGGATCTGCAGACAGACCAAGGCATGGGTTACGCGTTGCTGTTCACCCCCGCAAGGGGCATCGAATTCTTCAATTCCCTGGCTGATCTCGACAACCAGTTGCGCGCGTCACTGAACCAGGCCAGTGCAAGCCAAGAATTCATGCACATGCTGCCGACGCGCTATCACGCTGTGGGCGCAGCAGGTATCTGGCCGCTGTCGCTCGTACCGATCGACAGCAAGCCCTTGTTCGAACACATCTACGATGCGCTGATCGAAAAACGTACGCAGGATATCGAGCGCGCCTTGAGCTTCTCCGATAACCCGCTGCAAGACCCCACGCTATTGCTCGCGGCCCTGGAGCGCGCAATTGCCGCCGCATTGCCGGATCTCACGTCGCGTATGGAATTGCGCGCGCAATCCTTGTTCGAACGCCATCTGCGCGATAGCGCACCGCACTGGTATCGGAGCGCCAGCACTGCGCAAAAAAACGCACTGACGCAGCACCTGCGCAACTACCAGCAGAGGCGGCAACACCTGCTCGACCTGATGGGACCGGCAGGCAGCCTGACGGCCCTGGCCCGCCAGCAATGGCTGGAGCGCCTGAGCGAAGATCTGGAAATCGACGATATCGAGCCCGAAAAATTAAGCCTATCCACCGTTCGTCAAGTACCGGGATACGGTAATTATGTGCAACAAAGCAGTTTGCTTGAGCTGACCTTGCGCGGCCCGCACACCGGCGATGAATTACCGGACTCGGCGTTTTTGAAGCACACCACCCTCACTTACAATGACGAGCCTTTGCCACCAGCCTACGCTGACGTGACACCAGCGTGGCTGATCAAGCAAGCCCTGGAACTGCAGCCTCGAACTAATTTCTATGACTTGCAAAAAACGCTACAGGCCAGGCCTGCGATCAAGTCCGCCATCGAGCAGATGCTCGATCACCGTATCGTCGCCCTCGCTCACACGGCAGTGCTGCAAGGGCATCTGCTCGACAGTGACCTGCAACTGATCCAGCGCCTGCGTGACGGCCGCGATTCCCGCCTGCGCGCCGCCACCGTGTCGCTGCACGGCGCACAGTTACAGGACTTGTGGGTGCTGTGCCAGAACGATGACGGCGGCGCGATCAAACGGTTGTTGCTGTGTACGCCAGAGGCGCCGCGAGAGCAGCAATTCCAGGCTTTCGACAGTGAGCTCGAATGCCAGACTCACTTGCTTGGCTGGGCCCGGCAAAGTGTCGCCGACAGCATGGCCGGCTATCTGATCCGTCGCGCGCCCATGCGTTTTCGCCAGAAGGTGCGCCAGGTGTTGTCCGGACTGAGTTTCAAGCCAGAGGCGCACGAGCATCACAAGGTCACGTTCGCTCACGGCAGTCATCTTGATTGCCTTGGTGCGATGGCCAGGCACATGCTCGCTACACGGACCGACGACTACGATTTCAGTACACCGTTGTGGTATCGCTCGACCACCTCCGTCAACCGCCGGAAACTGACGACCCATGGCGAAGGCGCCGACGGAGTCTTGCGTGCGTTCATTAGCCACGCCTTGTCGGGCAGTCGCTTTCCGACCTTTGATGACTATGTGCACGAGCAAGCAAAAATAAGCTTGAATCGCTTGCTCAAACGCACGGCCAACGATGTCGACCCGGATACCGTCTGGGCATTCTCGCCGACCTCCATCATGCCCTCGTGGACACCGGCACCTTTGACGTACACGGAGCTTTATCGCGACGGTTACGCCGACGGCGTCGGTTTTCTCGATGAAAAATTTTCCCGCTCGGCGCGCTTCAGAGGTCCGCAGGGGATCGATATCAGCAACCTGACCGCAGAGAATGTCGCGCGTTCGGTCACCGGTGTATGGATCGGCCAACGCTACATCGACAAAGTCAAGGCCGAGCTGCAAAGTTCGACAAGCGAAGGCTATGACTTCAGGCGTAATGCGACCCTGGCGATTACCCGGCTCCAGATGAAAAACGCCGCGCTGGAGTGCCAGCTGCAAGGCCATATTGCCAGTCATGACCTGCAATGGCTGGAGCGCAGTATTGACAGTATGGGTGAGACTTCAGGTGCCACGCGCACCAATTATGCGCTTCACCGTCTGATGATCGACGGCGAGTGGGTGATCGATACGTGGCTGTTCAGCCACGGCGACAACCCGGTCCTGCTCTACACACCCGATGCGCCCGACGGCGTGGTTTTTCGCGAGGCGCGGCTGTTCAACTACCTGCTTAAACAGCTGTCCGGCATGCTCGAATACCTGGTCTCGCGAGTCAGCGTCAGCGCCCGGCCCCGTGTAAGCAAGTACCTTGAAAATATCAGGAAGGAGCTGCCCGCAGGCCTCAATAAAACGACACCCAGCCCTGCGCGTTACGACTCGACCCACGCGGTCGCGGCAGTCAGTGATCTGCGCTTTGCCCTTTACAACATGAAGCTGCAACGTCGGATCGACGACGTTAACGCGACCACCACCAGCCGTGCCGGAATGATCGCCGGTCTGGTATGGATCACTGTCGAACTGTTCACCGCCATTGCCACTGCGCCGTTCCCGCTGCTGAGCCTGAGTAGCGGTCTGCTGTTGGCTTTCAAGGACGGCATGCTCGCCCTGCACGCCTATCGCCAGGGTGACCACGGTGAAGCTTTTGAGCGTTGGCTCGGCTATCTGTTCAACAGTGCCGGGGCGGTACTGACCGACCTGCGTCCGATGTTGAAACCGCTCAAACCCACACGCAGTCTTTTGCTGCCACGCCTCTCCAGTGCCAGCGCCAGAAATCAACTGGAACATGTCATGGCCGTGATTGATGACGTGGCAACCCAACCTCATTTGAAAGACATGCATGTGGTGTCTTTCAGAAACCAACTGTTCTATACCAGGAACAGTCCTGACGAACTCGGTCGTTATTTGCTCTATCGGTTCAAGCCGGATTCCAGCGAACTCGTTTCTACCGGCATTCTGACCGTGCGCAATTCCGATGGCGTTCTGGTACGTAGTGGCATGGTCGGTGGAGCGCCCAAGTATGAGCCTGTACCAGAGACCCCCGGACCGTATAAGGACTATGGCGTAGAGCCCAAGTACCGGGAACGCATCGAAACGGTGATGAATCCGCAAACCAGGCAGAACATCCTCCTGCGCAGTCAGGACGATATAGCCATCACGCCCGCCGTCGTCATGGAAGGCGCCGCCCATGAGCTTGCCTCGACACGCACCGCATACCTCAAGCAGGTCGAAAAGCTCAGCGCAGACGCCACTGCTCATTTCGCCGGACTTGCCCCGCTGGCAGCCCGCGCCGAAGTCCCGGCAGTCGCCGGCGACCTGTCATTTGCCCGGTTGATCGGCAGCGATACTGTCAAAGGGAAAAATCTGGTGATCGGCGCCCGGCCCGATTCGATCGCCAGCAAACAACTGCTGATCGATAATCTGGACGCACTCGTCAGTCACGGCTACAAGCGGCTTTACGTGGAATACCTGGCGGGTGATGTCTTCAATGTCAAGCTGGCAAAAATGAACAAGGGTGGAACCTGGAAGCACATCAAAACTCATCTTGAAGCCGTCGATCGTGCACTGGGACATGAGAAAGACGCACCACACTCGTATCTGGCACTGGTGCGTGCGGCTCGCGAAAAAGGTCTGAAAATCCATGCGCTGGATGCTTCGACCAGCTACAACCTGGACGGGGCTCTGGTCCTGGCCGATGTCTCGCCATTGACCCCTCGAAGCAACCTCATCAGAAATTTCTATTCACACAAGACGCTGGCCGCCGATATCGCCGATGCGCCCGAGGAGCGCTGGGTGGTTCTCACTGAACAATCACGCATGTGCACCTCCGACAAAACCCCTGGCCTGGCTGACCTGCATGCTGCTGTCGCCGTGCGTGTAGAAGACGTTGCCCTGGATCAGTCAGCACGTATCAGCCTCGATTCGGCCGGGACAAACGCGGGGGATGCGGCTGCCAAGGGCGATTATCGTGTGCAATGGCCGACGGCATACAAGGCTCCCCAGCCCGTCTCCAGGCCCGCTCCGATTGCTTCTGTTGTCGAGCATTTCAGCGACTACGATATCCCGGCCTCCCTGCGTGACGATATCGCGAACATGTTGCACCAACGCCATGCCTTGGATTCACGTTATTCCCCGTCCGCACCTAAAGAAAGACCGGCGCATGATGCGTTCATCACCAACCGCGAGCGTCTCGGGAAAAAAGCCCGGGACACTTTTGCTCAGTACACTCCCCCCGCAGCTGCCAGGCTCCCGACAATCACCTCAGACACCTCATTCGAAGGTTTTTTGCGGCAGTTGGCTGACGGACGCTTGAACCTGCTGATCGGCGAGGCCCATAGCGACGTATCGAGCAAAGTGCTGCTGAAAAAACACATGAAGGCGCTCAAGCAAGCCGGGTATGACACGCTGTACATGGAGCATCTGTTCACCGATCTGCATCAGGCTGACCTGGATGTTTTTTACCGGACACAGCGCATGCCGGACCGACTGAAGGCTTATCTGCGCGTTCAGGACCGTGGCCAGATGCCCACCCATGCCGGTAACGATACGTACACAGAGGTCTGTCAGGCGGCGGCCAAGTACAACATCCGTATCAGGGCACTCGATTGCACGGTGTCGTACCACGTCAAGGGCTTGCGTGACACCGATATTTCTCGCAACGAGATGTTCAGCTATTTCGCCACTCAGGTGATCAAAGCCGACCAACTGGCACACGGACCGCATAAATGGGTGGCCCTGATCGGCAGTGCCCACACCAATTACAACCTGGGTGTACCGGGGCTGGCGGATACCCTCTCGGCAGTCAGTCTCCATGTGCGCGACACCGCTCCGGAACTGGCCAAAGGTATCCATCGCGGGAGGTGGGAAGTTGTGGCCGGCAGGATGGGAACCACTAGCCGCGCCCTGCGCAGCGATTTCTTGATGGAGGCGGCCGTCGCCGGAGGGAAAAAACCAGTCCCGGTGCAGTCTGTCAGCCGCAGCAAACTGACCGGTGCCGGGATGTTCATGATCGACAGTTCAGACACGAGTGCGCTCCGTCTGGTGCATAAATCCAGGACCGGTGAAATCGTCGAGACACCGATCCAGGTCAACGATCACGGCTTGCTGTTCATTGATCGTTGGGAGAAAAAAGATAAGCGATTCAAATACCTGCAGAACTTGATCAATATGCTTGAACACGATCTGCAAATGATCAGGGTGAGATAAAAACCGGCTGGCTCCGGGCATTGTCAAAAAACAACGGATTTGACGGTCGGAAGGGCTCGTGGTGCCTCAGGCAGAACGCACCACAAGCCCTTCTTCGCGCAGCGGTATTTTCAATAATCAGGCTGGATACCGATCAACCTCAACATTATCCAGCACCCGATTCACCGCCAGTTCAGCCAGCATGATGATTTGCTGAATGGCCAGAATCGTCCGCCGCTGCGGGAGGTCGATGTGTGCGGCGATGTCGCTGGTCATGAGGCTGGCCTGTGCCAGTGATTCGCAGGCGTGCACCAGCAGGCTTTCGCTGTCCTGATCGGGGGCGACCTGGAACATGGTGCTGGGTTTATGGAAGCGCAGGGTGGTGGCGTTGGGTTTCAGGTAATGGTCGAGGGCGCGCTCGGCGGCTTCGTGGAGTTTTTTGGAATCTGGCGATTCGTTAGGGCGATGCGTCGTTTGATTCGGGGGGATTGGATGTTGGTTTTTTCATGGTGAATACTCAGTTGGTGAATTTGGAGCTGCCTTCGATTGCCGCGACGCAATCTGAGGTGGCAGCTGTACGCGGGTTCGCGGACCGATAACTGAGGAATCGGCATACATTCAAGGAAGGTATCCCGCGCACAGCCGCCATGACACAAACAACAGGCACCGGGGTGCCGTGAGGTTGGCGATTATGCATCAGTTATCGGGCCGCGACGCCCCATCGCTGAATGTTTCAGCGACCCTGAAAGCCTATCCACCCCGTTTCCTAGGGACAACCGACGCGACTTGTCGGAATCATCCCCAAAAAACACCCCGTCTGTAGGACGCAAGTTTCAAAACAGATGCTGCTCCAGCCGCCGGGGCCCGTCGCCCGCTCTATCGAGTATCCAGCGCTGGATGTCAGGCAGTTTGCGCAGTGCAGCAAACACGCGGGGGGAATGTTGCGGCGTGCACAGCACATGTACGTTGGGGCCGGCATCGAGGGTGGCGCAGACGTCCAGGCCTTCGCGACGCAGTTGGCGGACCTGTTCCAGCACGGCCAGTGTCGCCGGGCGCCAATAGAAAACCGGTGGCTGCGAAGTCATGGCGATCAGGTGCAGTTCGATGGCTTCGCGCTCCACGGCATCGGCCAGTCGGGTGAAGTCGCATTCGAGAATGGCGCGGTGCACTTGTTCCAGACGCTCCGGCAGCAGCTTCAAACGGGTCGGATAAAACTCGCTGCTGGTGGCGAGCAGATGACCCTGGCGGGAGCTGACGGTTTTGTGTCGGGCATCGACCACGGCGATCAGATCATGCAGTGGCCAGTGCCGTGCGGGAGCGATTTGCAGGGGCGGCCCCGAAAGCAGCTGCGCATTGCCGGGCCACTGCACAAAACCACCGCAGACCGAGCGCGCCGCCGAGCCGGAGCCGGACAGGCGCGCAAGATCGCTGAGGGTGGGATGCGTCAGCGAGTGTCCGCGATACACGGCAAATGCCGCTGCAAGTGCGCTGAAACCCGCTGCCGACGAGGCGATGCCGGCGCCGGTCGGGAAACGGTTGGTGGTTGCGATGCGAAGCGGTTGCCAGTGATCGAAATGTTCGCGCAAGGCGTGCAGGTGATGTTCGATCCCGGCGCGCAGGGTGGGATCGGCCGGTACCAGTGCGCCTTGCCTGTTTTTCCATAGAAATTCATCGGCCGAGCCACCTGGCAATGGCGCCAGCGTGCAGATACTGACGCAGCGGCTCAGGGTCATCGAAAGCGAGGCGTTATTGGGCAAGGTGTTGTGAGCGTCGCGCATGCCCCAATACTTGATCAGTGCAATGTTGGCCGGGGACGAGACGCTGGTGCGATTCATGAACGGATGATCTCGAGTCCCGCCACCGCGAGCGGTGCGTCGATTCGCTGATACCGCGAAAGCTGCGGCACCTCTTCTGCGCCCGTCACCAGCAGCGCGCCGGCCTGGTGACCGGTCAGGGCTCCCGCGCCGCAGATTTTGGCTGCTCCTCCTGCGTTTTCTATCGAGCGAATCAACCGGGCGACGGCGGCGGGGACGACGCCCAGCTTTTCCAGATCCGCCTGGTAATCGCGTATCACCGCGCGAAGCGTTTCCGGCATCGGTCGCGATTGTTGCAGCAGCGAACAGAAGCGCTCGGTATTGCGTTGCATGCTGGCCAGCAATGGATTGTTGGCACCTTCGAGCCGGTATCGGGTGGCGGCGATGACTTGGCCGGTGCTCTCGCGGGCGGTTCCGGTGTTGAACACTCGCAACGTGCCGGGCGGCAGGAGCACAGGGCTGTCGGGTAGCGTGCGCAGATTGAACGGGCCCTGCGCGTCACGCCGGCCTATGACAACCGAGCCCAGCAGGCTGGTGTTGTGGTCGATGCCCGAGGGTTCGCCGTGCTGATAGCGTTCTACCGCCAGGGCCAATTGCTCGAGCGGACAATCGGCTTCTGTCAGCCGGAACAGCTGCGACAGTGCAGCCATGAGCGTGACGGCCAGTGCGCCGGAGCTGCCGAAGCCGGCGCCGGTCGGAATCTGTGATTGCACCCGCAGGACAAAGCCCTGCCAGTTGGCGGGCGCGAGTCGCAGCAGGATTTCACCCATGGCGCATTTGATCAGGTGGTCGGGGGCGCTGACGTTGAGTCGCGCAAAACTGGAGGTACTCGGGCCGCGCCGATAATGCGCCCAGGCCAGACGAACATGGCGGATGTAGTCGGCCAATTGCTCGGGGTCATAGCGGTGCTGGAACGCAAGGTCGGGCAGTTGCACGTCGATCTGCCGACTCTCGTGCGGGGATATCCACACGTTGCAGTAAAGCCCCACGGCACAGGCAATGGCCGGACATCCATGCAGCGCGGCATGTTCCCCCATCAGGATGATTTTGCCGGGCGCTCTGGCATGGATCACGGGCATGCTCAGCGCCCCAATCGCTGGTGTGCTGAAGCCAGCTGATGCGAGGCTTGGGCGGCCATGATCGACAGTTCCCCCGCCAGTACCAGCGCACCGAGAATTTCCGCCAGCCGCCGGGTGTCGACGCCTGGCTTTTTACTGCCCGGGACGATCCCCATCAAGGCCAGGGCTTCGCGCTGGGTGGACAACCCGGTACCGCCGCCGACTGTTCCCAACGGCGTGTCCGGCAACAGGACCGAGGCGTAAATGGCTCCGTGTTCACAGGCTTCGATACAAGTGATGCCTACCGCACTTTCGGCCACCTGAGCGACATCCTGACCGGTGGCGATGAAAAACGCGGCGAGGATATTGGCGTGATGGGCGTTGTGGCCGATGGCGCCGGCCATGGCGGAACCGAGCAGGTTCTTGCGGTATTGCAGTTCGCACAGGTCGGTGGAGTTGGTTTTGAGAATATCGCGCAGGATGTCGGCGCTCAGGTGGGCTTCGGCATGAATGCGCTGGCCGCGTCCGTTGAGGAAATTGACCATTGCCGCTTTTTTATCGGTGCAATAGTTGCCCGAGATGCTGATGCAGGGCACGCCTGTTTCCGGGCTGATCAACTGGATAATCGCTCGGTCGCAGGCAAGGGTTGCCATGTTCATGCCCATGGCATCGGCGCTGTGGAAGCGAAAACGCAGGTAAATCGTTCTGCCGACCACTGCCGGCACGATTTCCTGCAATTGCAGATAGTGGCTGTCCTGTTCGCAACATTGCTTGATCTGCGGGTAGTGGTCGCGGATCCAGGCGAGAAAGGTTTGGGCCTGTTCAATGCCGCTGGTGCGAAACACAGGCGCGCGGGTAATGCCCACGTCCTCGACCCGCACTACGGCGCCGCCGGCGGCATGCAAGGCGCGGCAACCGCGCGAGGTGCTGGCGATCAGCGCGCCTTCGGTGGTGGCCATGGGCACATAGACCGGTTCCTGAGCCGTAATGGCCTGGCCTTTGACAAGCAGCGGTCCGGCGACACCCAGCGGAATCTGTATGGAGCCGATGCGGTTCTCGCAATGAACCGGTCGCGCGTCGTGCTGATATTCGCCGATCGCCTGCAGGGACGACCCGTTGATTCGTTGTAGGGCCTCGCGTCGTATCAGGTTGGCTTCATCGGGCGCAAGGTGTGCGGGCAACTGATGGAGCCGGGTCTGTCCGTTGACCAGAGACTCGATCCAGTGGTTGCCAAAGTGGTGGGGGGCGGACATCGCTGGCTCCATGATTCAACCGCTTCTCAGGGTTGATGATCGGAGCAAATGAGCAGAACCGCGCCTGTCAGAGTTGACAGTCTTTTATATCGATTGGCGATTGGCGCCCACAAAAAAGGCGACACCCTTGGCAGGGCGTCGCCTTTGCTTTTACCGCCTCTAAAACTTATTCCGGCAGTTTGTACGCAATCACATAGTCACCCATCTTGGTGCCCAGCGAACCGTGACCGCCGACAACGAGCAGAACGTATTGCTTGCCGTCCTTGCCGGTGTAGGTCATCGGGGTCGCTTGGCCGCCGGCCGGCAGACGCGATTTCCACAGTTCCTTACCGGTGTTCACGTCATAGGCGCGCAGGTACTGGTCGAGGGTGCCGCTGAGGAAGCCGACGCCGCCGGCAGTGACGATCGAGCCGCCCATGCTTGGCACGCCCAGGGTGAAGCCGATCGGGACTGGCGAGCTGTCGCGGCTGGTGCCGTTTTTGCGTTTCCAGACGACTTTGCCGGTGGTCAGGTCGATACCAGCGACGTAGCCCCACGCCGGGGCCTGGCACGGTACGCCGAGTGGCGACATGAACGGGTGCATGATCACCGCATATGGCGCGCCGGTGTTCGGTTGCACGCCAGCGGTTTCGCTCTCGCGCTTGCTGCCGGCGGCGACTTTTTCGCGCGGCACCATTTTCGAGACGAAGGCCATGTAGTTCGGGCTGGTGAACAGCATCTGGCGAACCGGGTCGACCGATACGCCGCCCCAGTTGAACACGCCGACGTTACCCGGATAAATCAGGCTGCCCTGTTCCGACGGAGGCGTGTATTGGCCTTCGTAGCGCAGTTCCTTGAACTGGATGCGGCACAGCATCTGGTCGAACGGGCTGGCGCCCCACATGGCTTTTTCGGTCAGTTCCGGGGCCAGCAGGTTCAGGTCCGAACGGGCCTGGGTCGGGGCGGTGTGGTCGCCTTTCACGGCGCCTTGCGGAACCGGGATCTCGCGGATCGGGATGATCGGCGTGCCGTCACGACGGTCGAGGACGTACAGGCTGCCCTGTTTGGTCGGGGCGATCAGTGCAGGCTTGATGCCGTCGGCGGTTTTCATGTCCAGCAGGGTTGGCTGGCTGCCGACGTCCATGTCCCACAGGTCGTGGTGGGTGAACTGGTAGTTCCAGCGCACTTTACCGGTGGCCAGGTCCAGGGCGACGACGCCGGCGCTGAATTTCTCGGCGCCCGGGGTGCGGTCGGCGCCCCACTGGTCTGGCGTCTGGTTGCCCAGTGGCAGGTAAACCATGCCAAGTTTTTCATCGACGCTGGCCAGCGACCACATGTTGGCCGAGTTGCGGCTGTAGGTCTCGCCCGGGGCCAAAGGCTCGGTGGCGTCAGGCTTGTCGCTGTCCCAGTTCCACACCAGGTGACCGTCGCGCACGTCGAAGGCGCGGATCACGCCCGATGGCTCGTTGGTCGATTCGTTGTCGGTGACATGACCGCCCATGATCACCAGATCACGGGTGATGGCGGCTGGCGAGGTGGAGTAGTAACCACCGGCGGTGAACGGGCCGATGCCTTGGGTCAGGTCAACCACACCGTTGGTGCCGAAGCCTTCGCAGATCTTGCCGGTGTCGGCATTCAGTGCGATCAGGCGGGCATCGGCGGTCGGCAGGTACAGGCGACGCGGGCAGGCCTGGGCGACGGCTTTGCCGGCCTCGGAGATGACGGCGGACGCCGCGTTTTGCGACTTGGCGTACGCGGCTTCGTCGTAGTACGACACGCCACGGCAGGTCATGTGGGCGAAGCCCTTGAAGCCGACCGGGCTCTTGATCTGCGGGTCGAAGCGCCACAGTTCCTTGCCGGTGTCCGGGTCCAGCGCCAGCACTTTGCTGTGGGCGGTGCAGGCGTAGAGCATGCCGTTGGCTTTCAGCGGGGTGTTTTCATTGGTCAGCTCGACCGGGTCATCAGCGCTCGGCAGGTCGCCGGTCTGGATGCGCCAGGCTTCTTGCAGCTTGCCGACGTTGGCCGGGGTGATCTGCTTCAGAGGCGAGTAGCGATCACCGAACTCGGTGCGGCCATAGGCCTGCCAGTCGCCGTCGGGCATGGCTGGCGCGGTGCTGGTGGTACCGGCGGTGTCGCGACCCAGTTCGCCGAAGGTTTCGCCCGGGTGGGTGAACAGACTGGCCAGAGCGGTGACGCCGGCCAGGATCACGGCCACGGTCAAACCACCGGTGCCCATCGGCGCAGGGCCTGCGAGCAACAGCGGACGACGGAACCACGGCAGCAGCATCACGAAGCCGAGGACAAACCACAGCGCCAGACGCGGCACCAGTTGCCACCAGTCCAGGCCGACTTCCCACAGCGCCCAGACGGTGCTGGCGAACAGCACGATGGCGTACAGGCCCAGTGCTGCGCGACGGCGCATCAACATCAGAATGCCGGTCAGCGTGATGCCGATGCCGGCCAGCAGGTAGTACAGCGAGCCGCCGAGCGTGCTCAGCTTGATTCCCCCGGCCAGCATGGCCAGGCCCATCAGTAGAAGCAGAATGCCGAGCAGGTTCGGCAGAAGACGGCTTCGACTCGAAGCACCTTCAGTGCTCATAGTGTGATTCTCCGTGACGTTTATGTAGTCCCGCGCTGTAGTCACTGTAGATGACGATTTGGCGTGGGCATGGTTCAAGTAAAACTTGTGTAGCTAGCTAAATTTCGTGCAAGGCGGTGTCGATCAGAACGACGACTGGATCTTGATCCCGCCGATCAGCGCGTCATCGACCTTGTCCACGCCGCCCGGATGGCGGATGTATTGCAGGTTCGGGCGCACGGTCAGCCAGTTCGTCACGTGCACGCCGTAATAGAGTTCGGCGCTGTATTCGGTGTCCTGCGGCGGCAGGTAGGACGGATCGTCGTAGTCGTAGACGGCGCGGGCCTGGTTGGTCGCTTCGGCGTTCTTGCGATAGGCCGGATTGACGTGAACGCGAGCCAGAGCGAAACCGATGTCGTCCCTGGCGCGGGCGTCGAACAGGCCTTTGTAGACCACGCCGGCCTGGACGTAGTTGTCGACGGCGTTGGTCTTCTTGTCGTGCATCGTGCCGTTGGCGAACACGCTCAAGCCGCGAGAGTTGTCGCTGGCGACGCTGGTGATCTGCTGCTGCACGCCGAGCCACACACCGTGTTTGCTTGAAGCGCTGCGATAGGCTTCGCCGCTCAGGGCCGCCGGCTGGCCGTTGCTGTCTTTATAGGCGTCGGTGGCCTTGGCGTTGCTGTAGTAGTAACCGGCGCGGTATTCGCCCGGCAGGCCGTTCAGTTTCGGCTTCCACACCAGTTCGATCGGCAGGATCGCGCCCTGGGTGCCGCTGCCGCTGAGTTTGAAGCCGTTACCGCGATCGAGGTTCGACGGGTTCTGCTCATAGGCGCCGACTTGCGCGTACAGCTCCGGCGTCAGGTGATATTTGACGCGCATTGCCCATTGGCTGACCGGCCAGTTGTACCAGATGCCGCCGACCCAGTTGCCGACCTGCGAGCCGCAGAACGCCAAGTTCTGGAAGTCGCACGGGAAGCTGTTGAAGTCTTCGCCTTCGCCGAAGCGGCCGACCTTGATGTCGAGTTTCTGATCGAAGAATTTCTGCTGGTACCACATCTGCGTCAGGCGGGTGGTCTGGCCACGGCCCCAGACTTCCTGGGCCGAGGTGAAGCCACCGACGCGCGGGTCGTTGATGCGGTCGTTGCTGATGTTGTTGCCGCTGCGTTTGGTCACGGTCAGCTGGAATTCGGCGTCATCCCAGCCCAGCAGTTTTTGCAGGTCCAGATGAGTGCCGAGGCCCCATTGGTCGCTGTAGCGCGCGGTGCGGTCGTGGTCGTAGCCGCCGTGCAGGTTGCTGCCCATTTCACCGGTGTAGTCGAGCTTGAAGTCGATGCCTTTTGCCGAGAGTTCGCTGCGGGTGCCGTTCCAGTCACCGAGCATCCACGGTGATTCACTGTCGAAGGCCGAGGCGGCCTGGGTGCAGGTGGCGAGGCCAAGGGCGGTGCAGCCGCCGATCAGGCGCAGGGTTGAGATAGCGCTGTCTCTGGAGAGCGGAAAATCGGGCATTGAATAGGTCTTTCTTGATCTTTTTGGGGGATAAGCTGGCCGCTACGATTTGACGCAGGCAGTGAAGCGATTCAGCAGAAGGGCGGCAGGATAATGTCCTGTTACAAAAACACAAAGTGCTTTTGCAGACATGAACCCTTTCGGATTCGGTAACAGTGCGGCAATCGATCACATTGCCCGGGATGATGGAGCCTGCGATCTTGTGCGGTTCACCTACATTTGAAGGAAGGCCTTCCACCGGCTCTGCCCCTCGGCTAAGGTGCGCGGCTTCTGCATTTTCACTTCGCCCAAAGGCCCGGCATGAACGACCACAATCCCGATCCGCTGCACGGCGTGACCCTCGAACAAATCCTCAATGCACTGGTAACCCACTACGAATGGTCGGGCCTGGCCGAGCGCATCGACATCCGCTGCTTCAAGAGCGATCCGACCATCAAGTCGAGCCTGACCTTTTTGCGCAAGACGCCATGGGCGCGGGAAAAGGTTGAGCGTCTGTACGTGAAGCTGATGCGCACCAAGCGACCGCTCTGAGATGAACGCCCTATGGCGGCGACGCCTGATCACTTCGGCCGCGGTGCTGGGCTGGGCCGGCCTGGGGATTCAGCTGTACCTGATTTTCTTCGCACGGCTGAGTGTCGGCGCCAGCCTGCTGGGCGGGCTGGTGAGTTTCTTCAGCTACTTCACCGTGATCACCAACACCCTGGTGGCGGTGGTGCTGACCTGCGCGGTGACCCATCGCGAATCCGCTGCGCGCCAGTGGTTTGTGCAACCCCGGGTCAGCAGCGGGATTGCCGTCAGCATTGCGGTGGTGGGCCTGGCCTACAGCATTCTGCTGAGACATCTGTGGCATCCGCAGGGCTGGCAGTTTATCGCTGACGAATTGCTGCACGACGTGATGCCGCTGCTGTTTCTGGCTTATTGGTGGTTGTGTGTGCCGAAGGGCACCCTGCGTCTGAAGCACCTGCCGCTGTGGCTGATCTATCCGCTGGTGTACTTCGCCTATGCGCTGTTGCGCGGGCATTTGCTGGGGGCTTACGCCTATCCGTTCATTGACGTGGCGCTGCTGGGTTATCCACAGGTGTTCGTCAATGCCGGGGGGATTCTGCTGGGTTTTGTGCTGATGGCGTTGCTGGTGATCGGGCTTGATCGCTGGCAAGGGCGGCGCCTTTAACAGCGCCGCCGCGCGTATTCACTCTTCTTCCGAGCCTTCGGCACGCCAGTAGCCGACGGCTTTGACGAACTGCTCATCCAGCCCGTGCTCATCGAGCAGTACCCGGCGGATCTGCCGCGAGACTTTTGTTTCCGTCGCCACCCATGCATACAGATTGCCCTTGGGCACCTGCAATTGTTTGATGGTGGCCAGCAGATTGTCTTTGCCGCCCTCACGCAACACCCAGATCACATTGACCTGCGCCGCGCTTTCCAGGGTTTGCTGCTCCTTGCCGTTCTCCACTTCGATCACCACCAGCGCCTTGCGATTGGCCGCCAGGCCTTCGAGGCGGCGGGCGATGGCGGGCAGGGCGGTTTCGTCGCCGATCAGCAGGTAGCTGTCGAAGATGTCCGGCACGATCATCGAGCCACGCGGGCCGCCAATGTGCAGGAACTGCCCCGGTTTGGCCTGTTCGGCCCAGGTCGAGGCAGGGCCGTCGCCGTGCAGGACGAAATCGATGTCCAGCTCTAGCTTGTCGAGGTCGTAACGACGCGGGGTGTAGTCGCGCATCGGTGGCATCGGCACGTCGCTCTTGCCGGCGCCGAGCACCAGGGTTTCCAGCGCGGCGGCCTGTTCGGCGTTCTGCGGGAACAACAGTTTGACGTGATCGTCGGTGCCCAGGCTGATGAACCCGGCCAGTTCCGGCCCGCCGAGGGTGATGCGGCGCATGCGCGGGGTCAGGTCGACCACCCGCAGAACCTCGAGCCGGCGGCGTTTGATTTCATGCATCACACGGTGGATGCCTTGGGTCTGGACTTCAGTCATTCGGCTTTCTCCGGGGCAGATTGAACGGCAGGGCCGTCGACGATGGCTTTGGCGGTGTCGTTGAGCAGGTCGCGCACCCGCAGGATTTCTTCCGGGCTCCAGCGCCCGTGGTGCATCTGCAAGGCATGACGCAGGTTGTGTACCGCTTCATGGATTTCCGGCGGCCGGTCGTGACCGCGTAGCGAGCGCTTGCTGACGTCGATGCGCATGCGCACGCCGTCCAGCGCCACCGCTTGTTCGCTGAGGGATTGCCGGCCGGCATCGGTCACGGCGTAGCGCTTTTTGCCGCCCTCGGCGTCGCCGGTGATCATTTCGCTCTCTTCAAGGAATGTCAGGGTCGGGTAGATCACGCCGGGGCTGGGGCTGTAGGCGCCGTCGAACATGGTTTCGATCTGGCGGATCAGGTCGTAGCCGTGGCACGGCTGTTCGGCGATCAGTGCCAGTAGCAGCAATTTCAGATCACCGGGAGCGAAAACCCGCGGGCCGCGACCGCCGCGCTCGCGGCCGTGGCGTTTTTCGAAGCCGTCACGGCTGTTGCCGTGGTCGCGGTGGGGGGAATGATGGTCTCTCATTTCAGTCGTCTCTCGTCGTATTTAGATACAACTTAAGATATATCTTTCAGGCCGGGCAAGGCCTTTTTCTTCGAAAGGGAATGGCCGCTGACGAGCGGTCGAAGCGCGTGAGCAGGGTTTCAAATGATTTTTTTGCCAAAAAGACCAGTCACGCATAAATAACCATGAAGTTAAAGCTATGACTCTATTAATCGTTGAGCTTATATTCTAAAACTTGAGGAAAGTACTACTGGGGCGTGCTGAAAGTGCTGTAATGTTTTTGACTTGAAACTGTAGGTAGGGAATTGCTTACAGTCACTTTATTGAATTTGTGATTTTGAATGTTTTTTCTTTCGAGTTGTAAGGGTGTTGAACTACAAGTGCGTAGGAAGTTGCCTGCTTACATTTAATCTACAAGCGTTGATCATGCCGCGGAGTTGAACTTCAGTGTCTCGGGCCTTATCGGCCGTTGTGAGCTGAACTTCAATGTTTCGATTCCTTAAAAAGAAAACAGGTACTGATCGATGTTCAAGAAAATCGCAATCACCGCTTCTCTCGCTGCCCTCGCCCTCAGCTCTTCCGTGACCTTTGCTGCCGGTGAAGCGCGCCACTCCATCAGCCTCATCGCCCATGTGCCGACCAATGGTTTCTACGTGGTGCCAACTGATACGGATCTGGTCAACAAAGACCAGGACATGAGCTATCAGCCAAGCACCGGCAAAATGCGTGAGATCAATGGTTTCTTCGATGTGCGCAACAACAACGGTTCGGTTCACGCCAGCCTGGAAAGTGTTCCGCAATTGATCTATGGAAGCGAAACCATTCCGCTGGAAGTTTCGTTCAACAACAAAGTACTGACCCTGACTCCACAAATGGTCGTGGGTGAGTCCGAGTCCGACGTGAACTATCGCGCACCGATCAAAATCCGCGCCACAGGCAGCTCTTTCCCCTCGGGTGATTACACCGGTACTGTCGCGCTGACCTTCGACGCTGTACCGCCGATCGCTGCGCTCTGATCGGGCAGCTGCGCTGACCGCTCGGTAGCGTTTCCCGGCGGGACACCCATTCCCCAATGTCCCGCCGGACTTCAACTTGTTCGAAATCAGAGTAAGAGTTCATGTTCCCGATGACACCCATCGCGGTCGCGCTTGCACTGTTGTTTTGTGCCGGTGCGACGGCGGCACCTGTTTCCGCGGGTTCGACACCCCGCAGTCTGCTGGCGCAAGCCAAAGGTTTGCCAGCGGATTTCGAGGAGCATTTCTTTGACGTGCCCTTGGCCGTGCGGGTCGAGCTTGACCAGCAGCCTTTGGGAGAAGCTCTGGTCGTGCTGTCACGCGATGACCGCATCACCTTGCTCGAATTCACCGATACCAGCGAAAACCGCTACGGCCCGGCTGAACGGGAAAAGTGGGCGGCCTATCTCAAGCCCGGCGTGCCATTGGGCGATTGCTCCGGTGCGTGCCCGAATGATGTGCTGGCCGTGCATTACAACCTCGAAAGTTCCCTGGTCTCGATCCTCACCCGCAATGCCGAGCGCGATCTCGAGGCCAAGCGTTTTCACGATCAACCCCTCGAAGGCAGCAGCGGCCTGATGGTGCGCAATCAGCTCAACCTCAATGGTGGCCAGGATCAGGACCTGGGTGGGCGCTATGGTCTGGAGGCCAGTGGCAGCCTGGGTAACTGGAGCCAGACCTTCAACATGCAATTGGCGCGCATGGGCGGTCCCGACGACAAGCTGTACCACGCCGTGCACGAGCTTTACACCCAACGCGAGCTGCAAGGCAGCTTCTTTCGTCTGGGTTATTTCACCCCCAATTCCGAAGGCCTGACCCGTCAGCCGCGTACATTCGGCACCAGCCCCGACACGGCGGTCGGTGTGATGTACGGCAGCTCCGACAGTCTGGCCATCAACAACGCGATGCCCAGTGTTTATCCGATTTATGTCACCGCCAACCGTCAGGGCTCGGTGGAGATTTACCGCGACGGCCTGTTGATCAACACGCAGTCGGTGCCGGCCGGATTGCAGACCCTCGATACCCGACCGCTTCCGGGCGGCATCTATGAAGTGGAAGTGCGGCTGATCGAAGACGGTCAGATCACCTCCACCACCCAGGAGCTGGTCTACAAGCCGAACAACTGGCGCAACCTCGACGAGCGCTGGCGCTACAACCTGTTCGCCGGCGAAGAGAGCAAGCTGCTCAGCAACTGGGATCAACAGGCCAGCGGCAGTCCCACGGCCGGCGCTTCGATCAATTACCTGGCGCACCCGCGGGTGATTCTCGGGCTGTCGGCACGCCAGATCCGGGAAACACTGCAGTACGGCACGTCCATCGACTGGACGCTGGCCAACCATCTCAGCCTGTATGCCAACGTCTACCAGACCCGGGACTACGGCACCGGACTGGACCTGCAAAGCCTGTACAACTATGGCTCCGGGAGCCTGATCTTCAGCCACACCCGCAGTTGGCTGGACACCACCGATCTTTACGAAATCCTGCCCGATGGCACCCGTGTGCGCCAACGCAACGTGTTCGTCGGCCAGACCAGCAATTCTTCGCTGGCGATCAATCATCGCGTCGATCAGCGCAACTCCCTCAACGCCCGGGTTTCGCACAGTGAAGGCAACGTCGAAGGCTTCGGCGTGGATCTGGGCTGGAACCGCCGTGCCGTGCTGTTCGGCAACGATGCCAATTGGCGCCTGTCGCTGTTCGATCGTCCCGGCAGTTTCAGCAGCGGCAATGATCGCAGCCGGGGTGTCGATCTCAGCCTGAACCTCGCCATCGGCGCGCCGGGCCAGCAGTTGACCGGCAGCATCGGTTCACGCACCGACCGTGATGGCGGTCGCGACAACAACGCCTCTCTGGGCTGGCGCAAGGACTTCAAGGATCACGTGCTGCAGAACGTATCGGTTACTGCGCTGAGCGATACCTACGGCATGGGCCTGTCGAGCCTGGCCAACTTCCGCACCGACACGGTCAATGGCGACGGTTTCGTTCAGCGTTCGTCCTATAACAACAAGTTCACCGGCGGCCTGAACCTCGACAGCACGCTGGTGGTGGGCGGGCAGAAAATGCTGATGACCAGCGAATACGAGATGCGCGGCGCCGGCATGATCGTCGATGTGGAATCGGACATTGACGGGATTGTCCTGCGGGCCGACGACCTCAGCGGCGGCGGTGCTTCATTGAAGCCGGGGCGCAATTTCATTCCGCTGACGGCGTACCAGAACAGCTCCGTGAGCTTCGACTTCGAGGGCAACCATGTGCCCGCCGCGACCATCGCTCCGGCCCGGACCCGCTATCACCTGAACAAGGGCGGCGTGGATTACCGGCAGATCCGGGTGATGAAAACCCTCACTGTCCTCGGTCGTCTGGTGGATGCGCAGGGGCGTCCGCTCAGGGGCCATCACGTGATCAACCACGCCAGTCGCGGAGTGACCGAAGTCGACGGGTTCTTCTCGATGGAAATGAATGCTGGCTCCCCGACGCTGGAAGTGCGCCGGGATAACAACCTGCTGTGCCAGTTCCGTCTCAACGAGAGGGATCACCGCAGCGAAAACAATGTGTTGATGATCGGTGACCTGCGCTGCACGCCCGACACTCTCGCCGATCTCGCATCCATCGAACAGAAGGCGGGTTGATGCCATGAAAGCGACAAAGTACTGGCTGGGTTTACTAACGGCGTTGAGCCTGTCGTCCGAGGCAGCCACTCATGAAATAAAGGCGTTGTTCCAGCCAGACCCCTCGCAGCCAAACAAGAATGTTTTTGTCAACAAGACGCCCAACAGTGGCTATTGCGCGAGTTATCCGGGTCAGTGCTCGGCGCACAATATGTTCAGTATTCAAACGCCGGTGCGGTTCACGTCCACGTGGCCCTTCGCCCCTGGCGACAGTCTGGGAGTGAGGGTTCCGGCCAATTGGCGGCGGTTGACCGTCACCAATCGGGATACGCAGGAAACCGAAACCGTTGAAGTGCGAATCATCGGCATCGGGTCCACCTATGTCCTGAGCCATCCGGCGGCCGAACTGACAGGCGCGGCGACCCCCCTGGAGGGACATCAGCAACTCTGGACCAGTAGAAGTTGGGTCTATGTTCCGGCTCCGTGTCAATACAGCGGTGTAGGGTTATATACATCGGCAACCTACAGGTTTTTCTGGAAGGCACCGGAAGAGGCTGCCTGTACCAAGGTCGCCGCGTACACGATTCCGTCGATGTCATTCGTCAACCTCGATTTTGCCTATGAATTGAGAACGCCCAATCCGTTGGGTATGTCATCAGGGCTCTACACCGGGTCGTTGTCCTACACCATGGGCCCCGATGGTGATTTTCAGATGGGCACGACGATGGTGCCGGACGATAGCGATCTGACTCTGGATTTCGTGTTGGACGTACAGCACACGCTGAAAGTCGAGCTGCCTCCTGGCGGAAACAAAATTGCGCTGGAGCCGGCAGGCGGCTGGCAACAGTGGATCAACAGCGGCCGCAGGCCGACCGACATCTTCCGTAATCAGCCGTTTTTCCTGTCCGCTTCATCGCGTTTCAAGGTGATGTTGCAGTGCAGTTCTCTGGGAGGGTCCGACTGCAACATAGGCAATAACCAGGTGGGCTTTTCCAAGTTCCAGGTCCGGCTGACGATGCCACCCGGCATTGTCGGCCCCGGGAATACCGATGGCTGGTCCGGCACGCTGACTTACAACACCTGGCTTGGACCGTTCGAGCCCAGCCGTTATGTCGATCGCAAACAAGGCATGTTGCGCTTCTTCATCTCTCCCAGGTTTCTGGATTTTTTGAAGCCCGGCATGAACGGCACGCTGTGGGGCAACGCCACGATCATTTTCGATTCGGAAGTATGAGCATCTGCCAACGGGGCATTGTGATTTTCATGAGGTTGAAAGGATGAGACATCTGTTTTTGCTGTTGCTGTGCGCGGTGTTCTGGACCACGGCCCAGGCCGGACCGCAAATCAATGTGGGCACGGTGTACGACTACCTGGACGGCGACAAAAGCACCTACCTGAAACGGGTGTTCAACAGCGGCGACAGCACGGCATTCGTCAAGGTCAACGTGCTGGAGATCGTCTACGACGGCCAGGGCCAGCCCCAGGAGGTTCCGGTTGCGAGTGCCGCTGATGGCGCGTCGCGCAACGGCCTGATGGCCAGCCCGGCACGCCTGATCATTCCGGCCCAGGGCATGCAGGGCACGCGTCTGCTGTATATGGGGGAGCGCGACCGCGAGCGCTATTTCCGTGTGCGCTTCGTGCCGGTGGTGCCGGAGAAGGAGGACGATTTTGTGGTGTCCGGCGAAGAGCGCGAAGACTACAAGAAGACCCTTTCGGCGGGCGTCAACGTGATGACCGGTTTCGGCACGGTGTTTTTCGTACGGCCGAAAGACACTCACTACGACACGGTCCTCAACGACACCGGCAGTCGGTATGAAGTGCGCAACAACGGCAACACGGTGGTTGTGGTCGACGAGTTCAAGAGCTGTTCACTGGTAAAGGAAACCGACTGCGGCGCGACCGTCAAACACCACGTGATGGCCGGCCGCACGTTCGCTTTCGACAAGGAAAAGGGCCGCGAGTATCGCTTCAAACTCGTCGAAGGCGAGCGCAAGCAGGATCTCAAGGTCGTCAGCCGCTGACCCGCAGGAAATGACATGAACAAGTATTGTGTGGCCGCCGTACTGGCGGCAATCAGCACGTTGACCGCAACCACTGTCTCGGCGGCTCGGGAAACGCTGCATTTCGAAGTGACGCTGACCATCCCCAGCCGACCGTTTTACATCCTGCCGTCGGAACCGGACTGGATCCACCGACCGCAGATTCTGGCCTGGAACTACCCGGATTCGACCCTCGGTGGGTTCAGCAGGAACTTCGATGTGCGGCATGACACCAGCGCCATCGAGGCTCGGCTGGAAAGCGCGCCGTACCTGTCGACGGGCAGGCCCGGCGAGAATATCGATCTGCGGGTGCGCTTCAACAACGTGGAACTGAGTGCCGCTCCGGCGTACCGTCAGGTGCTGTCAAAGGAGGAGGCCGCGATAGGCAAGCGAGTGCCGCTGGAGATCGATCCGATCATGCCGGCCGGTGGTTACAAGGCGGGAGATTATTTCGGCAACGTACTGGTCGTGTTCAACGCGAGGGCCCCGGGAGAGTAACAAGCGGCAGTCGCTGATCGGTATCCGTTTGCGGATGGATAAAGGAAAGATCGCGATCATTGCCGGGCTGGGCAGCCGCCAGGGAGGCGGATTTTTATCGATGCAAAGGAAAGCGACATGATCAAGCAATTGGTGATCGCCGTGTGCGTGGGCGTTTCGACGCCGATGGCCGGTGAAGCCTTCGCAGCACAGGAAAAGCACGTTTTTGAAGTCTCGGTGGATATTCCAACCTTGGAATTTTATGTGATACCGAGCGAAACGGACTGGATACACCATCAACAGACGCTGCCCTGGGACATTGCCACTTCGACCCTCGGCGGCTTGCGCAAGAACTTCGATGTGCGCACTGACAGCAGTGCCATCGAAGCCCGCCTCGAAAGCTTCCCCTTTCTCTCCAGCGGCCTGGATTCACGGGATGACATCAGTCTGCGCATCAACTTCAACGGTACGGAGTTGAGTCATCAGCCGGTTCCGGTTCAGGTCGTGTCGCGCGAGGAAGCTGTCGCGGGCAAGAGGGTGCAGCTGGAGATCGAGCCGCGCAGGCCTGCCAACGGTTATACGCCGGGTGATTACTACGGCACCGTCAACATCATCTTCAATGTGGCAGCCCCGACGGGTTGATCGTTGAACCAACAAAAGACCGTTTGCTGAGCAAGGAGCTGGTAATGGTTTCAGGGTTGCGAACATTCAACAGATTTGGCAAGGCAAAGTGGCAGGCGGGTCTCTACGGCTGGTTGATCTGCTCATCGGCGCACGCGGTGACTCAGGAAATCAGGGCGGTCTATGTACCGGATCCCGCCAATCCGCAGACCAACAGCTTCATCAACCAGACGCCGCAGAGCGGTTACTGCGCCACCTATCCCAACGATTGCAAACCGTTATCGGGCGTCCGGCTGCCGTTGCGATTCGCTTCAGTGCAGGCGCTGGAGCCAGGCTTGTCCGAGCGCAACGGCGCGATGTTCAACATGCCGGCGCAGTGGCGCAGCCTGATGGTCACCAATGTCTTTACCGGCGAGACCGCGACAGTGGACATGCGCATCGGCGGGTTCGGTTCGCAGTATGTGCTCAGCGACACGGCGGCCAACCTGACGGGCGAGACCGATGATCAGCAGGCGCACTACAAGCTGTGGGGCACCAGTTGGGGTGTCGCGCCGCTGCCCTGCCGGCCCGGGGCGATGCCGTCTCACGGCCCGGATTTTTTCCAGTTCTTCTGGAAGACGCCGACCGAAGGTATCTGCGCCAAACGGGCCGCGTTCATGATTCCCTGGATGTCCTATGGCTATCTGGACGTGGGCTACGAATTGCACATGCCGGATCCGTTGACGATGTCTGCCGGCCTGTACACCGGTCAGTTGGCCTACGGTGTCGGGCCAGGCATGGACATCGACACCGGCGACAATCTGCTGCCGGATGCGTCGGCCGTGACTTTCCGGTTCGTGCTGGATGTCCAGCACGTTCTGAAAGTCGATATTCCTCCGGGCGGCAACAAGGTCGTGCTGGTGCCCGAAGGGGGCTGGCAGGCCTGGTTGCAACAGGGGCGAAAACCGGCACGGTTGTTTCGCGACCAGACGTTCAACATTTCGTCCTCCTCGCGCTTCAAGATGTTCCTTGAGTGCCAGCACGGCGGCGCGCAGTCTTGCGGGTTGCAGGACTCGGCGGGAGGCAGCACGCAGGCGCAGGTGTTCGTCAGCGTCAGCCTGCCCGACAGCATCACTGACAGTGCGGGCCAGCCGGTGCGGCATCGGCCGTTGTCGGCAAGTCCGAGTGTCCCGGGATTTCAGCCGGGCCGGTTTCTGGACCGGGCGCCGGGCACGCTGCATTTCGAAATACCCAAGGACTATGTCGAGCAGATGCTGCAGCCCGGTCAGGCCCGGCGTTACGCCGGCAATGTCACAGTGATCTGGGATTCGGAAGTCTGAGCCCAGCCCTGCAGGCAACCTGACCGGTTGCCTTCGGGGCTGGGCAGCGGCTCAGATCCCCGCGCGAGCCATGGCCTCGCGGGTCAGCCTTTGTTTCAGTGCCTTTTCCTGCCGACCGATGCTTTCAAGCCAATCGTCAAAGATCATCTGACTGGTTTTTTCCTCTGTGAAGAGCAGATCCTCCGGGATCGACAGGCGCTGAGCCAATTCACTGAGGGTGCGTCTGAGCTCGGGGGAGCGATCCTTTCCTTCGCTCCAGCGTTCCTGGGCTTCCTGCAAATCGATCAGCAGGTCGACCTGTTCCTGGTACACGCGCGCGTTGGCTTCGATTTCTCCCGACCAGGTTTCACGCAAATAACGATCCCAGAAAAATTGGTCGAGCATCTGGTCGACCAGACCGCCATCGGCCTCGGCATCGAGAATCCTGTCGCCGGCCGCATCGATGGTTTCGTCGGTGACCCCGGCGATCGCACGGAATTTCATGGCCTCGGATTGCCAGGGCAGTTCAAGGCGTCTGGCCAGACCGGTTTCATAGGCCAGGTGGACTTCCACATCGTCAGCTGCGCCCTGGCGGGCCGCGATATCGGCCCGGGCAATCTCGTTGACTTGCCTGAGGCGCGCAGCACCTTTGGCCAGTGTCACCAGTCGGCGTTCAAGCTCATCGGGAGAACTGGAATAAGTGCGTGCTTCCGATTCCAGCACGCGTATTCCCATGCTGTTGAACAACTGGGCGCCGGCGTCTTCGCAACCTTCGGGGTCAGTCGACATCAGGAACAGTTCTTCGCGCAGCCGGGTATCGATGTTCATGGCGTCGATCATTCGCCAGACACGCTCGGTCAATTGATTCAGTGTCTCTCCACCCAGTTCGTAATCGGCAGAACGGGTCAGACCCTGCAGCACCTGGAAGAAGCCGTCGGAGCCGGGTTCACTCGCCAGGTCATGCCACGCTTCCGGACGAAGCGCCCCGATGCCGGGCGTTTCATCAGCCACTTCGGTGTCCATGGAAATCGGCCATTGCTCCAGCAAGTCTTCAGCAACGGTGGCGTAAGTGTGTGACGGACGCAGACCCACGGACGTGCGATAGCTTTCGTAAGTGGAGCGTGCCTGGCTGGCCATTTGTTCCAGACGAACACGCGTGCGGGCGATCAGGTAAGCCTCATCGGAGCCGGGCCGCACTTCGGGAATGTACCTGAGCGGGTTGTTGCCCAGATCAAGAAAGAACCCTCGGGGGCGGGGAACATCGAACAGGCCCAGCGGCCAGCTGTCGATCTGTGTATTGATCAGACTCAGGATCCGCAATCTCGGCATGCGCCCGACCGACAGGGGCATGCTGATTGGGTTGTTGTCCAGTCTCAGGGTTTCCAGGCGCGTCAGCGTGTTCAAAAGCTGAGTATTGGCAGGCGTCAGCTGCAACAGGTTGTTGTTCAGACGCAGGGTTTCCAGACGCTGCATCCGGTCGATGCCGGCGGGCAGGGTCCTGAGGTTGCAGTGTCTGGCACTCAATTGACGCAGTTGAGGGAAATCCTTCAGCAAGCCGTCGGCCGTTAAAGAAAAACTCTGGCCGTCCAGATTCAGTGTCGTGATCTGATCGAGCCAGGGTTTGAGGCCGTCCGGTAATTGCCCCCACCATTGCTGGAGGTCATGGGGCAGCATCTCTTTCGACAAGTCCAGCGCGTAGCCGCTCTCAAGGCTGATGCTGCGTTCCTGGAATACCTCGGACCTGCGTTCGAAGCACTCCACCAGACGCTCTGCAAGGAAGCGTCCGCCTTTGTGTTGATACTCCCACCAGGTTTGCGGGACGCCCATGTTCTCGAAGTCCACGGGGGCACCCTGGCTCCGGAACCTGAATGCCCAAGAGTCGAGTGTTTGCTTCAGCGTCGTGAGTTCACTTTCAAGCCGCGCGATTTTCCAGTGGGCATCGCCGGTGGCCTGCAATGACCGGGCGAACGTCGCCACTTCTGTTTCGCTGAAGTGCGGATAGAGATTTCCGACTTTTTCTTCCACGGTCAGCGGCGCCTTGGACAGCCTCGGTCCGCGCAACAGCAGCTCGGTTTCCAGCGGGATAACAGGACGGATCGGGGAGCGTGCCAGGATTGTCCTGCGTTCGGCTGGCGTTTCGGTGCAGAGCATCACCCATTGTCTGAACGATTGCCCCTGGCCCGTGCGATAGCCCAGTGCACGGCGTTTGCCTTCGGGCAGGGCGGCCAGTATGGAATCATAGAAGTCAGCAGCGTCGTGCAGTTTGTTGTTCTCACCGTCGCGTACCTCATAACGACCGTGTTCATCCCAGATCAATCTGCGCACTGTTGTGGCATCGTCCGGGCCGGCGCTGCTTCGCAACCGGCCGTCATGCGTGCCTTCGCGAACCTCTATGCGCAAGTCTGAGAACGTGTCGGTGTAGATCCTCAGCGCGCCGAGCGTGAGACGTTCGGTATCCGGCACCAGCCATGCCGGATCATGCAAGCCCTCGTTGGCCCGGGTGGCGAGTACCTCGAACGCGGTTTCCCGGGCCTGACTTTTCAGGCGCAAAGGGATGTGTTGCTGCTCGCTCATGATGCCGTGCTCGTCGGCTGTCGCCTCGTTTGTCAGCGATTCGGCGATTCGTGCCGACAAGGGAGGGAAATGGCGCTGGATCAACTGGGCCCCGGCATCGGTGGCCTGGTTTCTCAAGCGGTACTGGTAGTCGAAAATTTCGCTTTCGCGGGTTTGCACGGCGTCGGCCAATCGATTGCGCAAGACCTGTGCCCGCCGGGCTTTGGGATAGTCCCCGCCCAGCAGTGACTGCATGTCGGCGTCATCCAGGAACTCCACCACTCGCTCGGGCAAGCGGTTGTCCAATACGTCGTCAAGTCCGATGGACAGCGTCTGATGATCAAACGCAAGGGGGTTGCCGTATTGCCGGTAAGCGCCGGTCAGATCATTGTTTTGCCAGACTTTGACGGCCTTGTCGGCTGGCCAGCCAGGCATGTCGGTGATCATTCGGTCAAACCAGTGCGAATCCGGGGGAAGGGGCTCTGCGCTGCGAATGCGCTCGCCAAGCCCTTTTGTTTCCTCGCGGATACGGGTGCGGTTCAGCGTGTCCTCGAGCAGCGGCGGTGGCGGGCTGTTTTCCACATGCATCCGGCGCAACGCGTCGATCGGCGTGCCACTGATGCGACGTATCCTTTCCAGTTCGACATCACTGTAACCGTCGACCGAGTGCCCCAGACGTCGCATCAGTTGCGGGCCATCCCAGTCATGCGGGGTCTCTGCTTCGTGAGTCCAGGCCCCCGCACCGTTGTGCTTCAGCCGCGGGGAGTAAGCCTGCGGTCGGGAAGGGTGCTCGACACGGTATTGGCCGCTTTCGCGGTCGAACCTGACTGAATAGTGCCTGCCCTCCAGCGGCAGAATGGTCTTGCCGGCATGTTGGTGCAGACCCAGGGCATCCGGTCTGGCGCCCTCCGGCAAGGCCGGTTGCGACAGCTCGTACGGTTGGAGGTCCGGGTGCCACAACCGTGTGCTGCCATCGAACGAGCGTACGGCTTTCATGTTTTCAATCAGCGGCGAAAACTTCAGCAGAAACGGCCTGGCGACCACCGCACCACTGGCGAACGCCGCCAGTTGCAGGACGTCGTTGACCACTCCCACCACATGTTCCGCAGCCTCTTCCCAATGGCCCAGTGCCAGATCCACCGCCCCCTCGATGACTTCATTGGTCAATTGCCAGGCGGTGTAGCCGAGCATTGCCAGACCGACGACAGGCACAAAGGGTGCAGCCACCATCACCGCCACGTTCAGGATGTCCTGGACAATTGCGAAAGCGTTCGCCCACCAGTCTGCGCGAGCACTCTCGTCCGCATCGGCGGTAGGCACGGCGATGTTGCGCGCATCATTGAGGATTTTGTCGAGCTGGCGCTGATAGAGCGATTCCCACAAGGCGCCGCTGATCGGTATCGCACCGTATTGCAGGTTGGGATGGCTGACCGGTGTTTCGCGCCAGGAAGGACGTGAGTCTCCACGTTCGTGTGGATACCATTTCACATGCAGCAGACGCTGCTTGAGATCGGCAAAGAAATACCCGCGGTCCTTGTGATCGACGAATTGGCTGAAGAACTGCCAGTAGCTGCCTCCGGTGGAGGGCAGTGTGTCGTTCTTCTGCAACTGGCGAGTCAGCTCGGTCAGAAAGTCGAGGTGGGTGGCGTATTCTTTCAACGGATGTTCCGGGTCGTGCGGAACGTAAGCGATGATCCGTGACGAGGACAGCGGATGCCCGGGGTCGGGGCGCAGAATCAGGATGCCGGTCATCTTCAGATCCATGATGGTCAGCTCGCAAGCCTGCATCCGCTGCTGGCCGAGCCTGAGTGCCACCCGACCGTCGAGCAGGGCACGGATCAGCTGCGCGCCTTCACGGTCGATGTCTTTCTTTGCCAGCGCCACGCGTGCGGCCACCCGCAGCGCGGCCTTCTGGCTTTGCACGACCTGCGTCTTTACGTAACTGCGCGCTACCGGGTCGTCGTTCAACAGCATTTCCTGAAGATGTGCCTGATAAAGCCTGCCGATATCCAGTTCGCGACACAGCGTCTGGAATTGGGCCACGGTCATCAGTCGATCCAGTGGGGAAATGTCGTACTGATCGTTTACAAGTTGCATTTTGAGGACGAACGCGGAATTCGATGCGTAAGTTTCGTTATAGGCGAAGTTGTTCAGGGCAGCTTCGAGCAATGAAATTTTTCTTGAGGTTGAACCACTCAAAATATTTCTGACGTACCAAGGCGATCTGCTTTCGCGATACAGAATCAGAAATGTATTCCTGATATCGACGTCGATGCCGGTTTTCTCCCGCAAGCGTGTCCTCAATAACGGTTCGGCAAACGCGTGAATATCTTTCAGTCGGGCCAGTGCCTTGTCGGCAGCGTTGCGGGCTGCCCAGGCACTGCGATGGACGCTGGCCAGTCGCGGCTGCATCCAGTATTCACGACGCGGTTTTATATTTTTCAATACTTCGCCGTGATGCGGTTTCATATCGGTAAAAACCGGATCGATCCGCGATTTGATTAATTCGTAATGTTGCCCTTTGTATTCGGTTTTTGCAGTCATGGGTGCAGCCTTGAATAAGTCAGGAATGTTGAGCCTAACGTTCAAGTATGCGGAGGATTAGTTCAAAAGTTTGTTTCTCGAGTGCGAGCCAGACAGGGGAACGATTGAATATTGGAATGCATAAAACAAATAGTTATTGCCCCCGCAACTTCAGTCGGTGTTAAGCGATGGCAGGTTTGCCAGTGTCACCTGAGAAACGGGCGACGGCCGACATTGCGAGTCGCTGCCCGGTTGCAGATACGGCATCAGGATCGGCGCCATGCCCTTGAGCACCTGCACCGGCAGGGCCGAGGTGAATTTGAAGCTCTCCGCCGACCGCCCTGGAACGAACGCCGTGAGCGTGCCGAAATGGTGATCGCCGATGTAGAACACGAAGGTCGCGGTGCGGTTGATCGACTTGGAACTCAGAATGCGCCCGCCGGAACCAATGGCCTCGATTCGGTTGTCGCCTGTACCGGTTTTTCCGCCCATGGTCAGCGGTGTTCCATCGTTCAGTTTGAAACTGCCGGAAACACGTTTGGCCGTTCCCGAGTCCACCACTTGCGACAACGCTTCACGCATTGCCGTGGCGACTTCGGACGGCATCACCCGTTTACCGACATGAGGGTCGTTGACCAGTTTCGTTTCGTAAGGCGTGCCGGCGGCAAAGTGCAGGCTGTCGATGCGCAGGGTCGGCATGCGCACGCCGTCATTGAGGATGGTGCCGATCAGCTCGGCCAGCGCAGCGGGGCGGTCGCCGGAGCTGCCGATGGCGGTGGCCAGTGACGGCACCAGGTGATCGAACGGATAGCCGACTTTCTGCCAGCGCTGATGGATCTCGAGGAACGCCTCGATTTCCAGCATGGTGCGGATCCGACTGTCGCGGGCGCCTTTGTGCTTGCTCTTGAACAGCCAGCTGTAGACTTCCTGACGCTCGAACTGACTGGCCTTGACGATCTGGCTCCAGGTCGCGTCCGGGTGGTTGAGCAGGTAGCCGATCAGCCACAGGTCCAGCGGGTGGACCTTGGCGATGAAGCCCTGGTCCGGCAGGTCATAGGTACCGGGACCGTAGGCCAGATAAAGCCGTTCGAGGCGTTCGTCGGTGAGTTTTTCGGTGATTTTGACGCCCTTGAGGTGCGAGCGCACAAAAGTATTGAAGTCTTCCTGGCTGGCTTCGGGCAGCAGGTAACGGTGCACGGCGGCCATGCGGATCGGCGTCGGGCGCATGCTGTCGAGGAAGGTGTCGAGGCGGGCCTGGGTGTCCTTGTTCTTGTACTTCTTCCAGAACTTGAGCAGGAACGAGGTGCCTTCGCGGTCGGCGAACGAGGCGAGGTATTCCTGACGGCGCGGGTCGCGGTCGTCCTTGAGCAGTTCGGCGCTGTTGTTGGGGCCGGAGTAGGTGGTGTAGCGCACCAGATCGCGCATCAGGCGAATGAACGGCAGGTTGATCGACTCGCGCAGGGCATCGCGCAAGGTCGGCATGCGGCCGTTGTCTTCCTTGCGAAAGTTATGGAACACATGCAGCCCGCCACCGGTGAAAAACGCTTCACCGGGGCTGGCCGAGTATTTGCGGTCGAGGGCGGCGCCGAGCAGCTTCGACAGATCGTGATCCTTGTTCTGGATCAGGTAGTCGATCACCCACCGGCTCAGGCGATCCTGATCCGGCACGTCGATTTTTTTCAGTTCCGGCCCGGTCATGGCGCCGTATTTGTCATGCAGCTCCGCGATGATTTGCAGGTAGGTTGTCAGCACGCGCATCTTGGCGGTGGAGCCCAGTTCCAGCTTGCTGCCCTCGTTGATGTCGAACGGCTGATCGGTGCTGTCGGTCTGCACCCGCACGCGCGAGCCGTCCGGGGTCAGCTCGAACAGGGTGAAGCTGTAACGCACCTGTGTGGTGCTGGTGGGCGTCAGCAGGCGTTCACCCATCAGACCGACTTCGGTGGCGTAGGCCGGGTCGGCCAGTCGTTTCAGGTAGGCGGTGGCCTGGGTCTGCAGCTCGCCTTGCAAGGTGCTGGTAGCGGACAGGTCTAGACGGTCGAGGTCGTACAGCGGACGGTTGAGCATCGACGCCAACCGGCTGCGGGCGACGCTGATGCCTTTGTTGGTTTCGATCGGCTGAATGGTCGGCTGGGTCTGCCAGTCACGGTAGCTGATGGTGCTGGCCAGCGCCGCATCGGCGAGAGTGGCGTCGATCACACCGTTCTGCTTGAGCACGCGCAAGTGGCTGTTGGTCAGTTCGACCAGCTCTTCGCGGCCCTTGGTCAGGTAATGCGAAGGACGGCGCTGGGCGATCATCAGCGAGAGCATTTCGCGCAGGGCCAGGCCCTTGTCCGCCATGCTCTTCGGATCGGTTTCAGTGCTCGAGAGTTTGCGGTTGGCCTCGTTGAAATCGGCGCCATACCAGACCCGCAGGCCCTCGGCCATGCCGTGTACTTCGCCATGCCCCGGCACCGCCGACAGCGGCACGCTGTTGAGGTAATCACGAATGATGTTCTGCCGCGCCTGCAAGGTGTCCGGGCCGCCCTGGTAGGCGCGCACGCTGGCGGAAATCATCTGGCGGATCTTCTCCGCACCGGACACCGTCAGGCCATCGGGCGAGTGACGATATTTCTCAAGTTGCGTCGCCAGGGTACTGCCACCGGCCGACTGCCCCGGCAAGTGCAGCAACTTGGCGACTTGCGACCACGCGGCCATGCCGAAGCGCGGCCAGTCCACCGCCGGGTTGGCCAAGGGTTGCTTTGGGTCGAGCAGAAAGCGGTTTTCGATGAACAACAGGCTGTTGACTACCACCGGCGGGATTGTGTCGAAACTCGAATACAGCTGCTGGGGGTAGTTGTACTGATACAGCGGTGCGGCGCGGCAATCGGTGATCGACAACCCGGCCTGGATCTTTTCGGAATAGGGCACGAACAGGCCCTTGTCGGTGTAGTTGAGCAGGGCCGGGGAGAAACGCGTCTGTTCGGTGATCACGTAGTTGCGCTTGATCAGCCGTGGCAGGAACTCGTCCAGCGAGCTGTAGCCCAGACGCAGGTCGAACGGCCCGTTGCCCGGATAGCGGATGGCGTCGCTGGGGCCCGGTTGCAATTCGTACTTGAGTTTGGCGGCGTACTGGCTGAGCTCGCGGGACTGAAATCGCGAGGTGCGCATTTCCTTCATCGCAGCCAGACCCACGACAATCGCGATGATCACCAACAGGAGCCAGAAAGCCTTCCACCCATGCCGGTTACGACGGGGTTTTTCAGGGACAGGCGCTTCATCCACACGTTCAGTCGGAACCACTTTTTCACTCGAATCGGTTTGCCACAAAGCGCCCATAGTCGATTGATCCATTCACGCAGATTGATCGGACTTGTCTGAAGCTTAGTCGGTGGTTGGCGTGGGTGAAAAAATTGTGAAGAGGGCACCCTGAACAAATCTGCAAATCCGGCTGCCACCCTCCGGCAAGTGATTGCAAGCCTGAAAGGGCCGGAACAGAGAGGTCTTGAGGTCGATGCGACTTTGGTCGCGGCATGACGCTGCACCATTGCTGTGCAATACTCGGCGCCCATTTGCGCGGTGAATAATCCTCAAAATGCAGGACGATTTGTCTCGTAAGCCGCGTATTTGACGAGGTTTACGTCTGAATCAGATGCCTTATAGAGTGAA
Source organism: Pseudomonas sp. B26(2017) (assembly GCF_002113045.1). Classification (NCBI taxonomy): domain Bacteria; kingdom Pseudomonadati; phylum Pseudomonadota; class Gammaproteobacteria; order Pseudomonadales; family Pseudomonadaceae; genus Pseudomonas; species Pseudomonas sp. B26(2017). The sequence goes on along the minus strand of NZ_NEJJ01000013.1, from coordinate 97,672 downwards.
AAAACCTGTCGCAAGCTTTTTATACTGCACGCCCCGCTGATCCCGCAGGTTGCTTCTGCGGGACGGTCCTGCCCACGAAGCAGGGCCGGTTTTGACCCAGGCGCAGGCTTATCGGCCGACGCTTGAACACTCGGTGGTCACATCCAATAACAAGACGAGGAAGTCCCCCATGCCAGTCGGCAATCCCCCGCCCCATGGCGAAACCGCTCAAGGCGGCCCGCTCAAACGCGAACTCGGTGAACGGCATATTCGCCTGATGGCGCTCGGCGCCTGCATCGGTGTCGGCCTGTTTCTCGGTTCGGCCAAGGCCATCGAAATGGCCGGCCCGGCGATCATGCTGTCTTACATCATCGGCGGTCTGGCGATCCTGGTGATCATGCGCGCACTCGGCGAAATGGCCGTGCACAACCCGGTCGCCGGCTCCTTCAGCCGTTATGCACAGGATTACCTCGGCCCGCTGGCGGGCTTTCTGACCGGCTGGAACTACTGGTTCCTGTGGCTGGTGACCTGCGTCGCCGAAATCACGGCGGTGGCGGTGTACATGGGTATCTGGTTTCCCGATGTGCCGCGCTGGATCTGGGCGCTGGCGGCACTGGTCAGCATGGGTTCGATCAACCTGATCGCGGTGAAGGCCTTCGGTGAATTCGAGTTCTGGTTCGCCCTGATCAAGATCGTCACCATCATCGCCATGGTGCTCGGCGGCATCGGCATCATCGCTTTCGGCTTCGGCAACGACGGTGTGGCGCTGGGGATTTCCAATCTGTGGGCCCACGGCGGCTTCATGCCCAACGGCGTGACGGGCGTGTTGATGTCCCTGCAAATGGTGATGTTCGCCTACCTCGGTGTGGAAATGATCGGCCTGACCGCCGGCGAAGCGAAGAACCCGCACAAGACCATCCCGAATGCGATCGGCTCGGTGTTCTGGCGCATCCTGCTGTTCTATGTCGGCGCACTGTTCGTGATTCTGTCGATCTATCCGTGGAACGAAATCGGCACCCAGGGCAGTCCGTTCGTGATGACCTTTGAACGTCTGGGCATCAAGACTGCCGCCGGCATCATCAACTTCGTGGTGATCACCGCCGCGCTGTCGTCTTGCAACGGCGGCATCTTCAGTACCGGGCGCATGCTCTACAGCCTGGCGCAGAACGGCCAGGCGCCGGCCGGCTTCGCTCGCACCTCGGGCAACGGCGTACCGCGTCGGGCATTGCTGCTGTCGATCTTCGCCCTGCTGCTGGGCGTGCTGCTGAATTATCTGGTGCCGGAAAAGGTCTTCGTCTGGGTGACTTCGATTGCTACCTTCGGCGCGATCTGGACCTGGGTGATGATCCTGCTGGCCCAGTTGAAATTCCGCAAAGGCCTGAGCGCCAGCGAACGTGCAGGTCTCAAGTACAAGATGTGGCTGTTCCCGGTCAGCTCGTATCTGGCGCTGGCGTTCCTGGTGCTGGTGGTCGGCCTGATGGCGTATTTCCCGGACACTCGCGTGGCGCTGTATGTAGGCCCGGCGTTCCTGGTCCTGCTGACCGTTCTGTTCTACGTGTTCAAGTTGCAACCAAAGGATTCGGTACAGGGCGCGATGCGTTCGGCTTCGTAATTCGTTGTCGCTGAAACCTGAAAGCCCCGGCCGAAAGTCCGGGGCTTTTTCATGGGGCGAAGTGATGCCGCTGGTCTGAAAGCGCCGCAAAAAACGACTTCTGATTCAGAGTCATGTTCGAAGGTTTATCTACGTCGTTTCCAGCGCAGCCGTGAACAGAGGCGCAGGTATGAGGATCAGCGATTTTCTCGTACGAGAACTCGGCCGCCGTCAGGTCGTGTTGTTCTTTCTGCTCGCCACGATGCTGTACATCCTGCCGCTGATCCTCGTCGACTTTCCCTACATCGACGACAACTGGCGCACCCTCGCTGCCGGCAATGCCTGGGCGCGGCAGGGGCGGTTGTTCATGGACTGGTTTTATCAAGCGCTGACTTTCACTGGCGCTGCGCCGAACATTTTCCCGTTGCCGCTGTTGCTCGCCACGGTGGCCATGTCGTTCGCGCTGACCCGGCTGACCTTCCACTATTTCCCCGAACCGACGCTGGCCTGTTGTCTGGTGCCGTTGCCGCTCTGGTACAACCCGTTCCTGTTGCAGAACCTGTCCTATCAATACGACGGGGCCGGCATGGCGCTGAGTCTGGTCGCGGTGATCTACGCGATCACGTTTGGCGGCGCTTCACGCATTCAGCGCTGGCTGGTGCCGTCGGTGTTGCTGGCGCTGGCGATCGGGTTGTATCAGATCAGCCTGAATGTGTTTCTCGGGTTGTGCTGCGTGGAATTGCTGCGCAATGTTCATCGGCGAGTGCCGTGGGGTGAACTCTGGTGCCGGTCAGGCTGGCGGCTGGCGCAGCTGGTGCTGGGCGTGTCGATCTACGCGGTCACGGCCTATCCGTTCACGGATTCCACACGCACCGAATTGCTCAACCTCAGTGCTGATCCACTGCTGCAGATCAGCATCAATGTTGGCCGGGTCATGGAGAAGGTGGCGCTGCTGTTTCACAGTGGCTACACAGCAGTGTTCGTCGTATTACTTCTGTGCGCATTGTTCGGTGGTGTACGGATGGGACGGCAAATTTGCCTGCGCCAGGAACCACCCGCAAAGGGCCTGCTCCTGAGCTGTGGCTGTCTGCTGACTTTGCCGCTGGTTGTGCTGCTGATACCGGGGATGACGCTGCTGTTTCGCGACTTCAATGAAGGTGCGCGTACCCTGATGGGGTTCGGCGTGCTGCTGATGTTGCTGTTCTATCTGGCCTGTACCGGATTGACGTCGCTGCACTCGCGGCTGCCCCTGTTGTTGGCGATTCCGCTTTTGGCCACGTTGTCGCTGTCCTTCGCTTACGGGCGAGTACTGACGATGGAAAAGACCTTCGCCAACAGTGCTCTCTACAGCCTCAGTCACGACATTTCTTCCCATCGCGAACTGCGCGACGCCAAACGGATTTATATGTCGGTCACTTACTCCGATCGCTGGCTGGCAAGTGCGACGGGCACGTTCAAACAGTTACCGGTACTGCGTTATCTGCTGAATATCGACTACTTCATGCTCGCGGAAAACCTGCCGTCGACCGGCATCACCAACGTGGTTGCCGAGCGCGAGCGGCGCAACGCTACCCGCGTCGGCTATCAGGGGTTTCCAGCCTTGGTTGATCGACTCTATTACCGCATCTATCTGATCGGTGATTACGGTTTCATCGTCATGAAGGAGCCGCCCCATGGCCGCTTGCTGCAATGGTGACCGTCGGTCTGAAACCACCCCCCTCCTGTAATTTCTGACAGTAGACCCTGCTCACGCTCTGTCCTAGCTTGAAGCACTCGACGGTTGCCGCGACAGCAAGGATTGGCGATGAGAATCTTGTGGAAAGGGTTTTCCGCACAAACGGCCATCGGCCTCGGCGGCATGTTGATTCACTGGCAGATTTTTTTCGTGTTGACCAGCGCCGTTCAGGCGACTCAGTCGGCAAGTAACTTCGCCGCGTTTTGTATCGCCGCCGCCTTCTCGTTTTACATGAACGCGCTCTACACATTCGAGACTGGAACGTCAGTGCTGGCCTATCTGGGCTTCATGAGCGTGATGGGCGTTTTGAGTTATGGCACAGGTGAGTTCGGTGATGCGCGGAATTTGCCGGGACTGGCGACGGTGTCCGTGTTTTCGCTGTTGAATCTGTTGCTGGGGTACTGCTTTTTCCGGTTTGTGCTGTTTCGGCGGCGTCAGACATGAAAAGCCTTGCGAGCGTTGCGGCCTCCGCGGGGTTCACTTCCTTGAGGATCGACAGACTGGCCCTTCTGGCGGTTGTATTCCTCGCCCTGATCGTGCGGTTTTACGCCATTGATGTGCCGAGTATCTGGTATGACGAGGCCTACAGTCTGTTGCTCGCACGCGAAACGCCGGCGCGCATTTTGGCACTGACTGCGCTGGATGTTCATCCTCCACTGTATTACGTGCTGCTGAATTACTGGGTGATGTTGTGGGGGGAGGGAGCACTGCCGGCCCGGGCGATGAGTGCGCTGGCGGATGTGGGAACGCTGTTGTTGTGTGTCAGGTTGATGAGCCTGATTTCCACGCGCCGGGCCACCTGGATTGCTGCGTTGCTGCTGGCGTTGCTGCCGTTATCCGCCGGCTACAGTCAGGAGGCCCGAATGTACACCCTGCTGGGGTTTTGGCTGATTGGCGCAACGATGGCTCTGGTGTGTTGGACTCGGGCACCCGAAAAAAAACGGTTTGCGATTTCCTATGTTTTATTGATGGCTGCTGCGTTCTATACGCATTACTTTGCGTTCCTGTGCGTGGCCATTCATTGGCTTTTCTGGTGGAAAACGTGCTCCGAACTTCAAGACAAGGCAATTGGGGGGCGTGCCTGGATTCTGGCTAACGGCATGATCGTTCTACTGTATGTGCCCTGGCTGCCTGTACTGACTGATCAACTGCTCAGCCGACCGGATTTCGGCTGGATAGCGCCGCTCACCTGGCAATCGGTATTTACCCTCATATGGCAAATAACCGGTACGAGCGAGTCAGTAAGCTGGGCGACATGGTGGCGAGTCTGGCCGTCTGTTTTTATCATCGCCTGCGCGTTTACCGTACTGATGCAACATCGTGACTCACGACGGTATGCCTGGCTTTTGGTGGGATATTTCTTTATCCCATTACTGTTTTTGCTAGCGATTTCCCTGGTGAAACCAGCGTTTATCCTCCGCTACTTTTACTTTGCAGCTATCGCGCTTCCATTGATCGTTGCGGTGGCTATTGATAAGTGGTGGCATCGTCGACGGACACTTGCCTTGCTGCTCATGGCAGCGTTTCTACTGGGCGAACTCCAGGGAATGGCAGACCTCTCCAGGCGTCGAAACAACAGTGCAGAGATGGAGGCACTGGCGATTGCCTTGAATGCCCAGAGCCGTTCAGGCGACGAGATCGTGTTTGACAATCTGTATTGGTATTTTCCGTTCGCGAACTACAACAAAACGGGCATATCACCAAAGATTTTTGTAGGGATGACAAGTGTACGGCTTTCCGGATATCCGGATCGTTCGGGATGGGCGCTGATCCCGGCACCGCAACAATCAATGCTGATTGATGATGATTCGATAAGGGCGCTGGATGCAAAACGAGTGTGGTGGGTCGCGCACAAATCGAATGCCAAAGATCTCTCTTTGTTCTCGAACCAATGGATCAAGATTCGGAGCCTTGACGGAGGTGATATCGAAGCCCGCTTGTTTGTTCACAAGTGAGGGCCTGCCGGCGTGGACAGGCCATGAATCATTCAAGCAGCTACGACTTCCTGCGGTTCAAAACTGTCCGCCCGCGCCATCTGCCACATCCGCGAATAGAACTCGCCGTTCACTTCCCCGGTGAGCAACTCCCCCGGTTTCAGGAACACGTGCAGCTGTGAAAACAGTTTGATCTCGGTCGCCGACATGCGCCGTACCAAATGCTTGGCCGAGAGTTGCGACGGATGATCGAGGCCGGCGGCGGCGAGCATTTCCGCCAGCGCCTTGAGCGTATTGCGGTGAAAGTTGTAGACCCGCTGGGCCTTGTCCGGCACCACCAGCGCACGCTGGCGCAGGGTGTCCTGAGTGGCGACGCCGGTCGGACATTTGTTGGTGTGGCAGCTTTGCGACTGGATGCAGCCGATGGCGAACATGAAGCCGCGCGCCGAGTTGGCCCAGTCGGCGCCGATGGCGAGCACGCTGGCAATGTCGAAGGCGCTGACGATCTTGCCGCTGGCGCCGAGCTTGATCTTGTCGCGCAGATTCAGCCCCACCAGGGTGTTGTGAACAAACAGCAGGCCTTCGCGCATCGGCACGCCGATGTGGTCGGTGAACTCCACCGGGGCGGCGCCGGTGCCGCCTTCCTTGCCGTCGACCACGATGAAGTCCGGCAGGATGCCGGTCTCCAGCATGGCCTTGGCGATGCCCATGAACTCCCACGGATGGCCGAGGCAGAACTTGAAGCCCACCGGTTTGCCGCCGGACAGTTCACGCAGCTGCTGGATGAAATGCATCATCTCGATCGGTGTGGAGAACGCGCTGTGGCGCGACGGCGAGATGCAGTCTTCGCCCATCAGGATGCCGCGGGTGTCGGCGATTTCCTGGGTCACTTTGTGCTTGGGCAGAATTCCGCCGTGGCCCGGTTTGGCGCCCTGGCTCATCTTGATTTCGATCATCCGCACCTGCGGGGTCTGCGCCTGGGCGGCGAAACGTTCCGGGTCGAAACGGCCGTCGCTGGTGCGGCAGCCGAAATAGCCGCTGCCCAGTTCCCAGGTCAGGTCGCCGCCGTGTTCGCGGTGATAGGGGCTGATGCTGCCTTCGCCGGTGTCGTGAGCGAAGTTGCCGAGTTTGGCGCCCTGGTTCAGCGCGCGGATCGCGTTGGCGCTGAGGGAGCCAAAACTCATGGCCGAGATGTTGAACACCGATGCCGAGTAAGGCTGGGTGCACTGCGGGCCACCGACGGTGACGCGAAAGCTGCTCGGGTCGCTCAACGGTGCCGGGCGCATCGAATGACCGATGAATTCGAAGCCGGATTGGTAGACGTCGATCAGGGTGCCGAACGGCTTGTCGGCGGTTTCATTCTTCGCTCGCGAATACACCAGCGAACGCTGGGCGCGAGAGAAGGGCAGGGCGTCGCTGTCGGATTCCAGCAGGTACTGGCGGATTTCCGGGCGAATCCCCTCGACCAGATAACGGATGTTGCCCAGGATCGGGTAATTGCGGCGCACCGCGTGCGGGCTCTGCATCAGGTCGAACAGACCGATCAGGCTCAATACGCCGGTGACGGCGGTGATCGGCCACAGCCAGTCGTGTTCGAGAAAGGGCAGGCTGGCGAGGGTGAAAATCACGCAGACGGCAAAGAAGGCGTAGCGGCTCAGGAGTGACAGGCTCATACGGTTTCCTTGGTTCGGACTTGGATTGTTCAGCGCCGCAGATCCCTGTGGGAGCGAGCTTGCTCGCGATAGCGGTGGGCCAGTCAACGCATAAGTCGGTTATGGCGGCCCTTTCGCGAGCAAGCTCGCTCCCACAGAAAAGCTCACAGCGCTGTATCAGGCGTTCTGCGCCTGCAGAAAGATCGAAAACAGCTCCGACTGGGATTTGATCCCCAGCTTGCTGTACATGTGTTTCTTATGGACTTTCACGGTTTCAACAGAGATTTCCAGCTTACGGGCGATTTCTTTACTGGAGCAACCGCTGAGCATCAGGCGCCCGACGTCCAGCTCCCGGGCGGTCAGCTGAGCGCCCTTGAGTTGCTGCACCGACGCTTCGAGCTGCACCCGCCAGTCCGGTTGCGCAGGCGCCGGGGCGAGGGCCACGGTTTCGTTGATTTCATAGGGCAGGCGCTGGCGCAACAGGCCGAGCACCCACGGCTGGATCAGCGACAGCAGGGCAATCTGCTCGCCGGTGAAGCGCTGCTGGCTGCCCAGTGACAGACACAGCGTGCGGTCGCCTTCGAGCTGGCAATTGAACTGGATTTCGTCGGCCACCACATTCAGACGAAAGTATCGCTGGTAATACTCGGTCAGTTCGAAGTGCTCCGGCGCGACCTCCGACAGGCGATACAACCCGGTGCGCGATTGCTCGCGGCAGGCGATGTAGAACGGATCGAGCAGGTACAACCCGCGCAGATAATCCTGAAACAGCTGGTCGGGACTGCCGTCGGCACCGGGGCATTCGGCGAACACCTGCGGGTGACGGTCGGCGCTGAACAGCAGCGCCACCCAGCTATCGAACGTGACGTACTGGTCGAGCAGGCGCACCAGTTGCGCCCAGAAATTCGGCTTGTCGAGGGCGTCGATCAACTGCCCGACGGCGCGGTGCCAGTTGATGTCGTCAAACGAAACAGTCATGCCTCTACCCCTATCGGGTTACCCCGGCCGCGTAATTCCCTGGCCGGTCGAATGCGAAGCATACTGGCCCACAGACAGCCGCCGGGCAATCTTTCCGCCCCCGGCGCTCATCACAAGGACTCCCCATGAAAGTCGAACTCGCCCAACTGGCGGGCCGTGACAAAGACACGGCGTACAACCTCGAACGCGCCCTCGCCGCGATTGCGGCCTGCGCCACCGACACGCAATTGATCGTGTTCCCCGAGACCCACCTGATGGGCTTCCCGACCGCTGACACCGTGGCGCAGGTCGCCGAACCGGTCGACGGCCCGACCGTCAGCGCCGTGCAGGCCGCCGCCCGTGAACGCAACCTGGCGGTGGTGATCGGCATGGCCGAGAACGATGACGGCCGCTTCTACAACACCACGCTGCTGATCACTCCCGAAGGTATCGCCCTGAAATACCGCAAGACCCACCTCTGGGCGTCGGATCGTGGTGTGTTCGAAGCGGGTGACCGATATGCAACGTGTTTGTGGAACGGTGTGCGGGTCGGTCTGCTGATCTGTTACGACATCGAGTTCCCGGAATCGGCCCGCGCCCTGGCGCAACTGGGTGCGCAGATGTTGATCGTGACCAACGGCAACATGGACCCGTACGGCCCGACCCACCGCACTGCGATCATGGCCCGGGCTCAGGAAAACCAGGCGTTTGCATTGATGGTCAACCGCGTGGAAGCCGGGGATGACGGGTTGATGTTTGCCGGCGGCAGTGCGCTGGTGGATCCGCTGGGAACGGTGCTGTTCGAGGCCGGGCGTGAGGAGGGGCGGTTCAGCGTTGAGCTGGATTTCGACCAGTTGGCGCTGGCGCGCAAGGATTATCGCTATCTGGATGATCAGCGATTGAAGTTGCCGGGGGAGGTGGTCGAGCACGCCTCGGGAGTACGAGAGCTGCTGATCCCTTGACCCGTTGTACCCGATCGTTCCCACGCTCTGCGTAGGAATGCCTCCATGGACGCTCTGCGTCCGCTCTTGGGACGCAGAGCGTCCCGGGCTGCATTCCCACGCGGAGCGTGGGAACGATCAGCAACACCCGAAACATTCGCCGAACTCGGCCTCTGCCATAAATCCAATAAAATCCGGAGTAAGTCGCCCATGGCTCGTTTGCAACGCACCCTTTCGCTGGGGTCGGTGGTGCTGTTCGGCATCGCCTACATGACGCCGATCATTGTCCTCGGCACGTTCGGCATCCTCGCCCAGTCCACCGCCGGCATGGTGCCCGCCGCGTATCTGGCGGCGCTGGTGGCGATGTTTTTCACCGCCATGAGTTATGGCCGCATGGCCGCCGCGTTCCCGGTGGCGGGCTCGGCCTACAGCTACGTGCGCAAGGCCATCAGCCCGAAACTCGGCTTCATCGCCGGGTGGGCGGTGCTGCTCGATTATCTGTTTCTGCCGATGGCGATCTGGCTGATCGGCGCCGCATACCTCGCGTCGGCCTTCCCGTCGATCCCGCAGTGGATCTGGGTGCTGGCGTTCATCGGCATCACCAGCGCGATCAACATCATCGGCCTGAAACTGGCCAACGGCATCAACGCCTTGCTGATGCTGGTGCAGTTCCTGGTGCTGATCGCCTTTGTCGCGCTGTGCGTGCACTACGTCGGTGGCGATGCCAGCACGCCGCTGTGGTCGATCAAACCGTTCTTCAATGGCGACATGCAGATGCCGCTGATCATGAGCGGGGCCGCCATCGCCTGCTACTCGTTTCTCGGTTTCGACGCGGTCAGCACCCTCACCGAAGAAACCCGTGATCCACGCCGCACCATTCCTCGGGCAATCATGTTGATCACCCTGATCGGCGGGCTGATTTTCGTCGGCGTATCGTACTTCGTGCAGATCGCCCATCCATCGTTCCAGTTCGACAGCGTCGACTCGGCGGCCTACGAAATTGCGCGCAATATCGGTGACGACCTGTTCGTGTCGATCTTCCTGATCGGCCTGATCGTCGGTCAGTTCGCCTCGGGCCTGTCGGCGCAGGCCAGCGGTTCGCGGTTGTTGTTTGCGATGGGCCGTGACGGTGTGCTGCCCAAGTCGTTTTTCGGCACCTTGCACGAGCGCTTCGGTACGCCGGTCAACAGCATCCTGCTGTGTGCGGTGGTGGCTTTGCTGGCGCTGAAGCTCGACGTGACCACCTCGACTTCGTTCATCAACTTCGGCGCGTTCCTGGCGTTCAGCCTGGTCAATCTGTCGGTGATTTTTCACTACTGGATCGGCGGCGAGAAAAAAGGCCTGCGCGAGCTGATGCTGTTTCTGGTCTTCCCGTTCATCGGCCTGGCGGCGGACTTGTGGCTGATGGTCAGCCTCGATCACCTGGCGCTGTATCTGGGCCTGAGCTGGCTGGCGATTGGTGTGGTGTATCTGGCGGTGCTGACCGGCGGGTTCCGTCGTCAGCCGCCGGAAATGGATTTCCAGGAAGCGGCCTGACGTGCGGTCGAGCCTTTGCCTCACGAGCGGCAAGCGTGTGATCCTTGCCGTTTTTGAGTCATAGGCTTTTCGTTCATGTCGACCGCAAACAGTTCCACGATCCGCATCGCTGCCGCGCTGCTGCTCAACTCCGACGGCCAGACCCTGCTGGTGCGCAAGCGCGACACCACGGCGTTCATGCAGCCCGGCGGCAAAATCGAAGCCCATGAGCTGCCGGTGCATGCGCTGGCCCGTGAGCTGGAAGAAGAACTGGGACTGCTGATCGATCCGGCGCAGGCGAGTTTTCTCGGCCAGTTCTCGGCACCCGCCGCCAACGAGCCGGGATTCGTCGTGCAGGCCGAGATCTTTCAGCTGACCATCGACGCCAGGGTATCTCCGGCCGCCGAGATCGAAGAGGTGATCTGGATCGACCCGGCCACCGACGGCAATGTCGTTCTCGCCCCATTGACACGTGACCTGATCCTGCCGTTTTATCGAGCCTCGCTGACCGCGATCGCCTGATCATTCGTGCAAAGGACTTCGTCATGATCCCGCTTCAAGACCTGCTGATTTTTGCCGCCGCCGCGCTGCTGATGGTACTGACGCCGGGGCCGAACATGATCTACCTGATCTCCCGTTCGATCTGTCAGGGCCGCAAGGCCGGGGTCACGTCGCTGGTGGGCGTGGTGGCCGGGTTCTTCGTGCATATGTTCGCGGCGGCAGCCGGTTTGACGGCGGTGTTTCTCGCGGTCCCGATGGCTTATGAGGTGTTGAAGTGGGCCGGCGCGCTGTACCTGTTGTGGCTGGCCTGGCAGGCAGTGAAACCCGGCGCACGCTCGCCATTCGAGGTGCAGGCATTGCCGGCGGACTCGTCGCGCAAGCTCATCACCATGGGGTTTCTCACCAGCGCGCTGAACCCGAAAATCGCGGTGTTCTACCTCTCGGTGTTTCCGCAGTTCATCACGCCGGAGCACGGCTCGGTGTTCAGCCAGAGCATCATTCTCGGCCTGACCCAGATCAGCGTCAGTTTCAGCGTCAACCTGTTGATCGCCCTGTCGGCGGCCGGTATCGCGTCGTGGTTCGTCAACAACCCGACCTGGCTGGCGGTGCAGCGTTATTTCATGGGCTTTGTGCTGGGCGCACTGGCCGTGCGGCTGATGCTTGAACAACGCAAGGCCGCCTGAACATGTGGATCGAACGGCTCGACGCCAGTCATGCGTTGGCCTATCGCGAATTGATGCTGGAAGCCTATGACCGGCATCCGCAAGCGTTCACTTCCAGTGTGCGCGAGCGCGCAGTGATGCCGCTGAGCTGGTGGGAATCACGGCTGACCAGCAAGCTCGACGCGGTGTTTGGGGCGTTCGAAGGCAGTCGGCTGGCGGGCATTGTCGGCCTGGCGTTCGAGCCTCGGGAGAAGGCCCGGCATAAGGCAACGGTGTTCGGCATGTATGTGTCGGCCGGGTTTCGTCAACGAGGCCTGGGACTGAAATTGATGGAGGCCGTGCTGGAGGAAGCGCAGCAGCATCCGGCACTGAAAGTCATTCAACTGACCGTCACCGCCGGCAATGAAGCCGCATTCAAACTGTACCAGCGCTGCGGTTTCATCCAGTTTGGTCTGGAGCCGATGGCGGTGCGGGTCGGTGAGGAATATTTCGACAAGATCCATATGTGGTGTGAATCTCGCTGAAGTCCTGGTCGGACTTTCGTGGCGAGGGAACTTGCTCCTGCGGGGCTGCGAAGCGGCCTTTATTGCGCATAGTCACGGTCTGACGGAAGACCACATGTTCACGTTTTCCTGTAGAGGAATCGGAATTTCCCAACGCGAACTGCATGGCCTGCCAATACTCGCCCCCCCACCAAGCCATGGAGAACTTTCGACAGGTACTCAACCGCCCTGATGAATTGCCTGGCTTTGATGACCTGGCAGGTAATTAATGCCCCCCACTTATTTCACCCGCATTGCTGCGGGCTGTGGGGAGGTTAACCTTGACGGTCCCTTTTTCCTGCCGGAGCTGGTTAATTAACGCGTTCCCGCGTCCTGCATCTCCTAAACTCTGAATTGAAAAAAATCAGCTGCGGTAGTTATTTGATATCCACCGACATCCTCATCTCCAAGTTGAATTTGCACGCTTTTTATTCCCTTCCCGGAAAATGATATCGGATGATAGGAAATCGACTCCTGTGCCTGCGCAATGGTAGTGTGGAGTAGCGTTTCCTGTGCATCATAAAATCTTATCGAATAAGAATCATACGGGCGACCAGTGCCTCCCCTGCTTATCGCGAACCAAAAACTCACGTAAGAGTAAGTAGAGTTAAATGTATATTTCACTCCTCCATTTTCTACGCATAATGAGCTCTCTTCGTTTTTTCCGGGAGAGTGAGCCCAAGTTGCACTTAGAATTCCGCTATTCAGGGGTAAACTGTGAGGCAAAAGTGTTATTTCTCCGCTGGGGATCGTATATGTAATATCGGGTTGAAATAAGACTCTTTCATTTCCAAAGTCTTCACTCAGTACTTCATTGGTATTCATTGGTAGCGCTCCTTTGCAGGCTCAGCCCCTTACCGGAATGGCAGCAGGCATGCACCATTGAGCGCCGTCGGTAGAAAGTTGCGCACCTGTCAACTTTGACAGTCCAGACGAGTGGTCAAGGCTTGCGCAACGTCTGCTGACGTAGGACATAAATCGGCGGTTCGGGTCGGTGAGGACTACTTCGACAAGATCCATATGTGGTGCGCGCTTTTCGTGCCAACCGCCAGCCTCAACGAACCGCGCTGACCCCATCCAGCGTCGAGAACGAGGTGTCCTTGGCCGTCAGCAGGAAATCGCGCATATACGGCGCGTCCAGCATGTCGGCGCGGATCGCCGCGTACAGCGTTGCAAACAAGCCTTTCTCGCCCAGCCGCTTACCCTTCACGTAGCCCCGCGAGCTGTATTCATGCAGTGCCCAGTGCGGCATGCCGCACACACCACGGCCGCTGGCCACCAGTTGCATCATCATCACCGTCAGCTCTGAGGTGCGCACCTGCGCCGGTTCGATGTCGGCCGGTTCGAGGAAGCGAGTGAAGATATCGAGACGATCCCGTTCCACCGGATAAGTGATCAGGGTTTCGCTCAGCAGATCTTCGGGGACGATGTACGGTTTGCTCGCCAATGCGTGCTGGTTGGCGACTGCGAGCATGGCTTCGTAGGTGAACAGCGGCACGTAGGTGATGCCGGCGATTTCCAGCGGATCGGACGTCACCACCAGATCCAGATCGCCACGAGCCAGCGCCGGCAGCGGGGCAAAGGAGAAACCCGAAGCGAGGTCGAGTTCGACTTCCGGCCAGGCATCGCGGAACTGATCGATGGTCGGCATCAGCCACTGGAAACAGCTGTGGCATTCGATGGCCATGTGCAGACGCCCGGCGGTGCCCCCGGCCAGACGCCCGATGTCGCGTTCGGCGGCGCGCAGCAGCGGCAGTGTCGCGTCGGCCAGTTGCAGCAGGCGCAGGCCGGCGCTGGTGAAGCGTACGGGTTTGGTCTTGCGCACGAACAGCGGCATGCCCATGCGCTCTTCCAGTTCCTTGAACTGGTGGGACAGCGCCGACTGGGTCAGGTGCAGGCGATCGGCCGCATCCACCAGGCTGTCGGCTTCGCGCAGGGCGTGCAGGGTTTTCAGGTGACGGATCTCAAGCACCGCAGGCTCCATGAGTAAAATTTGTGATCAACACGAAAAGGTTGAGTTTGTCTCATGTTGCCCTGGCTGTCGACAATGGCGCCATCTTTTACGCAATGGAGAACATTCGACATGGCCGTGGCTCACACTCTGGGTTTCCCGCGCATTGGCGCCGACCGCGAACTGAAAAAAGCCCTCGAAGCCTATTGGAAAGGCGATCTCGATCAGGCGTCCCTGAACCAGGTCGGCCGTGAGCTGCGCGCCAGGCACTGGCAATTGCAGAAAGACGCCGGCATCGACCTGCTGCCGGTCGGCGACTTTGCCTGGTACGACCAGGTGCTGACCCACTCGCTGACTTTCGGTGTGATCCCCGAGCGCTTCGACGGGGTGCGCGACGAGCGTGGCCTGCCGACGCTCGACACGCTGTTCGCCATGGCCCGTGGCGCCACGGCGTCCTGTTGCGGTGCTGAGCACGGCAAGACCCGATACGCACAGGAACTGACCAAGTGGTTCGACACCAACTACCACTACCTGGTCCCGGAGTTCAGCGCAGACCAGCAGTTCAAGCTGAGCTGGGAACAGCTGTTTGATGAAGTCGAAGAAGCCAAGGCCCTCGGTCACAACGTCAAACCGGTGATCATCGGCCCGCTGACTTATCTGTGGCTGGGCAAGGTCAAAGGCAACGACTTCGACAAGCTCGACCTGCTCGAGCGCCTGCTGCCGGTGTACAACGACATCCTCGGCCGTCTCGCCACACAGGGCGTGGAGTGGGTGCAGATCGACGAACCGATCCTCACCCTCGACCTGCCGCAAGCCTGGAAAAGTGCCTTCGAACGCGCCTATCACATCCTTCAGTACTCGCCGCTGAAGAAACTGGTGGCGACCTATTTCAGTGGCCTGCAAGACAACCTCGGCCTGGCCGTCGGCTTGCCGGTGCAGGGCTTGCACATCGACGCCGTGCGGGCGCCGGATCAGCTCGGTCAGGTGCTGGATCGCCTGCCGACCTACAAGATTCTTTCGGTAGGCCTGGTCAACGGCCGCAACGTCTGGCGCTGCGAACTGGAGCAGGCACTGGCGCAGTTGCAACCGGCGCAGGAGCGCTTTGGCGACAACCTGTGGGTCAGCAGTTCCTGCTCGTTGCTGCACAGCCCGGTGGATGTCGAGCGCGAAGACAAGCTCGACCCGGAACTGAAAAGCTGGCTGGCATTCGCCGTGCAGAAGTGCAGCGAAATCTCTGTGTTACGTGATGCGCTGAACGATCCGCAAGCGCCGAAAGTGCAAAGCGCGCTGGCCGAAAGCCGCGCGATTCAAGAGCGTCGCGCCCGCTCGCCGCGTATTCATAAACCCGCCGTGCAGGCGCGGATCGAAGCGATCAACGCCAGCGACAGCCAGCGTCATTCGCCGTTCGCCAAACGCATCGCCGCGCAACAGGCGCGTCTGAAATTGCCGGCGTTCCCGACCACCACCATCGGTTCGTTCCCGCAGACCGGGTCGATTCGTCTGGCCCGTCAGGCGTTCAAGCAGGGCAAACTGTCGGCCAACGATTACCACGATGCGATGCGCAGCGAAATCCGCCACGCGGTGCAGGTGCAGGAACGTCTGGGCCTGGATGTGCTGGTGCACGGTGAGGCCGAGCGCAATGACATGGTCGAGTACTTTGCCGAGCAACTGGACGGCTATCTGATCACCCGTTTCGGCTGGGTCCAGAGCTACGGCTCCCGTTGCGTCAAACCAGCGGTGATTTATGGCGATCTGTCCCGTCCGAACCCCATGACCGTGGACTGGATCACCTACGCCCAGAGCCTGACCGACAAGGTCATGAAAGGCATGCTGACCGGCCCTGTGACCATGCTGATGTGGTCGTTCCCCCGCGAAGATGTGTCGCGCAAGGTCCAGGCGCAACAACTGGCGCTGGCCCTGCGTGACGAGGTGGTGGATCTGGAAAACGCCGGGATCAGGATCGTGCAGATCGACGAAGCCGCGTTCCGCGAAGGCTTGCCGCTGCGCCGCGCACAGTGGCAGGAATACCTCGACTGGGCGGTGGAAGCGTTCCGCCTGACCGCCTCGGGCGTAAAGGACGAAACCCAGATTCACACCCACATGTGCTACAGCGAATTCAACGACGTGATCAAGGCGATTGCCGACATGGATGCCGATGTGATCACCATCGAAACCTCGCGCTCGGACATGGAATTGCTTGAGGCCTTTGAAGCGTTCGACTACCCGAACGACATCGGCCCGGGCGTCTATGACATC
Source organism: Pseudomonas sp. B26(2017) (assembly GCF_002113045.1). Classification (NCBI taxonomy): domain Bacteria; kingdom Pseudomonadati; phylum Pseudomonadota; class Gammaproteobacteria; order Pseudomonadales; family Pseudomonadaceae; genus Pseudomonas; species Pseudomonas sp. B26(2017). The sequence continues at coordinate 81,456 of NZ_NEJJ01000013.1, read as the reverse complement.
CACTCGCCGCGAGTGCCGGACACAGCGGAAATGGTCAAGCTGATGAGCAAGGCCGTGAAACGGATTCCGGCAGCGCGGTTGTGGGTCAACCCCGATTGTGGCCTGAAGACCCGCGCCTGGCCTGAGACCGAGGCGGCGCTGGTCAACATGGTCGCGGCGGCGCGACAGTTGCGCAGTCAGTTGGCGTAACGCAACACCGAATGAAGAGTGGCGACCGCTCGGCACTCTTCATCAAACTGTCATCGAACTGTGGCAGCGCGCTTGAACAAACTTCATCAGACTCGCGCTCTACTGGGGTTCTGCGTTTCGGTGTTTTTCATGTTCAAGGGAATTTTTGCAATCGCGGCGTTGTTGGCCGCGGTTTTTTTCGTTCCGGCGTCTTCTGCGGCGTCGCGTTGCGACGTCAATGTACCGACCGAGCGGGTCGATCTGGAGCAGGTGAGCCTGGCGTACCAGAGCATCGGCCGTGGGTCGGATCCGGCGCTGCTGCTGGTGATGGGGCTGGGCGGGCAGTTGATCCACTGGCCGGATGAAGTGGTGGTTGCGCTGTGTCAGCAGGGCTTTCGGGTGATCCGTTATGACAACCGCGATGTCGGTCTTTCGACCTGGCGCCAGGCGCCGGCCGACGCCAACCTGACCTTTGAAGTGCTGCGCTACAAACTCGGGTTGCCGGTGGCGGCGCCTTACAGCCTGACCGACATGGCCGACGATGCGCTGGGGCTGATGGACGCGTTGCACGTCGAGCAATTCCATGTGCTCGGCGCGAGCATGGGCGGGATGATCGCCCAGCACATGGCGGCGATGGCACCGCAACGGGTCGAGAGCCTGACGCTGATCATGACCAGCTCCGGTGCCGAAGGGCTGCCGGCGCCGAGCGCGGCACTGGTGCAATTGCTGGCTCGACGTGGTGCTCCCAATCGCCAGATCGCACTGGAGCAACAGGCGGATCTGCTGGCGGCGCTGGGCAGCCCTTCAGTCAGTGATGATCGCCAGGCGTTGCTGCATCAGGCGGCGCTGTCCTATGACCGGGCGTTCAACCCTGAAGGCGTGAAGCGCCAGATCATGGCGATCCTCGCCGAACCGAGCCGGGTGGCGTTGCTCAATCAACTGCGGGTCCCGACGCTGGTGGTGCATGGCACGGCGGATCCGCTGCTGCCGGTGATGCACGGCGTGCATCTGGCGGCGCACATTCGCGGCAGTCAGTTGCGCTTGATTCCGGGGCTGGCGCACCGCTTTCAGGAAGCGTTCAAGGAGCCGTTGCTGGCGGCGGTGTTGCCGTATCTGCGCGAGCATCGCGAAGACACGTCGCACTGGGCGCAGATCGAACCGGTGGCAGAGCACAACCTGCTTTGACTCAGGCGTGAAGCCGTACCCACACCGACACCAGCACCGTCGCCGCCATCAGCCACGCCACCGCCGCGACCGCCAGCGAAGCTTCGAGGCGCATGCGGTCGACCATCACGTACAGCGTCGCCAGATACACGAAGTACGGGATGATCGACCACATACCGAAGACGATGGTGGTCTTCAGGTCGTCGATCGAACGGCCCTTGCCGACGATGTAGTGGGCGATCAGGGCGAAGGTCGGGAACAGCGGCACCAGCCCGGCGATGTAGTAGTTTTTGGTCTTGGCCAGCATGGCGAGGATCACCACCACTGCCGCGCCGAGCATTGCCTTGAAAATCAGATCCACGTCGTTCTCGCTTAATGGCTCAGGCCGTACTTTTTCACTTTGTCGAACAGCGTGGTCTTGGCCATCCCCAGTTCCAGGCTGGCCTGGGTCAGGTTGCCGCCGCTGCGTTGCAGGGCGTCACTGAGCAGGTTGCGTTCGAACGCTTCCACTGCTTCGGCGAACGCCAGGCCTTGGCCTGTACTGCCCGCGCCGGTTTTCTTGAACGCCGGCAGACCGAGGGCGAAGCGCTCGGCGACGTTGCGCAACTCGCGCACGTTGCCCGGCCAGTCGTGGCTCATCAGGCTCGACAGCGTCTGGTTGTCCAGCTCCGGCAGTGCGCGGTCGAAGCGCAGGGCCGATTGCTGGGTGAAGTGTTCGAACAGTTGCAGGATGTCTTCGCGGCGTTCGCGCAGAGGCGGCAGTTCCAGCGTCACCACGTTGAGGCGGTAGTACAAGTCGCTGCGGAATTCACCGACCTTGCTCGATTCGTCGAGGTCGGACTTGGTGGCCGCAATCACCCGGCAATCCACCGCCACACTCTGGTTCGAGCCGAGGCGTTCAAGGGTGCGCTCCTGTAACACCCGCAGCAGTTTGATCTGCAACGGCAGTGGCATGCTTTCGACTTCATCGAGGAATAGCGTGCCGCCATCGGCGTGTTCGATCTTGCCGATCCGCCGCTTGCCGGCGCCGGTGAAGGCGTTGGCTTCGTGGCCGAATATTTCGCTTTCGAACAGGTTTTCCGGCAGACCGCCGCAGTTCAGCGCCACGAACTGTTTGGTGTGGCGGCGGCTGAAGTCGTGCAGGCAACGGGCGACCAGTTCCTTGCCGGTACCGGTTTCCCCTTCGATCAGCACGTTGGCCGAGGTGTCGGCGACATTGGCGATCAGCTCCCGCAGGTTCTGCATGGCCGGCGAACGGCCGATGATCCGACCTTCAAGGGAATCGCGTTCGGCCAGTTGCCGGCGCAGGGACGAGACTTCGCGATTCAGGCTGCGTTGCTCCAGCGCGCGACGGGCCACATCGACCAGACGTTCGGGGGAGAACGGTTTTTCCATGAAATCGTAGGCGCCTTTCTGCATCGCGCCGACGGCCATGGAGATGTCGCCATGCCCGGTGATCAGCACCACCGGCAGGCTGCGATCACGTTGCTTGAGGCGGGTCAGCAGTTCCAGGCCGTCGATGCCCGGCAGGCGAATGTCGCTGATGACGATGCCGGCAAAGTTGTCGCCGACCTGCTCCAGCGCCTCTTCGGCACTGCCCACGCCGATGCAGGGAATGTCTTCGAGGGTCAGCGCCTGCTGGCAGCCGAGCAGCACATGGGGATCGTCTTCGACGATCAGCACACTAAGGTCGTTGTTCATATTGGCTCGGCAGGAGTAGGGCTTACCAACGGTAAACTGAGGACGAAGGTGGTGCCACCGCTGGCCGGGTGTTCGACACCCAGATGCCCGCCGGTGGCGGCGGCGAGGCTGGCCGACAGGGTCAGGCCGAGGCCCAGACCCTGTTCGCCGGGTTTGGTGGTGAAGAACGGTTCGAACAGATGCTTGCGCGCTTCGGCGTCGATGCCGTGACCGTTGTCGCGTACCCGCAGGCGATATTTGCCGTTGAATTCTTCGCCTTCCAGCCACAGTTCCGGCAGCGGTTGCGCCTGCATCGCGTCAAGGGCGTTGCCGATCAGGTTGACCAGAATCTGTTCCAGTCGTGTCTGGTCGATCTGCACCTGGACATCGTCGAACTGGCGATGCTGTTGCAGGGCGGCTTTTTCGACACGGGCGCCGAGCACTTGCAGCGCGGCATCCACCGCTTTGCCGAGGCTGGCGCGGCCCTTGTCGTCGCCGCGTCGGGCGAAGGAGCGCAGGCTGGCGGTGATCCGGCCCATGCGGTCGATCAGGTCGTTGATGGTCTTAAGGTTGGTGCTCGCGACATCCAGCTGGCCGCGCTCAAGGAAGCGAATGGTGTTGCCCGACAGCGTGCGCATCGCCGCCAGCGGCTGGTTCAGTTCGTGGGCGATGCTGGTCGACATCTGGCCGATGGCCGCGAGTTTGCCGGCCTGCACCAGTTCGTCCTGGGCGCGGCGCAAGGTTTCTTCGGCCTGACGCCGTTCGCGGATCTGACTCTTGAGCCGGTCGTTGCTGGCGCGCAGGTCGGCGGTGCGTTCGGTAATCCGACGCTCCAGCTGATTGTTGGCTTCCTGCAAGGCTTCGCGGGCGGCGAGGCGGGTGGCGATGACCTTGCGCCGTTCGTTCCAGGCGATCAGCAGGAACGCCACCAAGGCAAATGCCACGGCCACCAGAATCCCTTGATTGATCGCCTCGCGCCGCAGGTCCTGCAACGGGGTGAGCAGAGTGAAATTCCACGGGGTGTCGCTCAGCGGCCGGGTTTGCGCCAGATAGCTGATGTTTTCTTCATGGCGGTCCTGTTGGCTCGGCACTTCGCTGTTGGCCGGGAAGGTGAGTTTTTCCACGCCTTCGGACAGGGTTTCCCGGGCCAGCGGTTGCAGCTCGTTCAGCGGGAACCAGTAGTACTGCAGGCTGCGGGCGAGTTTTTCCTTGGTCTCGTCGCTCAGCGCAATTACCGATTTCAGGCGCCGCGCCGGGTCGCTGGACAGAATGATGATGCCGTTTTCATCGCTGACGAATGCTTCCAGGCGCGCTCGCTGCCAACGTTCTTCCATGGCTTCCAGGCGCACCTTGACCACCGCGACGCCGATGATCTTGCCGTGTTCTTCGAGGCCGTGGGCCAGGTAATAGCCGGGTTCGCCGTTGGTGCTGCCGATCCCGTAGAAACGTCCGGGCTGGCCGCGGATGGCATTCTGGAAGTAGGCGCGGAACGACAGGTCTTCACCGAGGTAGCTGTCGACGTCGCGCCAGTTGCTGGTGGCCATGACGCGACCGGTGGTGTCCATGACGTAGATGGCCCGACTGCGGCTGCGCCGGTTCAGGCCTTCAAGGTAATCGTTGACCGTTTGCCGGTGTTCCGGGGTCGGGTCGCCGAGCAACTGCGAAACGCTCGATTCGAGTTCCAGCAGGCTGGGCAGGTAGGTGTATTTGCTGATCTCGCTTTCGACCGCGCGGGCGTGCAGTTCCAGCTGGCGCTGGCCGTTTTCGCCGAGGCTGCGAATGCCGAAGTGTTCACTGGTCCAGAAGCCGATGTAGCCCAGTCCGATCATCAGGGCGATGACCAGCGGCGGCAGGAACAGGTGGCGGATCAGACGGGGTTTCACGGCAAGTGATGGCGGCGTGGCGCGATAGAGAGTGGGGTCGCATTTCATCACAGATGCCTTGGGTCAACCACCCGGATTCCCCGACAGTTGCTGTCGGGGAATCCGGCAGTTTTTTAGTGCTGCAGGATTTTCTCGAGGAAATGCTGCGCGCGTTCGGAGCGGGCATTGATGTCGCCGAAGAATTCGTCTTTCGGGCAGTCTTCGATGATCTTGCCGGCATCCATGAAGATCACGCGGTCAGCCACTTTGCGGGCGAAGCCCATTTCGTGGGTCACGCACATCATGGTCATGCCTTCGTGGGCCAGTTGCACCATCACGTCGAGCACTTCGTTGACCATTTCCGGGTCCAGCGCCGAGGTCGGCTCGTCGAACAGCATGACGATCGGGTCCATCGCCAGTGCACGGGCGATCGCCACACGCTGTTGCTGACCGCCGGACAGTTGGCCGGGGTGCTTGTGGGCGTGAGCCGACAGGCCGACGCGCTCAAGCAGTTGCAGGCCTTTCCTGGTCGCTTCTTCCTTGCTGCGGCCCAGCACCTTGATCTGCGCGATGGTCAGGTTTTCGGTGATGGTCAGGTGCGGGAACAGTTCGAAATGCTGGAACACCATGCCGACGCGCGAGCGCAGTTTCGGCAGGTTGGTCTTCGGATCGGCAATCGACGTGCCGTCGACCACGATGTCGCCTTTCTGGAAGGGTTCCAGCGCGTTGACGCACTTGATCAGGGTCGACTTGCCCGAACCGGACGGGCCGCAAACCACGATCACTTCACCCTTTTTGACCTCGGTGCTGCAATCGGTCAGCACCTGGAAGTCCCCATACCACTTGTTGATGTTCTTGATAGAGATCATACGGCGAACCTTTTTTGCAGACGCTTGACCAGCTGCGAGGCGGCAAAGCTGATGGTGAAGTACACGAGACCTGCGAAGATCAGGAACTCATTCGAGCGGCCAATGATGTCGCCACTGGCGCGCGAGGCGTTGAGGAAGTCCACCAGGCCCACGGTGTAGACCAGCGAGGTGTCCTGGAACAGGATGATGCTCTGCTGCAGCAGCAGCGGGGTCATCTTGCGGAACGCCTGGGGCAGGATGATCAGGCGCATCATCTGGCCGTAGGTCATGCCCAGTGCCTGGGCGGCACCCATCTGGCCCTTGGGAATCGACTGCACGCCGGCCCGGACGATTTCGCAGAAATACGCCGCTTCGAACATCATGAACGCCACGATGCACGAGGTGAACGCGCCGATCGGGGTGTCTTCGCCGGTGATCCAGCGCAGCACGAACGGCACTGCCAGGTAGAACCAGGTGATCACCAGCAGCAGCGGGATCGAGCGGAAATAATTGACGTAGGCGCCGGCGATGCTCGACAGCAGTTTGCTGTGGGACAGACGCATCAGCGCGAGGAGGGTGCCGAGGATGATCCCGCCGATCACGCCCAGCGCCATCAGCTTGAGGGTCATCAGCATGCCGTTCCACAGGCCGGGGATGGCCGGAACGATGCCACTGAAATCGAATTCCATTATTTACCCCCCACGGAGATCAGGCCGGGCACGGCGACTTTCTTCTCGACCATGCGCATCAGCAGCATCAGGCTCATGTTCAGGGTGAAGTAGATCAGGGTCGCCAGGGTGAAGGCTTCAAACAGGTTGGCCGAGAACTCGGCGGTCTGTTTGGTTTGCGCCAGAAGCTCCATCAGACCGATCAGCGAGGCCACGGAGGAGTTCTTGAACACGTTCAGGAATTCCGAGGTGAGCGGCGGAATGATGATCCGGTAGGCCTGGGGCAGCAGCACGTTCCAGTAGATCTGCGGCAGTTTGAAACCCATCGCGCGGGCGGCGGATTCCTGGCCACGCGGCAGCGCCTGGATACCGGTGCGAACCTGTTCGCAGACCCGGGCGGCGGTGAACAGGCCCAGGCAGACGACAACGCTCAGGTAGGCCGAGGTGGTCGGGTTCAGGTCCTGCTTGTACCAGTCCTGCAGGTTCTGCGGCAGCATGTCGGGCACCAGGAAGTACCAGATGAACAGCTGAACCAGCAGCGGCACGTTACGGAACAGTTCGACGTAGCAGGTCGCGATGCCCGCCACGATGCGGTTCGGCACGGTGCGCATGATGCCCAGCAGCGAGCCCAGCAACAGGGCAATGATCCAGGCCACGATGGCGATGGCGATGGTCCAGCCCAGGCCGGAGATGAACCAGTCGAGATAGGTCTCGCTGCCCACGCCGGTGGACTTGAAGAACACGCCCCAGTCCCAGTTGTAATTCATTAGGGTCTCCCCTCGATTCGATCGATGTACAAGTGCCCGCCTGGGGAAGATCCTTTCCCGTCTGACGTTGAACGTCAGGCACACGCGATCGGCTCGAAAACCACCAGGTCGAGTGTTCCAGTTGAAACCAGCAGGTATTAACTGTCACCCGAGGAAGGATGGGCTCCCTCAGGTGACAAGGTTAGATCAGCGTCAGATTTTTACGTCTGGTGCAGGCTTGTCGCTCGGGTTGGCGATCAGCTCTTTAACCTTTTCGCTCATCGGGAAGTTCAGGTTCAGACCCTTCGGTGGGATCGGGCTTTCGAACCATTTGCTGTAGATCTTGTTGATCTCGCCGGACTTGTAGAGCGCGACGATGGCGTCGTCTACAGCCTTCTTGAAGGCCGGGTCGTCTTTACGAACCATGCACGCGTAGGCTTCGAAGGACTGCGGAGTACCGGTGATGACCCAGTCGTCCGGCTTCTTGGCCTTGGCTTCTTCGCCGGCCAGCAGGGCGTCGTCCATCATGAAGGCGACGGCGCGGCCGCTCTCCAGCATCTGGAAGGATTCGCCGTGGTCCTTGGCGGAGATGACGTTCATGCCCATCTGCTTGTCGGCGTTCATCGCCTTGATGATGCGCTCGGACGTGGTGCCGGCGGTGGTCACGACGTTCTTGCCTTTCAGGTCGGCGAAGTCAGCGTAGGACGGCTTGCCTTCCTTGTCTTTCTTGACCAGCAGGCGGGTGCCGATTTCGAAGATGTTGACGGTGAAGTCGACTTGCTGGGCGCGTTCGGCGTTGTTGGTGGTGGAGCCGCACTCGATGTCCACGGTGCCGTTCTGCACCAGAGGAATACGGGTTTGCGAGGTGACCAGGTTGTACTTGGTGTTCAGGTCAGGCTTGTTCAGGTCTTTTTTCAGGGCTTCGACGATAGCGACCTGAATGTCGTGGGAGTAGCCCACGGGTTTACCCGAAGCATCGGCGATGTAGGAGAAGGGAATGGAGCTGTCACGATGCCCGAGGGTGATGGTGCCCGAGTCGTTGATTTTCTTAAGGGTGCCGGTGAGCTCGGCAGCGAAAACTGGTGTGCTGATCAGAGCGGCAGCAATGGCTGCGCCCAGGATATGGGGAACGATGCGCATCAAATTTTCCTCGACATTGTTTTTTTTATGGAGCCGGTTGAGCGGGCCCTTTGTACTTCGAATGCCTGACGGCTCCGGTTGTGTTGGCGCAACAGGCATTCGTCGAAGGAGTGTAGAGCATGAGTCGTGCCAGACCAGTTGCGACAGGTTAACTGGTTGATTTTGCTGGTTATTAAAGTTTTGTGATGGCGTTTTTCAGCCTTTCTGATCCGGTAATCCGAACCGACCGACAGGTCGCGTTCGGAAAACCGAATGCCGATGGTTCAGCGCCAGACGGGTAGCAGGTCCAGGGTGAACAGCAGGTGCGAGAGCGCGCAGATCACCCCGAAAAACAGCACCAGTGCGATCATGGGCGTGCCGCCCCAGACCCGGTAATGCGGGCTGCCAAAGCGAGTGCGCGAGGCCCGCGCCAGCAACGCCGGGGTGATCACGGCCCAGAGCGTGGCGGCCAGCCCGGCAAACCCGATGGCATGAATGAAGCCTTCCGGCCAGAGGAACCCGCAGATCATCGGTGGCAGAAAGGTGGCGGCAGCCGTTCGCAGGCGGCCCATGGGCTGATCGTCGAAGCCGAGCACGTCGGCCAGATAATCGAACAGGCCCAGGGTCACGCCGAGAAACGAGCAGGCCACGGCGAAGTTGGAGAAGAAGGTCAGCAACAGGTCGACATGGGCGCTGTCCAGGCGCGAACCGAGAGCGCTGATCAGCACATCAATGTTGCCGCCGCGCTGGGCGATGTCCTTGAAGGCTTCGCGGGGAATATTACCCATGCTGCACAGCATCCACACCAGATACAGGCCCAGCGCGATCAGCGTCCCGCCCAGCAGGCAGGCGCGGATTCGCCGAGGGTCCTTGCCGAAATGCTTCATCAGGCTCGGCACATTGCCGTGGAAACCGAACGAGGTCAGGCAGAAGGGCAGGGTCACCAGCAGGTAGGGCCAGTGACGGCTGTCGCCGCCGTTGAGGTCGAGCAGCGTGGCCGGTTGTACATGGCCGAGCAGACCGCCGAAGGTCAGGAAAAACGCCAGAATCTTCGCGCCAAACACCACAGTGGTCATCCGGCTCACCGCCGAGGTGCTGAGCCAGACGATGAACGCCACCAGTACGGTGAATCCCAGCCCGCCGAGGCGCGGCGACAGCGAGATGCCCATGGATTGCACGGTGTGATGGATCACTGAACCACTGGCGGAAATGTAGGCGTAGGTCAGGGTATAGAGCACGAAGACGATGCTCAGACCGTTGATCCGGCTCCAGGCATGCCCCAGCAGATCACGGGTGATGGTCGAGAAACTCGCCCCTTCGTGGTAGTTGAGGTTGGCCTCGAGAATCATCAGGCCCGAATGCAGGGTGCAGAACCAGGCAAACACCAGCACCGCGACCGAACCGTAGAACCACAGCCCGGACATGATGACCGGCAGGGAAAACATTCCCGCGCCGACGATGGTGCCGCCGATGATCATGGCGCCGCCCAGGATCGAGGGCGGCCGTTCGAGGACGGAGGATGAAGCGGGTGAATCGAGTGAGGTGGCACGCATGGCAGGGCCTGCATCGATATTGTTATGAAGAATTCGATCCAGCTCGCCCCTCTCGGAGCGAGCGGCGCTCATCGGATGTTCAACAGTGCTGACAGCCGGCTCACGGCCTGCAACAGGAAACGGTCCTGTCCCGGCAGTGCATCGAACGACAGGCCCACCGGCAGAGTACCCGAGGCCGCTACCGGCACGGTGATGCTCGGCGCTGCCAGGTTGCTGGCCGGGTCGGTATTGCGCACGAACCGCTCGAAATGGCTTTCATCCGCGCAATCAGTCAGCAGTGGCGCGCTGCAACTGACCGTCGGGTAGGCCATCAAGTCCAGTCGGTGATGCTCGAACAGTTGCCGGTACTCCTGCTCCAGCCGGACTTTGCTCATCAATGCCTGCACATAGTCGGTGTAGGAAATTGCCGGGCTTTCCAGTTGTGTGGTGAGGATTTTCTTGATGCCGGGGTCTGCGATTTGCGCCAGGACGTCGAGAAAATCCCCGCCACGGCCTTCCTTCATCAGGAAGCGTGGGAAATCAATGAAGAATTCATAGATCGGCAGCGGGAACTGGATGTATTCGTTGATCTCACCGATCACCGCGTCGTCGATCGGTACGATCTCCACACCGTTGCTGGCGAGTGCATCGATGGCGACGCGGCAGTCACGGCTGACGTTGTCGTCCAGATCGGCCCAGAGAAAGCGTTCGGGCAGGCCGATGCGCAGCGGACGATCCTCAGGCAGCGGTGCGATGTGCTGGCCGCTGAGGTGGCCGTGGACGAACCGACAGTCTTCCACCGTGCGTGTCAGCAGGCCCGGGGTGTCCTTGGTCTGCGAGACCGGGACAATGCCGTCGGCCGGATACTCGCCGGTGGTCGGGCGCAGGCCGACGATCCCACAGAAGGCCGCCGGAATGCGCACCGAACCGCCGGTGTCGGTGCCCACCGCGCACGGCACCAGCCCGGCGGCGACGGCGGCGGCACAGCCACCGCTGCTGCCCCCGGCGCTGTGACGTTCGTTCGCCGGGTTGATGACCCTGCCGTGGCTGTGGTTGGCCGAGGTCACGCCGAACGACAGTTCGTGCATGTTGTTCTTGCCCACCACGCGCGCGCCCAATTGCTTGAAGCGCACCACGATGCCGGCATCGTTCTGCGGCCGGTAATCGGCCAGGCCGGGCGTGCCGGCGGTGGTCGGCATGCCGCGCACATTGATGTTGTCCTTGAAGGACACCGGCAGCCCGTACAGCGGCGCCAGGCGATCGGCATCCGGGGCATAGCCCAGCGCCGTCGGATCGAAGGTGATGAAACTGTTCAGATGCTGCGCTTTTTTGTGGCGCTCGCGCAGGGCTTGCTGCCAGGTGTCGAGGCAGAGCTCGCCACGGCGCAATCCGTTGACGAGCTGTTCGATGGAAAACTGACTGTACATGGAAGGTCTCGGCGAAAAGAGGAGGGCGCCATCAGCAGTAGCGGTATTGCGGGACCAGACCGTCGAGCGGATTGCCGTCGATGAGGTCGCCACCCAGGCTGCTGATGACCGAACACGCTGCGTTCAAGGCCGTCTGGATCGAGCCTTCGGCCCAGCCGCCGGTGAACGATGCGCCGCAGCCCGCCAGATAAAGACCGGTGTCCTGGCGCGGGTCGAGGGCGGTGCGGAACTGATAGAACAGCCGCTCGGAATAGATGTCATCGCCGGGGAAGTTCAGTTTGAAGGCGCCGAGGGCGTGCTTGTCGGTCAGCCAGTCGTATTCGAGCACGTAGCGCTGATAATCGCCGTCGAGCGGAACCAGGTGGCGGGCGAATTCCGGCGCGCTCATCGCCAGTTCATCCACCAGCCGCAGGCAGCGCTGCACTTTGTCGGTCATGGAGACCATCTTGTGCGAGTCGTCTTCCCAGGTGTAACTGATCAGCACCACGCCCCAGGAGTCTGGATCCTGCGGGGCGTAATCCAGGCAGTACACGCCCTTGACCAGGGTGTCGGTCTGGATGTTCTGCGCCAGGCCGTGTTTGAGCCAGAACTTGTCTTTGGTCAGGATGAACAGCTTGGACGAGCCGACCATGTGGGTTTCGTTGATCGCACGGGCCACGTCACGGTTCACGAATGCCTGGTTCTGCGTCAGCTTGAGATTGACCTGCAAGGCGCGGGTCGTAGTGGTGGTGATCACCCGGTCGCAGGCATAGGTTTCGCCGTTGCTGCCGGCCAGCAGGATTTGCCCGTCGGCGCCCTTGTTGATCGATTCGATGCGCGTGCGACAAATCATGTCGCGCAGTTGCATGCCGTTGAAGCGGGTGTCGGCGATCAGTTCTGCCAGCGAAGAAATACCGTTCGGCACCAGTCGCTGATTGACCTCCAGCGCATTGACCACCAGCCGCAGGATTTCGGTGAACGAGGCGCGATAGACTGACTGGAACCCTCCGGAACCGATGCCCAGCGAGCCGAACAGGTGGAAGTCTTCCGGTTTGCGCCAGACCTTTCCGCCCGGCGGTTTCTGGCTGGTGAAGATGCGCACCATGGCCGAGTAGAACGAGCTGTCGCCGAAGCAATCCAGATAGCGTTGCCACTCCGGCTGAACTTCACTGAAGTTGTGCTGCTTGAGCAAGTCGGTCAGCAGCAGCGGCGGGGCAAGGCAGGTGCCGTCGTCCAGCACGGCGCCTTCGTGCAGAAAGGCATTCCAGCCCTGGTGCACGGTACTGAACAACGCCGGCGGCGGCTGCATCGCCGGCCAGTGGTGGGGCTCGCCACGGTAATGCAGTTCGGTATCGACCACCCCCGGATCGGGAAAGGCTTCGGTGGTCTGGATGCCGAATTTGTCGAGGTAGTGGAACAGTCCGACCTCGCTCGGCGGAAAGCGCATGGCGCCCATTTCCGCGATGAACTGCGGTTGTTCTGCATCGAAGCACTGGGTCAGCAAGCGACCGCCAATATGGCTTTCTTCGGCCTCGAACAGGGTCACGCGACGGGCACCGGCACGCAACAGTTCATAGGCCGCCACCAGTCCGGTCAGACCGGCGCCGACGATGCCGATGTGTTTTTGCGCAGTGTGCGCCGGCAGGCAGCCGATGGCCTGGTCGGCGTTGCGCAGGAACTGACCGTAATCGTAAAGCAGGTCGACATAGGGGAAAGACAGGCACGCGGTAGCCTGGCTGGCAGGATTGTTCATGGAGTTCACAGGGGGCATTCTCGGTCGGTCAGATGATGAGCTGCAGGCTTTCGAGCGCGCGGTCGGGATTGAGCAAGAGAATTTTCTTGCCCTGGATTTTCCACTCGCCGTCGAGGTTGATCAGACGATGTTCGACGGTGGCCGGGTAATGCCATTCGCGGTCGCCACGGGCTTCGCAATACAGCAGGTTGCTGCTGGCGACGGCGCTGTACGTTGGCTCTTCAATCGTGATCCGTGGTCGCTGGGCAATGTGCAGGCAGCGGCTTTTCGGCTGCTGGGAAAAGTTGCGGGCATTGGCCAGACGGTTGATGCGCAGGGTGGTCAGGAAGCGGTCTTCATACACCAGCGAGGATTCGTGCAGCGGGCTGCGCTGTTCGCGGGTCATCGGAATCCAGTAGGTGTAGTCGTCGCTCAGCAATTGCTGCCAGGCTTCAAAATCCTGTTGGTCGAGCAGGTGCATTTCGGTCTCGAGCAAACGCTCGATGGCCCGTTCAGTTTGATCGTGGTGCATGGTCGTTCCGCATCAGGTTTTGCCAGGTGTCGTAGAAGTTGCGCATCGCCAGTTCACTGGTGCCGGACACCACGCGCGTCTGGTCGTGGGTTTCGCCCGGTTCGAACAGGCGGGCGACGTTGACCCATTCGTTGGCGTCGCTGTGCAGACCTTCCGTGGCCCGCTCGTACATCTCCACGTCGTCATGGGCGACCATCGAGCACGGCGAGTTGATCAGGTTGTTGTACTGCACGGTCCGCTCCAGCAACTGCACCGGGGCGCCTTGCAGTTCGAAGATCCACGATTCGACGATGGTTTCCTGTGCACTCACCGGGCGGATCACCCGCAGGGTCTGGATCGGGCCCTTGACCATCAGGTTGGGGAAATACACGGTGTTGTGACGGGTGTCGTCGAGAATGGCCCGGGCCTGGTCTTCGCCGTAGCTTTCCACCATCAGTTCCCAATAACCGGGAATGCTCGTGTAGGCCTTGTGGATCGAGTTGCTGACCCCGGTGTGTCCGTGGCCGTTAGGCCAGACGCGGATGCCCATGCCGGCGAAGAATTCGTACGAGCCCATGAACGGCGAGAACAACTCCACGGCCATCGGTGCAGGCTGGCTCTGGTCGTCGGTTTCCTTCCACAGGCGGATGGCTTCGCCCGCCGAGGATTCGTGGGCAATCATCGGGTGGCAGGTGTCGGTCTGGTTGTCGACCACCATCTTCCAGTTGCAGCGATGCCTGTGCAGCAGCGGTTGACCGACCACACGCAGCTGACCTTGCGGAGAACGCATGACCATGTTGTCCAGTGTCGACAGCGACTCGCCGAAAAACTCGTCGAAACCCATACCGGTTTCACTCAGGCGCACGAACACGAAGCCGCGATAGTTGTGCACCGCCGCGACGGGTTGCATACCCTTGTGGGCCGAGCAACTGCTCAGGTCGCAGTCGTCGTATTCCTTTTTCACCGGGATGCTCAGCAGCTCGCCGTCGGTCTTGAACGTCCAGGCGTGATAGGGGCAACGCATGAAGCGACCCACATTGCCACGCGCTTCGGCCAGCACTTTCACACCTTTGTGCGGGCAGCGGTTGTGCAGCACCACGATGTCACCGTTCTTCTGACGCACCATTGCCAGCGGTCGGCCGGCGAGGGTCGCGGTGAAATAGTCGCCGGTCTCGGGGATCAGGCTGTCGTGGCCCAGATAGCACCAGCTGGCGGCAAAGACACGCTGCTGCTCCTGTTCGAACAGTTGTTGATCAAGGAACAGAGATTTGTGCACTTCTCTGCCATTGAAATAGTTGTCCAACGGGGGAGTCCTCTTCAGATCGCCAGCTTCAGGCGCTGGCTTTTCGCCCGGGAAACGCAAGGGTAGATCCGTGCGCTGCAGGCCGCTTCTTGTTCGCTCATGATGAAATCCCGGTGCTCGACGTCGCCTTCCAGCACGTCCAGCGCGCAGACACCGCACTCGCCGCGACGACAGTCGGAGATCGGGTCGAGGCCGGCGGCTTCCAGGGCTTCGAGCAAGCTCTGGTCGGGGCCGACCTCGATGTTCACGCCGGAATCCGCCGCCTCGACCGTGAAGCCCTGGGCACCTTCGTCCCTGGCAACGTTGAACACCTCCAGATGGATGCGATCACGGGCCAGTCCGGCGGATTCGGCATGGCTCAGGATGTCGTTGAGCATCGCTGCCGGGCCGCAGACGTAGAGCCGGTCTGCGGGGCTAAGGTCGGCGAGCACCTGATGAATCGCCGGGCGTTGACCGGACAGGTGCAGGCTCATCCGCTCCTGCAGCAGTGCGCGCAGCTCTTCGGCATAAGCCGCATCGTCAGCGCTGCGGGCAAAGTAATGCAGGTGTGCCGAACGCTTCAGCGCTGTCAGATGGCGCAGGATGCCGGTCAACGGAGTGATGCCGATGCCGCCTGCGATGGCGATGTCGCGGCCGGTCCGGGTGTCGAGCGGGTAGTTGAAGGTGTTGAACGGGCCTTCGAGCTGCACCCGATCACCGGCCACCAATGAGCGCAGGTAGTGGCTGCTGGCGGATTCGTCACTGAGACGGATGGCGAAGGTGAATTGACCTTCGGCGCTGTCGCCGAGCTCTACGGTTGAGTAATGGCGCCATTCGCCCGAAGGCGCTATCAGCCATTTGAAGTGCGCCCCGGCGTGGGCCGACTCCGTGGCGGCGGGGGCGCCGCTGACGGTGATTTCCTTGATCGATGCCGACAGCATCCGGCAATGGGTAACGGTGTAATTCATGCCGGGTTTTCCTGGGGCAGCGGCGTTTCGTGCAGGTACAGCCAGCGGGTGCTGTGCTGATGCACGCGCAGAATCGCCACGGAAATGCGCGAGCTCTCGCGCTGGTTCTGGCGATGGGTTTCCTTGTAGCGCAGGGCGACGGTCGGGCCTTCGTGGAAGATCGTGTGCAGGTCGCTGATGTCGATCTCAAGGCCGGGTCGGGCACCGACCGCACCTTTGAACAGTTGCTCGACCTGCGCTCGGCCGACGACGGCGGCCGAGGTGCTGACCATGCTGAAGTCTTCGCTGAAGACATCCATCAGCGGCGCGATGGCGGATTCGCCGGCACCGTCGGCATTGGTGAAAACACGATGAATCAGCTCATGCACGTGGTGGATGCTGTGGCGTGCTTGTTCAACCGGGTTGTTGTTCATGGCATTCCTTTGGAGGGTTCAGTTGACTCATTTGAAACAGCGGGAACAGTCCGACCAGCGCGGCAATCGCGAACGTGGCGTGATAGGCCGGGGTCGAGTCGAATTGTTTGAGCAGCAGGTTGTAGATCATCAGAAACAGGGCCGCGCCGACGCTGAACGACATCTGTCGGTTGATGTTCCAGATCACGCTGGCCTTGTGGGTCTCGCCGCCCTTGAAGTCCATTAGCGAGGTGGTTTGCGCGGTGTTGGCGCCGATTCCGCCGCCGATGCCCATCAGGCTGTAGGCGATCACGATCACCCCGATATCGGTCGGTGCATCCACCAGCATCAGGGTGGCGATGCCGGCGCTGTGCAGCAGCATGCCGAGGGTGAACAGGCGTCGGGCGCCGATTCTGTTGTAGACCCGGCCGCAGATCAGCATCGCGATGAATGCGCCGATGGCGTAGAGGATCATGAACATGCCGGTCAGGCGTGCGCTGAAGTGCAGGGTGTTCTGTAGAAAGAAGATGCTCATCAGGTTGACCCCGGTGAACACGCCGGGAATCGCGTAATAGATGAAGATCGAGGTGCTGAGTTTTTTGCTCTTGAGCAGACTCAGGTCAATGATCGCGTCGCCTTTGCGACGGTAGTGCAGCAGGTACAGCGCCACGAACATCAGGCCTGCCGCGACACAGGCGATGGCTTCGATGGCAGGATAGTCGCCGCCATACAGCGACATGCCCATCAGCAGGCTGCCCAGGGCGGCGCTGACCAATAGCAGACCGAGGACGTCCGGGCGTGGCAGGCTGGTGGGGCGTGCTTCGCGGATCCAGAACCACGATAGTCCTGCGGCAATCAGCGAAAACGGAATGTTGCTGTAAAACACCCAGCGCCACGAACTGTTGTCGACGATGATGCCACCGACGGTCGGCGAAATCGCCGGGGCGATCAGGGCCACGGCCATCACCAGCGTGGAGATTTTCGCCCGTTGCTCACCCTGGAACAGGTTGAAGGTCAACGCCTGGCCCACCGGAATCAGCAAACCGCCGCCGATGCCCTGGACGAATCGCCAGATCACCAGCTCATGGAAGCTGTCGGCCAGGCCGCACATCCACACGGACCCGGTAAACACCAGCATCGAGGCGGTGAGAATCTCGCGGCTGCCGAAGCGCCCGGCCAGCCAGGTGCTGACAGGAATGATCAGCGTCAGACCGAGAATGTAGGCATTGGCCACCCAGGCCACCGAAGAACTGCTTACTTGCAATGTTGCCGAGATACTTGGCAATGCCACGGCAGACATGAATATGTTTATGCAGTCAATAAAAAAGCCGATCAGAAAGATCAGCGCGATCTTGTAGCGATAGTTCATTGTTGTTTCCTCTTTGTCGCAAAGCATAGGGGCGATGGACTTGGAGTGTCGATACGACTATCCTTGAAACAATGTTTGAAGGAATTAAACAGTGAACGCTACCGCCATGCATGCTCATCTGAATCGGGTTCAGACATTTCTCGCCGTGGTCGACTTTGGCTCTTACACCAAGGCCGCGAACTATCTGAGTATCAGCAAAGCCATGGCCAGCCTGCATGTCAAGGCGCTGGAAGAAGTTCTTTCGGCGACACTGCTGATCCGCAATACCCGAAACATATCGCTGACTGAAATAGGTCAGGACTTCTATGAGGAGTTCAAGGGCATTGTCGCGGATATCGATAATGCCTTTGATAATGTGCTCAAGGGTAATAACCGGGTTTCCGGAAAGTTACGAATTAGTTCAACCAGCGAGTACGGCGAGAAGTTCATTCTTCCGTTGATTCCATTGTTCAACGAGCGTTATCCGGAAATCCGCCTGAGCTACAACTTCAACTCGTCGTTGAATGATCTGGTGGCGGAAAAACTGGATCTGGTAGTGCGTCTTGGCAATCTGGCGGATTCGGCCTTCAAGAGTCGCAAGCTGGCGGATTATCAGATCGTGCTGGTGGCGACTCCGGCATTTCTCGAACGTCATCCGGTGGCATTGCCGCAGGATCTGAACGGTGTGCCATGGATTGCCAACAGCAATCTGCAGGCGCCTACGCAATGGGTTTTGCGCGATGATCAGGGGCGGGCGGTGGAGGTCAATGGCATCAGCCATTTCGAATCCAATTCCTCGACGGCGATTCGTTCGATGACCTTGTCGTCGCTCGGTGTCTCGGTGCTGCCGGGCTGGGTGGTCGAGGATGATATCGCCAGCGGACGACTGATTCGCCTGTTGCCGGCCTATGCGTTGCCATCGCAGTCGATCAACGTCGTCTTCCCCAACACCGCGCATCTGCCGCACAAATCCCGGGCGTTCATCGATTTCCTCCTGCTGCATCTGGCGCAGTAACGCGAAAGCCCCTGAATCTCGCGATTCAGGGGCTTTCGTTTGAGCGGCTTGAAGATCAGGCTGCTTCGATCTTGTTGCGGTTCTGCTCGACCTGGTTCAGGTAGGCCGCCAGTTTTTCCTGTTCGGCCGGGGTGGTGAACAGGCCCAGCTTGCTGCGGCGCCACAGGATGTCGTGAGCGGTGGTGGCCCACTCTTCGGCGCACAGATAATCGACTTCACGGGTGTAGAGACCGCCGCCGATGTGTTCGCCCATGTCGGCCAGGCTGTCCACGCCTTCGAGCATGCGCCAGGTACGGCTGCCGTAGGTGGTGGCCCAGCGGCGGGCGATTTCGGTCGGAACCCAGTCGAACCTGTCGCGGATCAGCGCGCTCAGGGCCTGTGGCGTGGTCATGTCTTCACCACCCGGCAGGGTGGCGGTGGCCGTCCAGCTCGGGCGCATCTGGGTGAAGTACGGCATCAACTGCGCCATCGCCGACTCGGCGAGTTTGCGATAGGTGGTCAGCTTGCCGCCAAACACCGACAGCAGCGGCGCTTCTTCGGTGCTGCCGGACAGCGCGAGGGTGTAGTCGCGGGTCACGGCGGACGGGTTGTCGGATTCGTCGTTGCACAACGGGCGCACGCCCGAGTAGGTGTGCAGGATGTCGTCACGGCTGATCTGCTTCTTGAAGTGGGCGTTGACCACTTTGAGCAGGTAATCGGTTTCGCCGTCGGTGATTGCCACTTTTGCCGGATCACCGGTGTACTCGCGGTCGGTGGTGCCGATCAGGGTCAGGTTGTTCAGGTACGGAATGGTGAAAACGATGCGCTGATCTTCGTTTTGCAGGATGTGCGCGTGATCGCCTTCGTACAGCTTCGGCACGATGATGTGGCTGCCCTGGATCAGACGGATGCCGTACGGCGATTCCATCTTCAGGTCGTCACGGATGAACTTGGCGACCCATGGGCCGGCGGCGTTCACCAGCGCTCTGGCAGTGATCGAAAACAGGCTGCCGTCGGCGCGTTCCAGGTTCAGGTGCCACAGGCCCTTGGCGCGACGAGCGCTGACGCAACGGGTCTGGGTGTGAATGTGCGCACCTTTTTCACGGGCGGCCATGGCGTTCAGAACCACGAGGCGGGCGTCGTCGACCCAGCAGTCGGAGTATTCGAAGCCTTTGCTGATTTCGCTTTTCAGCGCGCTGTCGGCACCGAACTTCAGGCTTTTGGAGCCTGCGAGTTTTTCGCGCTTGCCGAGGTGGTCATACAGGAACAGACCTGCACGGATCATCCACGCCGGACGCAGATGCGGGCGGTGCGGCAGGACGAAACGCATTGGCTTGACGATGTGCGGGGCCTTGGCCAGCAGCACTTCGCGTTCGGCCAGGGCTTCGCGCACCAGACGGAATTCATAATGTTCGAGATAGCGCAGTCCACCGTGGATCAGCTTGCTGCTGGCCGACGAGGTGTGGCTGGCCAGATCGTCCTTTTCGCAAAGGAACACCGAAAGACCGCGACCGGCGGCATCCGCTGCGATCCCCACGCCATTGATCCCGCCGCCGATGACGGCGAGGTCGTAGATCTCGGAGATGGGGGGCGTACGCAAGGTAGAGGTGGACATCGGCTGGCCTCGGGCTCTTTTGATTTTCTGTCTTGGAAATCGAACATAAATGTTCATTTGCGAAAATGGTAGCCCATAAAGACGCGCGCAGCCAGTCGACTTCGATTGAAAAAACTCATCGAAGGACGGTTAAAAGAAAATTTTCGAACATTAGATGCGCGTAAGGCGCCGGAGCAGGAGTGATCGTTCCCATGTCGAGGCGTCGAACCGTCCGCGTGGGAATGCATGCATTGACGCTCTGCGTCATCTTCTGAATGGGACGCGGAGCGTCCCGGGCTGCATTCCCACGCAGAGCGTGGGAACGAGAAACAAAGGGGGGTTAAACGACTTCCAGACGAATCTTGTGCTGACTCAGCAGTTGCGCCAGGGCCGGCACCGGTTGCTGATCGGTGACCAGGCAATCGATCAGGCTGATCGGGCCGAGGCGGATCATCGCGTTACGGCCGAACTTGCTGGAGTCCGCCGCCAGGATCACCTGTCGGGCATTGGCGATGATCGCCTGGGACACCCGCACTTCCTGGTAATCGAAGTCGAGCAGGCTGCCGTCCTCATCGATACCGCTGATGCCCACCAGCGCGAAGTCGACCTTGAACTGATTGATGAAATCCACACTCGCCTGACCGACCACGCCGCCATCGCGACGGACATTGCCGCCAGTCAGCAGCACATCGAAATCATCCTTGGCGCTGAGCATCGAAGCGACGTGCAGGTTGTTGGTGATGATTTTCAGATGACTGTGGTTGAGCAGGGCGCGGGCGATGGATTCGGTGGTGGTGCCGATGTTGATGAACAGCGAGGCGTGATCGGGAATCTGCGCGGCGATGGCTTCACCGATGCGTTGCTTTTCATCGCGCATCTGATCGGCGCGCATCGCATAGGCGGTGTTTTCGACGCTGGAATCATAGGCGGCGCCGCCATGGTAGCGGCGCAGCAGATTGGCTTCCGCCAGTTGATTGATATCGCGGCGGATGGTTTGCGGGGTAACAACGAACAGCGTGGCCATTTCCTCGATGCTCACATAGCCGCGTTCGCGGACCAGTTCGAGGATTTGCTGCTGACGGGGAGGCAGATTCATGGGGCTTCCTTTGGGCTGCCGTGCAAAATTTGCCCATGATGCCGCAGGAATCCGCTCCCGACCAGTTACATGCCGTTACCAGTCCTCAGACTGGCTTATTCAGCGTCCTCACGTTCCCAGTCGCGGGTACGGCTGACGGCTTTTTTCCAGCCTTTGTAGAGCTTCTCTTTTGCCGCTTCGTCCAGGCTTGGTTCGAACTCGCGCTCGATCACTGCCTTGCCGCGCAGTTCTTCCAGGCTGCCCCAGAAACCGCACGCCAGACCGGCCAGATAAGCTGCGCCCAGCGCCGTGGTTTCGCGCATTTTCGGACGCTCGACCTGAGTGCCGAGGATGTCGGCCTGGAACTGCATGAGGAAGTTGTTCGCCACTGCACCGCCATCCACGCGCAGGGCCTTGAGGCGTTCGCCGGAGTCCTGTTGCATGGCGTCGAGAACGTCGCGGGTCTGGTAGGCGATCGACTCCAGTGCGGCGCGGATGATGTGATCCACACGTACGCCACGGGTCAGGCCGAACAGGGCGCCACGGGCATACGGGTCCCAGTAGGGAGCGCCGAGGCCGGTGAAGGCCGGCACCAGATAGACGCCGTTGCTGTCCTTCACTTTATTGGCGAAGTATTCGGTGTCGAGGGCGTCGTTGACGATTTTCAGTTCATCGCGCAGCCACTGTACGGTCGAACCGCCGTTGAACACCGCGCCTTCCAGGGCGTAAGCCACTTCGCCGCGCGGGCCGCAAGCGATGGTGGTGAGCATGCCGTGCCGGGATTTCACGGCTTTGTCGCCGGTGTTCATCAGCAGGAAGCAACCGGTGCCGTAGGTGTTTTTCGCCTGGCCCGGCTCGACGCACATCTGGCCGAACAGCGCAGCCTGCTGGTCGCCGGCGATACCGCCGATGGCGATGCCGCTTTTGGTGCGGCCGTAGATTTCCGACGACGCTTTGACTTCCGGCAGCATCTCGCGCGGGATGTCGAGGATTTCCAGCATCTTCGCGTCCCACTCCAGCGTGTGGATGTTGAAGAGCATGGTGCGCGAGGCGTTGGTGTAGTCGGTGACGTGGACCTTGCCGCCGGTAAATTTCCAGATCAGCCAGCTGTCGACAGTGCCGAACAGCAATTCGCCGTTGCGCGCGCGCTCGCGGCTGCCTTCGACGTTGTCGAGGATCCACTTCAGCTTGGTGCCGGAGAAGTACGGGTCGGTGACCAGACCAGTGGTATCGCGGATGTAATCTTCATGACCGTCGCGCTTGAGCTGCTGGCAGATCTCGGTGCTACGGCGGCATTGCCAGACGATCGCGTTGTACACCGGGCGGCCGGTGGTCTTGTCCCAGACCACGGTGGTTTCACGCTGGTTGGTGATGCCGATGGCGGCGACCTGGTCATGGTGCAGACCGGCCTGGGCCAGGGCTTCGACCATCACCGCGCTCTGGGTGGCGAAGATTTCCATCGGGTCGTGTTCGACCCAGCCGGCTTGCGGGTAATGCTGGGCGAATTCGCGTTGTGCGGTGCAGACCACGTTCGCGTCGCGGTCGAAAATGATCGCGCGGGAGCTGGTCGTACCCTGATCGAGGGCAATGATGTAGTTCTTGTTCTGAATGTCGGTCATGTCGATTGCCTTGGACGAAATAAGGGAGAGTGGGCCGTGGCGCGGGCTCTATAAGGGCAGGAGCCCGCGCCGACTGTTTCAAGAAGTTCTTGGTTTGCCGTCAATGGCCGGTTCTGCATCCTTTGTAGCAGGTGTGGCGCCGGTCAGGTGACGGGCAATCAGCCCGCGATACCCGGCAGCGCCGAGGCAGGCACCGACAATCGGTGCAAAAATCGGAATCAGGAAGTACGGGATTTCACGTGCGCCAGTGAAGGAAATTTCACCCCAGCCGGCGAAGAAAGTCATCAGTTTAGGACCGAAGTCCCGGGCCGGATTCATCGCGAAACCGGTCAGCGGGCCCATCGAGCTGCCGATCACGGCAATCAGCAGACCGATCAGCAGCGGCGCCAGCGGGCCTTTCGGCAGGCCGTTGTTGTCGTCGGTCAGGGACATGATCACGCCCATCAGGATCGCGGTGATGATCACCTCGACCAGAAACGCCTGGGCAGTCGACAGCGCCGGGTTCGGGAAGGTGGAGAACACCGACGCCAGTTCGAGGCTGGCTTCAGTGCCGCGAACCATATGGTGAGTTTGTTCGAAATCGAAGAACAGGTTGCTGTACAGCGTATAAACCAGCAGCGCACCGCAAAAGGCGCCGGCGACCTGGGCCAGAATGTAGAACGGCAGTTTGCGCTTTTCGAAGTCGGCAAAAATGCTCAGGGCAATACTGACGGCAGGGTTCAGGTGCGCGCCGGAAACGCCGGCGGTGAGGTAGATCGCCATGCTGACGCCGACGCCCCAGATGATGCTGATTTCCCACAGACCGAAGCTGGCGCCTGCGACCTTGAGCGCGGCGACACAACCCGTACCGAAAAAGATCAGGAGTGCAGTGCCCAGAAACTCGGCCAGACACTGGCTCGAGAGCGAAGGTTGCTGTAACGCAGTTGTCATTGAAAACCTCGGTTTTTGTTGTTGTCTGGCGCGTTGCCGAAAGGGCAAGGCGCGATTTTCGCCGAGGCAGGATCCCCATCCTGTTCCCGGTTTACTGCTGGGTGCTGCGATGACGATAATTCTTGCATTATTCAGATTCGAAAAAATATAGACAAGAAACAAACCTGTCAAAGGTCGAAAGTGAACCATCAGTCACAAATAAACTATCAGTCATGTGAATGATCCTGCAGGTCACCCGGCCTGCGCGGCTGTTATCAGCCTGCAAACTCCGGGAAACGTGGCGTGTGGTAGAGCCTTTTGCACAACGATGGCCTAAAATTCGCCGCAGGATTTTTTGCCACTGCCGAGCCCGGAGCTGCCATGACCCCTGCGTTGGACTTGTTGAAAAAAGTTCGTGCCGAACATCGCGTGCACAGTTACGAACATGACCCGAAGGCTGCGTCGTATGGCCTGGAGGCCGCGGAAAAGCTGGGGCTCGATCCGGCGCAGGTGTTCAAGACGCTGCTGGCGGCCAGTGAGAAGGGTGAGTTGCTGGTGGCCGTGGTACCGGTCGTCGGAAGTCTCGACCTCAAGGGGCTTGCCCACGCCGCCGGAGTGAAAAAAGTCGAGATGGCCGACCCGGCTGCCGCGCAACGTTCCACCGGTTACTTGTTGGGCGGCATCAGTCCGCTGGGGCAGAAAAAACGCCTGCGTACTTTCATCGATAACTCGGCCCAGCCTTTTGCGACCATCTACGTCAGCGCCGGTCGGCGCGGGCTGGAAGTAGAGCTGGCGCCGGCAGTATTGGCAGCACACACCCAGGCGAAATTTGCCGACATCGGTCGCCCTTGACGTCTGTATGAAGAAAATTGGCCGGCACTGTCACTGGCGCTGATCCGGCCGGCACTGCATGCTCGTTCCACTGACACAGGGAGAAGGTTATGCAGCTCGAGTTTCATCAGGTCGATGCGTTCAGTGACCGGCCGTTCAGCGGCAATCCGGCAATGGTCTATCGCCTCGACGCGTGGCTCGCGGACGAACTGATGCAAAAGATCGCCGCCGAGCACAATCTGGCGGAGACCGCGTTTCTGGTGCGCGAAGCACAGGCGTGGCATATCCGCTGGTTCACGCCGACCACCGAGGTGCCGTTGTGTGGTCATGCGACCCTGGCCAGCGCCTATGTGCTGTTCGAGATTTATAAGGAAACGGCCGAGCGTCTGGACTTCACCTGCAAGTCCGGGCCATTGAGCGTCAGTCGCGAAGGCGGCACGCTATGGCTGGATTTTCCGGCCATCGAAGCGGTGGAGAAAGGCGTCACCGTGGAGATCGAGCGGGCGCTGAATGTCCAGGCAGTGGATGTTCTGAGTTCCAACGAGCTGTTTGTGGTGTTGGAGTCCGAGCAGGCGGTGCTTGATTGCCAGCCGGACATGGTCGCCCTCGCCAAATTGCCGTGGTTGGGCGCCATCGTCACCGCCCCGGGCAATCAGCATGACTTCGTCTCACGCTATTTCGCCCCGGCCATCGGCATCAATGAAGACCCGGTGACCGGTTCGACCCATTGCAGTCTGATCCCCTACTGGTCGAAACGTCTGGGCAAATCCAGCCTGACCGCGTGCCAGCGTTCGGCGCGGGGCGGCGAGTTGTTTTGTCGGCTGGAAGGCGAGCGAGTGAAGATCGGCGGGAATGCGACGCTGGTGGCCAGCGGCACATTGATGCTGGGCTGAAGCCAAAAAACCAGGGAGCCATCAGGCTCCCTCATTGTTTGCGTGCAGATCAGCGTGCGGCGCTGTAACGGCGGACGCCGTTCTCTGTCGCCGGAATTTGAGCGGCCGTGCTGCCCGACGCCTGGAACAGCACCAGATGTTCCGCTGCCACCCGAATCCCGACATCCGCACCAACCTGATGGTCGGCATGGCTCGGGAAGATCGACTCCAGCTGTGCGCCGGTCGGCAGTTGCAGGCGATACAGGGTCGAAGCGCCGAGGAACGTCTTGCCGACGATCCGCGCTTTCAAGCCACTGTCCGGCGCGTAAACGATGTCATCCGGACGCAGCAGCACATCCACCGCCCCACCGACCGGCCAGGTGTAGGCGCGATTGCCGCGCAGTTCGCCGAGTTCGGTCTGCACCGATTCCGGGCTGCCGAGCTGGCCGCGAATGAAGTAGCCCTGACCGATGAAGCTGGCCACAAACGGCGTCGCCGGTTCGTGATAGAGGTTGTAGGGCGTGTCCCACTGCTCCAGCCGGCCTTCCTTGAACACGCCGACGTGATCGCTGACGGCGAAGGCTTCTTCCTGGTCGTGCGTCACCAGAATCGCGCTGGTGCCGCGGGCCTTGAGGATGTCGCGCACTTCATGGCTCAGCTTGCGACGCAACTCGCCATCGAGGTTGGAGAATGGCTCGTCGAGCAACAGCAGTTGTGGCTCCGGCGCCAAAGCGCGGGCGAGGGCGACACGTTGTTGCTGGCCGCCGGACAACTCGTGAGGGAAGCGTTTGCCGAGGTTCTTCAGATTGACCAGTTCCAGCAGCTCTTCGGTGACACGCTCCTTGTTCGGGTGCTTGCGGATGCCGAAGGCGATGTTGTCCGCGACACTCAGGTGCGGGAACAGCGCGTAGTCCTGGAACACCATGCCGATCCGGCGTTTTTCCGGGGCGAGGGTGAAACCGGCGCTGGAGATCACTTCACCGCCGAGAGAGATTTCCCCTTCGTGCACCGGTTCGAAACCGGCAATCGCGCGCAGGGTGGTGGTCTTGCCGCAACCGGACGAGCCGAGCAGGCAGCCGATGTCGCCGGCGTTGAGGTGCAGATTGAGGTTCTGCACCACACGTTGATCTTGATAGCCGCAAGCGAGGTTGCGCAGGTTCAGCAGTAATTCATGACTCATGCGTGGTGATATGCCGGTTCGACGAGGAACTCGAGCAGGGCCTTCTGTGCGTGGAGACGGTTTTC
This sequence comes from Pseudomonas sp. B26(2017), assembly GCF_002113045.1. Classification (NCBI taxonomy): domain Bacteria; kingdom Pseudomonadati; phylum Pseudomonadota; class Gammaproteobacteria; order Pseudomonadales; family Pseudomonadaceae; genus Pseudomonas; species Pseudomonas sp. B26(2017). The sequence continues at coordinate 54,891 of NZ_NEJJ01000013.1, read as the reverse complement.
TGCCTGATCCCAGGCGACGGAGCGCGGGTCATCAAGCAGGTCGAGACTGATTTCTTCACCGCGGTGAGCGGGAAGGCAGTGCAGGAATAACACGTCCTCGGCCGCCAGGTCGAGCAGGGCACGGGTGACCTGGTATGGCGCGAACAGTTTGAGGCGCTGGGCGGTTTCCTCTTCCTGACCCATGGAGGTCCAGACGTCGGTACTCACCAGATGCGCGCCGCGCACGGCCTCTTGCGGGTCGCGGACGATGGTCACGCGGTCACCGGCCTTGGCCACGAATTCAGGATTCGGCTCGTAGCCTTCCGGGCAGGCCACGCGCAGCTGGAAGTCGAACTGGATGGCCGCTTCTATATAGCTGTTGCACATGTTGTTGCCGTCGCCGATCCAGGCCACGGTCTTGCCCTGGATCGAGCCGCGGTGCTCGAGAAAGGTTTGCATGTCGGCCAGCAACTGGCACGGGTGCAGGTCATCGGACAGGCCGTTGATCACCGGCACGCGGGAGTTGGCAGCGAATTCGGTCAGGGTGCTGTGGGCAAAGGTCCGGATCATCACCGCGTCGAGCATGCTCGACATGACGATGGCGCAATCGCCAATCGGCTCGCCACGGCCCAGCTGGGTGTCGCGCGGCGACAGAAAGATCGCCTGGCCGCCGAGCTGGATCATGCCGGCCTCGAAAGAGATCCGGGTGCGGGTCGAGGATTTCTCGAAGATCATCCCCAGGACGCGGTTTTTCAGAGGCTCGAACAGTACGCCGCGGTTACGCAGGTCCTTGAGCTCAACGCCTCGACGGATCACGCTGACCAGCTCTTCGGGCGTGCAATCCATCAGGGAGAGAAAGTGCCTTGCGCTCATCATTGACTACCTTTTTGCTACAAACCGCAGATGCTCAAAGCCTTGTTTATCGGAACAACGGGCGAGACCTGCGGCGTAAGCCGCACGGGGGCGACGAAATAGGGGAAGGCGCGATATTGACACTAAATGTCGCGTTTTTCCAATAGGCTACGGTTTTTGCAGAAATGCGCCGGGGTGCAAACAGTGCAAACACTGTGATTTCCGGTCAGTTTTCGAGAGGGCAACGAGGCATTTGTACACTGGCCCCACCGGGCTTGGCAATCAGGCGCGGCGGGGATGGCACAGCTCTGGTCGGTTTGCGACCGGCGAGCCAGCGGTTCGCTTGGTCGGATGCGCAGGTTGAAACATTTGCTAAAGCAAAGTGCTGGGTTATAAATAAATCACGAGCGACGCAGGAAGCCTCCGCATGGAATCGAAAGAAAAACTGTTAATGGAACTGCTGGGCCACACGGCACGCTCATTGACCCACCTCACCGCGTCGATGACCTCGATGTCCTTCGAACTGCTGCGCAGCGATGACGACGTGGTCAAGGCCGCCAGCCGACAGATGATCGACCGCATGGCGACCATCAGCGCCGGGCTCGACGAGCATTGGCGACTGATCGGCGAGCTCACCGGCGTCCACGTCGCCCACGAGCAGATCGAGACCATCCAGGAAATCCAGCTGGCCGCGCCGCCTCAGCTTCCGGCGAACTGACGTGTCCATCGGCGGCCCTGATGGCCGCCGATTCACAAGACAAACGTCGCTGGCGCTGCACCGGGTCGCGGGCCATAGTTTTGTTCCCGCGGGCGTGATTGCCTGCCCAGAACAAGACAGAGACTGGCCATGACCAAGACTCTCCATCACCGTGCCTGCCACCTGTGCGAAGCCATCTGCGGCCTGACCATTGAAACCACCGAAACCGACGGCCAGGTGCAGATCACCTCGATCAAGGGCGATGCTCAGGACACGTTCAGTCGCGGGCACATCTGCCCCAAGGCCGTCGCGCTGCAAGATATCCAGAATGATCCGGATCGCCTGCGTCAGCCCATGCGCCGGGTCGGCAGCGAATGGCTGCCCATCGCGTGGGACGAAGCATTCGAGCTGGTCGCCGAAAAACTCTCGGCGATTCAGGAGCGTCATGGGCAGAACGCAGTCGCCGTGTATCAGGGCAACCCCAGCGTCCACAACTATGGGTTGATGACCCACAGCAATTACTTCCTCGGCCTGTTGAAAACCCGCAACCGCTATTCGGCGACGTCGGTCGATCAACTGCCCCATCACCTGACCAGCTACCTGATGTATGGCCATGGCTTGCTGTTGCCGATCCCGGATATCGATCACACGGACTTCATGCTGATCCTGGGCGGCAACCCGTTGGCGTCCAACGGCAGCATCATGACCGTGCCGGATGTCGAGAAACGTCTGAAGGCGATTCAGGCCCGGGGCGGCAAAGTTGTAGTGGTCGATCCACGACGCAGCGAGACGGCGGCGATGGCCGATCAGCATTTGTTCGTGCGTCCGGGGGGCGATGCGGCGTTGTTGTTTGGTGTGCTCAATACGCTGTTCAGTGAAGGCCTGACGTCTGAAAGTCATTTGCCGGTGGACGGTCTGGATGAGCTTCGCGCGGCGGTGGCGGGTTTCACCGCCGAAGCCATGAGCCCGTTGTGCGCGGTGCCCGCCGAACAGATCCGCCAATTGGCCCGGGACTTCGCCGCTGCGCCAAGCGCCGTTTGCTACGGCCGGATGGGTGTTTCCACTCAGGCCTTCGGCACGCTGTGCCATTGGGTCGTGCAGTTGATCAATCTGGTCACCGGCAATCTCGACCGCGTTGGCGGTGCACTGTGCACGGAGCCGGCGGTGGATCTGGTGGCCTCGACCTCGGGCGGGCACTTCAATAAATGGCAGAGCCGCGTGTCCGGGCGCCCTGAATACGGTGGGGAGTTGCCGGTCTCGGCGCTGGCTGAAGAAATGCTCACAGAGGGTGAAGGGCAGATTCGCGCGCTGATCACCGTGGCCGGCAATCCAGTGTTGTCCACGCCCAATGGCCGGCAACTGGAGCAGGCGCTGGACGGGCTGGAGTTCATGGTCAGCGTCGATCTGTACATCAACGAAACCACGCGCTATGCCGACCTGATCCTGCCGTCCACCTCGGCGCTGGAGAACGATCACTACGACACCACTTTCAACCTGTTCGCGGTGCGCAACGTTACCCGGTTCAACCGGGCGATCCTCGCCAAACCCGAAGGTGCGCTGCACGACTGGGAGATCTTCGTCGGCCTGGCCAAGGCCTTTGCCGCGAAGACCGGCAAGGAGCTGAAACCGACGATGCCGCCGGCGAAGATGATCGACATGGGGTTACGCATGGGCTTGTATGGCGATGCATCCGAGCAAAAATTGTCGCTTGCGACGCTGTTCGATCATCCGCACGGTGTCGACCTGGGAGCGCTCAAACCCAACCTGACTGCGCGGTTGAAGACTGCCAATCAACGGATTCAGGCGGCACCGCCGGAAATCCTCGCCGACTTGGCGCGCTTCGCCGCGTTGCAGGCACCCGCCGCCGATGAGCTGTTGATGATCGGCCGCCGTCATGTGCGCAGCAACAATTCGTGGATGCACAATTATCATCGACTGGTGAAGGGCAAGCCGCGTCATCAGCTGCTGATGAACCCGGACGATCTCGCCAGTCGCGGGCTCAGTGACGGTCAGCTCGTGCGCGTGAGTTCACGGGTCGGCCAGATCGAAGTCGAAGTGCTGGGCAGTGCCGACATGATGAAGGGCGTGGTCAGCCTGCCGCATGGATGGGGCCATGCCCGGCCGGGTGTACAGATGGCGATTGCCAGCGGTCAGCCGGGCTCCAGCGCCAATGACCTGACCGATGAGTGTCAGCTCGACGAGCTGTCGGGCAACGCAGCGCTCAATGGCGTGCCGGTGACGGTGGCAGCGGCTTGAGCATGTCTGTCGGGGAGACCGAGCAGGGCGCTCGGGATTCCGTTACAATGCGCCACCGTGCCGACCCATGAGTCGGAAAGTTCAGCCGAGGTGCTCCATGGATATCATCGAAACGATTAAAGAGCAGATTGCCAACAACACCATTCTGCTTTACATGAAAGGCTCGCCGAATGCCCCGCAGTGTGGCTTCTCCGCGAAAGCTGCGCAGGCTGTGATGGGCTGTGGCGAGAAGTTCGCCTACGTCGACATCCTGCAGAACCCGGAAATCCGTGCCAACCTGCCGAAGTACGCCAACTGGCCGACTTTCCCGCAGTTGTGGGTAGCCGGTGAACTGGTCGGCGGCAGCGACATCATGGCTGAAATGTTCGCCAACGGTGAGCTGCAGACCCTGATCAAGGAAGCATCCGCCAAGGCTGCTGCGGCCAAGTCCGAAGCCTGATTGGTTTCTGCCCGGATTTCAGCGAGTCTGAAATCCGGGCGATAAAAAGCCCCGCCTCTGGAAAGAGAGCGGGGCTTTTTAGTGTCTCGAGTTTAGCGCTGACTGATTACTCGTCTTCACCCATCTGCGATTGCAGATAGTTCTCAAGACCGACCTTGTCGATCAGGCCCAGTTGGGTTTCCAGCCAGTCGATATGTTCTTCTTCGGATTCCAGGATGTCCTCGAGCAGTTCACGGCTGCCGAAGTCACCGACGGATTCGCAGTGGGCGATGGCGACCTTCAGGTCGGCATGGCCAGTCTTCTCGATGCGCAGGTCGCACTCCAGCATTTCCTTGGTGTGCTCGCCGATGTGCAACTTGCCCAGATCCTGCACGTTCGGCAGGCCTTCGAGGAACAGGATGCGCTTGATCAGCTTGTCCGCGTGCTTCATCTCGTCGATGGATTCGTGGTACTCGTGTTTGCCGAGCTTGTTCAGGCCCCAATCTTCATACATGCGCGCATGCAGGAAGTACTGATTGATCGCGACCAGCTCATTGGCAAGGATCTTGTTGAGATGCTGGATGACTGTTACGTCGCCTTTCATGATGGGAGTCCTGCCCTAAGTAGCGGTATATAAGGCGGAGTTTGAGCTTGGTATTTATAAGTGTCAAACCTAAGTTATTGAATAATAAATGAAAATTAATCTGAATAAGAATGTTTGTGTTCCGCGTCTACGCGCTAAGCAATTGATTTTCAGGCATAAAAAAACCGGACCTAAGTCCGGTTTTTCGAATTCGGGATAATTACGCGGCGGTAAATTCTGCCGGGTAGGGGATCGCGGCCTGGGCGGTTTGCAGCTTGGTCAGGGTTTCGCGAACCACTTCCTTCGCCAGGCACGCACATTTGCCGCATTGGCTGGCTACGCCGGTGGCCTGACGAACTTCTTTGTAGCTGCAGCAACCTTCATAGATCGCTTCGCGGATCTGTCCGTCGGTGACGCCAGTGCAGAGGCAAACATACATAAGTGAGAACCGTCGCTGGTTGTGACTCAATTGCGATGGATCTTAATGTTAACGAGAATGATTGTCAAAGTGCTTTCCCGGTGGTTTTGATCGCCAATGCCTGTGACTGACGAACGGTGGTGCATGGCTGAGTGCCTGCCCGGATTTCGCGAAAAACCTTTAAGGACAGTCGAAAAACGCAGTGTATGATGGTCGGCCCTTGCGAAGAGGGTTCGTGTCACAGGGCTGTCGCCTGAGGGTGGCAGGCTGGCGCGGACCCTGAACTTCAAGTTTCTACACCAGGAGATATCAATGAGCGTACTCGTAGGCAAACAAGCCCCTGACTTCACCGTCCCGGCCGTACTCGGCAATGGCGAGATCGTTGACAGCTTCACCCTGTCCTCGGCCATCAAAGGCAAATACGGCCTGGTGTTCTTCTACCCGCTGGACTTCACCTTCGTCTGCCCGTCCGAGCTGATCGCTCTGGACAACCGCATGGCTGACTTCAAGGCTCGCAACGTAGAAGTGGTCGCTGTGTCGATCGACTCGCACTTCACCCACAACGCCTGGCGCAACACCCCGGTCAACAATGGCGGCATCGGTCAGGTGAAATACACCATGGCTGCCGACATGAAGCACGAAATCGCCAAGGCCTACGACGTTGAATCCGAAGGCGGCGTGGCTTTCCGTGGCGCGTTCCTGATCGACGACAAGGGCGTTGTCCGCTCGCAGATCGTCAACGACCTGCCGCTGGGCCGTAACATGGAAGAGCTGATCCGTCTGGTCGACGCGCTGCAATTCCACGAAGAGCACGGCGAAGTCTGCCCTGCCAACTGGAAAAAAGGCGACAAAGGCATGAACGCTTCGCCAGAAGGCGTTGCGGCTTACCTGACCGAGAACGCTGCTGCCCTGTAAGGCGCAACGTCGAGGTACAAAAAAACCGGCCCACGTGGCCGGTTTTTTCATGCTCGGAAGAAACCCGACGAGGATCAGTCGTCGAAGTCTTCCCAGCCGCCCATCTGTTTCCAGCGGTTGACGATGCCGCAGAACAGCTCGGCCGTCTTCTCGGTGTCGTAACGCGCGGAGTGCGCTTCACGGCCGTCGAAGTCGATGTCGGCTGCCTGACAGGCTTTCGCCAGTACGGTTTGGCCGTATGCCAGACCGGCGAGGGTCGCGGTGTCGAAGCTGGAGAACGGGTGGAACGGGTTGCGCTTCATGTCCAGCCGCGCGACGGCGGCGTTGAGGAAGCCCAGGTCGAAGCTGCTGTTGTGGCCGACCAGAATTGCCCGTTTGCAGCCGTTGGCTTTCAAGGCCTTGCGCACGCCACGGAAGATGTCGGTCAGCGCTGTTTCTTCGCTGACGGCCATGCGCAACGGATGATCGAGCTTGATCCCGGTGAACTCCAGTGCCGCCGCTTCAACGTTGGCGCCTTCGAACGGCTCGACGCGGAAGAAGTAGGTGTGATCCGGGTACACAAAACCCTTTTCATCCATGGCGATGGTGGTCGCGGCAATCTCCAGCAGAGCGTCGGTGGCCGAGTTGAAGCCACCGGTTTCTACGTCGACGACAACCGGCAGGTAGCCGCGAAAGCGTGCTGCCATTGGATGGCGCGAACCGCCGCCACCTTGACCGTCCAGTTCGTCGTCGAAATGGTCTTCACTCACGCGTGTTCCTCCAGCAGGCGCCAGCGCAGTTTTTCACCGGCGCGCAGCGGGATAACGGTCAGCTCGCCGAAAGGCAGGCTGGTCGGTGCGGTCCATTCGTCACGAACCAGGGTGATGCGATCGGTGTTTGCCGGCAGGCCATAGAAGCGCGGGCCGTTGAGGCTGGCGAACGCTTCGAGCTTGTCCAGCGCGTTGCGCTGTTCAAAGGCTTCGGCGTACAGCTCGATGGCGGCGTACGCGGTGTAGCAGCCGGCGCAGCCGCAGGCGGCTTCCTTGGCGTGCTGGGCGTGCGGTGCCGAGTCGGTACCCAGGAAGAATTTCGCGCTGCCGCTGGTGGCGGCGTCGAGCAGGGCTTCCTGGTGCGTGTTGCGCTTGAGGATCGGCAGGCAATAGAAGTGCGGCCGGATCCCGCCTACCAGCATGTGGTTGCGGTTGTAGAGCAGGTGATGCGCGGTGATGGTCGCGCCGACGTTGGCCGAGGCCTCGTTGACGAACTGCACGGCATCGCCGGTAGTGATGTGTTCGAACACCACTTTCAGTGTCGGGAAACGCTCGACCACGCGGCGCATGTGCTCATCGATGAAGATTTTTTCGCGGTCGAACACGTCGACGTCGCCACGGGTGACTTCACCGTGGATCAACAGCGGCATGCCGACTTCGGCCATGGCTTCCAGCGCCGGGAAAATCTTGTCGATGCTGGTGACCCCGGAATCGGAGTTGGTGGTGGCGCCGGCCGGGTACAGCTTGGCGGCATGCACGAAACCGCCGGCCTTGGCCTCACGGATTTCTTCGGGCTGGGTGCGGTCGGTGAGGTACAGCACCATCAGCGGCTCGAAACGACTGCCGGCCGGGCGGGCAGCGAGAATCCGCCGGCGATAGCCGTCGGCTTCAGCGGCGTTGCGCACCGGAGGTACCAGGTTGGGCATGATGATTGCGCGACCAAAGGTGCGCGCGACATCCGCAACGGTATTGGTCAACACGGCACCATCGCGAAGATGAATGTGCCAGTCGTCGGGACGCAGCAGGGTCAGGCGGTCGGACATGAGGGAATTCCAGGCGGGTCAAACTGAGGCGAATGCTACCGGAAAAGACTCTTGCAGGCACTCGCTATCAAGTTTTGCGACGAGCGTCCGATATCCCAAAGGTATGCCGTAAAGATGTATGTCTCGGTCTTTTTTGTTGTAGAAGCCAATGGAGCCTCCCGTGCGCCAGCGATATTTAGCCTTGCTCAGTGTGTTTGCCAGCCTTCCCGCGATGGCACTGACCTACCAGACACGTCTGGAGAACATTGAGTGGACGGTCGAAGGCGACAAGTTCGAGTGCCGCCTGACGCAGCCGATCACCGACTTCGGCTCGGGGCAGTTCGTGCGCAAGGCCGGCGAGCAGGCGATCTTCCGTCTGAATGCCTACAACGCGATGCTGGGCGGTGGTTCGGCAACCTTGCTGGCGGCGGCCGCGCCCTGGCAGCCGGGACGCAATGACATCAACCTGGGCAGTGTCAGGATCGGCACTGGCAACGTGCTGTTCAACAGTTCGCAATCGCAGGCCGGCGGGCTGATCAGCGGTTTGCTGGAAGGTCGTAGCCCGGTGGTGCGACGTGCCTCCGGTGATGGACGGGTCTCCGAAGTGCGGCTGCTGCCGGTCAAGTTCAGCAAGGCGTTCAACGACTACCAGACCTGCGTGGCGAAATTGCTCCCGCAGAATTTCGATCAGGTCAAAAACTCGCAGGTCGGTTTTCCGGGCGAAGGCACCGATCTGGACGCCGCCGCGAAAGCCAAACTGCAAGTGATGCTCGAATTCATGAAGGCCGATCCGACGGTCAATCACATTGAGCTCGATGGCTATTCCGACAACAGTGGCAATCGCCTGACCAATCGTGAGTTGTCGCGCCGTCGTGCGCTGGCGGTGGTTGATTTCTTCAAGGCCAACGGCATCGCCGAATCGCAGATCACCGTGCGTTTCCACGGCGAACAATACCCGCTGGTCCCGAACACCAACGCCGCCAACCGGGCGAAAAATCGCCGGGTCAGCGTGAAGTTGGCCCGGGTGGCACCGGTTACCGCCCCTGCACCTCAAGCCAGCACGCCTGCCAATGCAGCGGCGACTTCCTGACCTGTCGGTCATCGTCGCCCTCTCGACAGATTCTGTCGCTTTGTCGTCTTAAGCTGTCGCGCCTCTGTAAATTATCGCGTTTGAGCGGTAGACTCCTCGGCTTTCCGTAGAACCCCGTGGAGTGATGGCATGGCGGACGTAAACAAGGTCGTTCTGGCGTATTCCGGCGGCCTGGACACTTCGGTGATCCTCAAGTGGCTGCAGGATACTTATAACTGTGAAGTCGTGACCTTCACCGCTGATCTGGGTCAGGGCGAAGAAGTCGAGCCGGCCCGCGCCAAGGCGCAGGCCATGGGCGTCAAAGAAATCTACATCGACGACCTGCGCGAAGAATTCGTGCGTGACTTCGTGTTCCCGATGTTCCGCGCCAACACTGTTTACGAAGGCGAGTACCTGCTGGGTACTTCCATCGCGCGTCCGCTGATCGCCAAGCGTCTGATCGAAATCGCCAACGAAACCGGCGCTGACGCCATTTCCCACGGCGCCACCGGCAAGGGCAACGACCAGGTACGTTTCGAACTGGGTGCCTACGCGCTCAAGCCAGGCGTGAAAGTGATCGCTCCATGGCGCGAGTGGGACCTGCTGTCCCGCGAGAAGCTGATGGACTATGCCGAGAAGCACGCGATCCCGATCGAGCGTCACGGCAAGAAGAAGTCCCCGTACTCGATGGATGCCAACCTGTTGCACATCTCCTATGAAGGCGGCGTGCTGGAAGACACCTGGACCGAGCACGAAGAAGACATGTGGCGCTGGACCGTCTCCCCGGAGAAGGCTCCCGACACCCCTCAGTATCTGGAACTGACCTACCGTAACGGCGACATCGTCGCGCTGGACGGCGTTGAAATGACCCCGGCCACCGTGCTGGCGACACTGAACAAAATCGGTGGCGAACATGGCATCGGCCGTCTGGACATCGTCGAGAACCGTTATGTCGGCATGAAGTCCCGTGGCTGCTACGAAACCCCGGGCGGCACCATCATGCTGCGCGCTCACCGCGCCATCGAATCGATCACCCTGGACCGCGAAGTCGCTCACTTGAAAGACGAGCTGATGCCGAAGTACGCCAGCCTGATCTACACCGGCTACTGGTGGAGCCCTGAGCGTCTGATGCTGCAACAGATGATCGACGCCTCGCAGGTCAACGTGAACGGCGTTGTGCGCCTGAAGCTGTACAAGGGCAACGTAATCGTGACCGGCCGCAAGTCCGACGATTCGCTGTTCGACGCCAACATCGCGACTTTCGAAGAAGACGGCGGCGCCTACAACCAGGCCGACGCGGCGGGCTTCATCAAGCTCAACGCGCTGCGCATGCGCATTGCCGCCAACAAGGGCCGCAAGCTGTTCTGAGTCCTTCGGGGCTGATGTGAAATAAACGGCCTTGTCGTAGCGACAAGGCCGTTTTTTTTGGGATGCTCTCCTTTGAATTGATCGATACCGGTCAACATTACTGTCCTCATCGGCTGTACATCGCTGCATTGCATGATTGTCCTGCTGCGCGCTTTATCCCCTTTCGAATTTTCCCAATACGGATGTGGTCAGCGCGTGCGTGTCATAAACAATGCAGAACGTTGTTCCCTGGCTTCTCTTGGCGTGTTTGGCCAGGATTTCGATATTGTCTTTAAGTAAAGCATCCGCCCCCGCTTCGGTTAAAAACAGTAATAATCTCGGCGAATGCTTGTTTGAGTGTGGGATTTTTTCAAATAGCAGTTCAATCTCCGAATCAGTGTGTAACTTTCGAATGTCGATGATGTACACCTTGGTCAGCGGTTTTGGAAGTTTAATGGCGTGCGACTCAATATTGGGTGGAGTGTGTACAGCCTCGGTCGGTAAATTATCCTCCTCTTCGAAAGCTTTAAGAAAGTTCTTGTCGTTGTCGAAGTCTGATGGAGCATAGAGAGAACGGTAGTTAAAGTTGAGTGTGATGAAAAACAGGAATAGCAAGTAGAACGGAAAGCTGATCAGGAACCAGACATAGATCTCCCGCTCATTGTTATTAAGAAAAGGCAGGGATACGGCGGCGGAGGTCTCCGATATAAAGGCGAAGATGGCAATGACGGTGATGGGGTTGGGAATTTTTTTGTTGATCTTTAGCATGGTCTTTACTCATGAATGGTCTTTCTCGTCGTTTTGATGTGGTTGGGTGGTCGAGTTTTAAGTTGGCGGGCGGATAAGGATTTCGGTATCTGGTGTTTATATTAAATTCCAGAGTTGCGATATGTGTAAGTTGTTTCAGTTGTTTTTAGTATCTGTTCATTGAACCGGGTTTTGGTTTTTCAGTCTGTTACGAGCGCCGCCGCGAAGGACGTGGAGAGGTGTGGAGTTCCTGATGCAGACTCATGATTTTCTATAAGTGAGTCTTTTCTGTAGGAATAATCTTTATTGCCTGTAGGAGGCGTCTCTCGGTGCTGGTGTAGAGGAACTTATCCATGCCATGGGTGAAATGACTACGTTATTGTGCCGGTTCTAAAAATTCGAACAGCGAAACTGGACTTGCCCATGAATAAAGTGCTGATCGTGGATGATCACCCCGTCATTCGTCTTGCGGTACGTATGCTGATGGAACGTCATGGCTACGAAGTCATTGCAGAAACCGATAATGGCGTGGATGCGTTACAACTTGCTCGTGACCAGATGCCGGATATCGTCATTCTGGATATCGGTATTCCGAAACTTGATGGCCTGGAAGTCATTGCGCGTCTTACGACAAGTGCGATGCCATTGAAGGTGCTGGTGCTGACGTCCCAGTCACCGGGACACTTTTCCATGCGCTGCATGCAATCGGGGGCAGCGGGTTATGTTTGCAAGCAACAGGATCTGACGGAGTTGCTGAGTGCAATCAAGGCGGTACTGTCCGGGTACAGCTACTTTCCGAATCAGGCGTTGCATACCGTGCGGACAAGCCTGGGTAATGCCAGCGAGGCCGATATGGTAGACCGCCTGTCCGGGCGCGAAATGATGGTGTTGCAGCAACTGGCGCGCGGAAAGACCAACAAGGAAATTGCCGACGGGATGTTTCTCAGCAACAAGACCGTGAGTACCTACAAGACCCGATTGCTTTTGAAGCTCAACGCGCGTTCGCTGGTCGATTTGATCGAGCTGGCCCAGCGAAACGGCCTGGTCTGAGGTTTGAGTGGCTGACGGATCATGGGCGGATCGAAATCAGCGTGCGACAGAAAGAGAAAAGCCTCCGTTTCGGGAGGCTTTCAAATGTCAGAGATCAAAATCGTAATCGGCCAATTGCTTTTGCAGTCGGCGCTCCTCAAGCAGGTTGTCGATGGTTCGGCGTTTGCTCAAGTTGGTCTTGGCGACTTCAACCACAGGTTCGGCATCGTCGGCCTCCGTGGCGATAAAGTCGTCGTCCGCTTCCAATTGCTCTTTGCTGGTGCTCATAAGGTCAACTCCAGGCTAAGACTGCCTTTGGCGCTCCTTATATCGATATTCCAGCAGATGGTAAAAAAGATTTTTTCAATCGATAAATCAATAAAACCAATACCCGCTCAATCGTCAGAAGTTTTGTGCTTGTATTCACACAGATCTTCGATCCGACAGCTGCCACAGCGGGGTTTGCGCGCCAGACACACGTAGCGTCCGTGAAGAATCAGCCAGTGGTGCGAGTCGAGAAGGTATTCTTTTGGCACAAACTTCATCAGCTTCTTTTCGACTTCAACCACGTTTTTCCCTGGTGCAATGCCGGTGCGGTTACTGACCCGGAAAATATGAGTGTCCACGGCCATGGTCAGTTGGCGGAATGCGGTATTGAGCACGACGTTGGCGGTCTTGCGGCCAACGCCGGGCAAGGCCTCCAGCGCTTCGCGCGTCTGCGGGACTTCGCCATTGTGCAGCTCGACCAGCATGCGACAGGTCTCGATCACGTTTTTGGCCTTGCTGTTATAGAGGCCGATCGTCTTGATGTACTCGGACAACCCATCGACGCCCAAGGCGTGAATGGCCGCCGGCGTGTTTGCCACCGGGAACAGCTTCGCCGTCGCCTTGTTGACCCCGACGTCTGTGGATTGCGCGGACAGAATCACCGCGATCAACAGTTCGAAAGGCGAGGAATAGGCCAGTTCGGTCTTGGGCTCGGGGTTGTCCTCGTGAAACCGGCGGAAGATCTCCAGACGTTTTGCGGCATTCATGGGTGATGCGTTTCCTCGGGTAGGGCGGCAGGGCGAGTCCAGGCCTGACGGGCGGCCAGTAACAGTCCAAGCAGTATGAAGGCGCCGGGAGCCAGCGTCGCGAAATGCAGGCCATCACTGAACAGAATCAAACCTTGCCAGTGTTCCGACAGGTGATGGCCGATGCTGCCTTGACCGATCAGCTCACGCAACACCGCGAGCACAATCATCAGCGCGGCAAACAGGCCACCCAGTTTCAGACGGCTGCGGACCGGCTGGCAAAAAAAACCACTGTGCTCCAGCACGACGCACTGCAAGCCGAGCAGCCCTGCATAAAGACTGAGCAGGTGATGCCACTGCATCGCGCCGCGTTGCAGAAAAATATCGGCGCAGCCCGCCAGGGTCGCTGCCAGCATCACACTGACCGGTAGCAGGCTTTCGCTGCTCAGGCGCGAGCGCAACGGTGCCATGCACAAGCCGTAAATGCCCACGACAACCGTAAACATCACCAGCGTCGCCAGCGCACCTGCCATGGAGTCGGTGGTGCCGATCAACAGCACCAGCATCATTGAGTTCGACAGAGTTGCTGTCGTGTTCATGGCGTGCTCCCGAGCAGGGTCGTTCGGTGTTCATCGAAGTAACGCAGGGCATCGTGGATGGCGTTGATGGCCGCGCGGGAGGTGATGGTCGCCCCCGCGATCTGGTCGAACTGCCCCTGATCCTTTTTCAGCGCCCATCCGGCGTCGGTCGGTTGGTTGCTCGATTTTCCGGTGAAGTTCTGAAGCCAGCTATTTGGCCAATCGCCGAGGTGCCCACCCAGCGACGGCGTTTCGTTTTGCTCGAGGGTTTTCACACCGAGCAATCGGCCATTGGCATCGATGGCAATCAACAACTCGATCTGGCCGGCATAACCCTGGGTCTGGCTGCGCAGCAGGATCGCCACGGGCTGGCTGCCTTTGGTCGCCCGATAACCGCCCAGTAGCTGGCTATGGCTCAGGTTGACGTCGGTCAGCGTCAGAGGTTGTTCAAGCGGCAGATTGTCGTAAGCGTCGATCGGCAGTACGTCCAGCCATTTACGATTTTCAAGAAGCCGCTGTTCGGCGGCGATCTGCGGCGCATTGCTACGTTGCACCAGCCATGTCACGCCGATGCCCAGCGCGGTAATCAACCCCAGTGTGATGAGACTGCTCGTCCGGTTCATGGTGTCACCTGCGCCTGACGAGCCACCGCGAAGCGCTCCAGCGCCGGCACGCACAGGTTCATCAACAGCACCGCAAACGCCACCCCGTCGGGGTAACCGCCCCAAGTGCGAATCACGTAAGTCAGCAACCCCACGCCGACGCCGAACAGCAAACGGGCGAGTGGGCTTTTAGCCCCCGACACCGGTTCGGTGACGATGAAGAACGCACCCAGCATGGTCGCGCCACTCAGCAGGTGAAACAGCGGCGAGCCGTGGGAGTCGGATCCCGAACCGTTCCAGCACAGCAGGCTGATCACCAACAGGCTGGCGAGCATGCCGACCGGCGCGTGCCAGCCAAACACCCGACGTTGCAACAGGAACAATCCACCGGCGAGGAACGCCAGGTTCACCCATTCCACGCCGTGTCCGCCAAAGCGACCGAATGCCGGATTGCCGACAAACAGTTCGTCCATGGTCAGGCTTTTATTGATGCGCAGACTGTCCAGCGCGGTGGCCTGAACCCAGGCGTCGGGCTGCGCGCCAAGGTTGAACACCTGGCCAAAAGCTGCCGTGAGATCCATGCCATGAGCCGGCCAGTGTGTCATTGGCTGAGGGAACATCACCATGGCCAGTGCGAAGCCGAGCATGGCCGGATTGAACGGGTTGCGGCCCACGCCACCGTACAGATGTTTGCCCAGCAACAGGCCCGAGGCGATTGCCGTGACCGTCAGCCACCACGGGCAATAAGGCGGCAGGGCAATCGCCAGCAGCGTGGCGCTGACCACTGCGCTGCCGTCGGTCAAGGTGGCCTGCATCGGTTGTCGACGCAGGTGTGTCACAACGGCTTCAACGCTCAAAGCCGTGACGACCGACAAGACCAGGTTGATCAACACGCCCCAACCGTAAAACCAGAACAACGCCAGCCATCCTGGCAATGTCGCCAGCAAAACCAGCTTCATTGCCTGTTGCAGGCGCTCGTCTCTGGTTTCAATGGATGACATGGGCTTGTACCTGCCGCTCTGCTTCCTGCAGGCGGGCGCGGGCTTTTTCGAGGATGTCGGCGGGCGTGCCGTCGCGCCGTTGCAGCTTGTTCAGGTCGGCGCGAGCGTAGGCCAGTTCGGTTTTCAGTTGGCGAAGCCGGTCGTCGATCGGGCGTTTCTCGACGCGCACAAGCTCCGGCGCCGGTTGATCGCTGGCGGCTTCGGCGTTGTGCAGCGCCTGTTCGGCGTCACGCAGCGCTTGCTCCAGTGAGGCGATTTCAACTGCGGGAGCCTCTGCGGTTTGCGCTTTTTTCAGCTCGGCGCGGCGCATCGCCAACTGGATCTTCGCCCGTTTCAGATCGGCGTCCTTGGCCGGGGCGGCTGAGACAGGCGCAGGTGCCGCGCTGCTTTCCAGCTTCGCCAGTGCCTGTTCGGCGGCTTCGAACTGCTGCTGCAGGACGATCAGTTGCGACTGCTGATCGAAGGTCGGCGGATGACCGAACGCCTTGAGCGACTTGTTCAATTGCGCCCGGCTCATGGCCACGTCGATCTTGGCTTTTTTCAGCGCGGCATCGGCGGTTGCGGCTTTTTGCGCGCGCACCCGTTCAAGTGCCGCCTGCACCGGATCGAGCGTGTTGGCGGCGACTTCGACCTGTGCCGCACGCTGCGCCCGGGCTTCGCGTTCGGCCTGCTTCTGCTGTTCTTCGCGTTGCAGGCGAGCATTGCGCCGTTCGAAACGTTGCCGTGCGTGATCGCGTTTGGCCGCGCGGGCCTGCTGTTCTTCAAGGCTGGCAGCCAGGCCGCCGACCACCGGCAGCGTGCCCGGCGGCAGCGGGCGCATCTCGATGCAATCGACCGGGCAGGGCGCCACGCACAGATCGCAACCGGTGCATTCGTCGATGATGACGGTGTGCATCAGTTTTGCCGCGCCGACGATGGCGTCGATCGGGCAGGCCTGGATGCACTTGGTGCAGCCGATGCATTCGGCTTCACGGATGAAAGCCACCTGCGGCGGCGCCGAACCACGGCTGATGTCCAGCTCGAGTACCGGGATTTTCAACAGTTCGGCCAGCGCCGCGATGGTTTCGTCGCCACCTGGTGGGCACTTGTTGATCGGCTCGCCGTTGGCGATGCCTTCAGCGTAGGGTTTGCACCCGGGATGGCCGCACTTGCCGCATTGGGTCTGCGGCAGCAGGGCATCGATGCGTTGAATCAGACTCATGTTTTGATCAGTCCACTGAATCCGAGAAAAGCCACGGCCATCAGTCCGGCGCCGATCAACAGGACCGGCAAACCACGAAAGGGCAGGGGAATATCGTTGTCGGCCGTGCGTTCACGCAAATCGCTGAACAGGCTCAACACGAGCCAGAAACCCAGACCGGCGCCAAGGCTCAGCGCAATCGCATGAAACAGGCCTTTATCCGTTTGCGCGTTGATCAGCGTCAGCCCCAGTACACCGGCATTGCCCAGCAGCAGCGGCCACAAGCCATCGAATGGCAGCGTGGGTCGCCAATGCGCCAGCAGTTTCAACAACGGCGCGATCAGCAGGGTGCTCAACGGCAGGAACACAAACAGCCGCAGGAACTCCAGTTGCAACGGCACCAGCAGCCAATGCCCGATTGCGTAACCCGCCACGCCGACAATCAACATCAGACACAACGTTGCCAGCCCCAGCGCATGCACTTGACGGCGTTCACCCGCCAGCAGCGGATCGACGCCCAGCGGCCAGTGCAACACGAAGTTGTTGATCAGCGCAGCACTGAAGAGCGTAAGCACGAGTTCGGTCATGGTTCTGCCGGTGGCAACGGGCGTGTGTCACTTAAGGTTAGGCATTATCCGGCAGCCGTGGAGGGCGGGCCGGATATGAAAAATCCCACAGGCGCACGGAGCACGCCTGTGGGATCAGTCAGGGCAGAGCCTTACTTGATGCGCTGACCCGGCTTGGCGCCGCTGTCCGGGCTCAGCAGGTAGATTTCTTCACCGCCAGGGCCGGCCGCCATCACCATGCCTTCGGAAATGCCGAACTTCATTTTCCGTGGCTTGAGGTTGGCGATCATCATGGTCAGGCGACCGTCGAGTTTCGACGGATCCGGGTAAGCGCTCTTGATCCCGGAGAACACGTTGCGTTGCTCGTCACCGATATCCAGGGTCAGACGCAGCAGCTTGTCGGCGCCTTCAACGTGTTCGGCCTTGACGATCAGCGCCACGCGCAGGTCGACGGCGGCGAAGGTGTCGAAGTCGATTTCCGGCGCCAGCGGATCCTTGGCCAGTTCGCCGTTGCCGGCAGGCGCGGCGGCGCCGGTGTCGGTCTGGCTGGCGGTCAGGTCTTCTTTCGAGGCGTCGGTCATGGCTTGCACTTTTACCGGGTCGATGCGGGTCATCAACGGCTTGAATTCGTTCAACTGGTGGTTGGCCAGCAGGGTGGTGTGGTCGTTCCAGGTCAGCGGGGCGACGTTGAGGAACGCCTCGGCATCGGCGGCCAGCAACGGGAGCACCGGCTTGAGGAAGATCACCAGTTGGCGGAACAGGTTGATCGCGGTGGCGCAGACCGCCTGGACTTCATCCTGCTTGCCTTCCTGCTTGTTCAGCGACCATGGTGCCTTGTCGGCGATCCAGGCGTTGGCGCGGTCGGCCAAAGCCATGGTTTCGCGCATGGCACGGGCGAAGTCGCGGGCTTCATAGGCATCGGCGATGCTCGGCGCGGCGGCCAGGAACGCTTCAGTCAGTTCCGGTGCGGCGTTGTTGTCCACCAGCAGGCCGGCGTTGCCCTTCTGGATGAAACCGGCGCAACGGCTGGCGATGTTGACGACTTTGCCGACCAGGTCGGAATTGACCTTCTGCACGAAGTCTTCGAGGTTCAGGTCGAGGTCGTCCACGCCACGGCCCAGTTTGGCCGCGTAGTAGTAGCGCAGATACTCCGGCGACAGATGGTCCAGGTAGGTACGGGCCTTGATGAAGGTGCCGCGGGACTTGGACATCTTCTGACCGTTGACGGTCAGGTAGCCGTGAACGTTGATGCCGGTCGGCTTGCGGAAACCCGCGCCTTCGAGCATCGCCGGCCAGAACAGGGCGTGGAAGTTGACGATATCCTTGCCGATGAAGTGGTACAGCTCGGCGGTGGAGTCCTTGCCCCAGAACGCGTCGAAGTCCAGCTCCGGCGTACGGTTGCAGAGGTTCTTGAAGCTGGCCATGTAGCCGATCGGCGCGTCCAGCCACACGTAGAAATACTTGCCCGGCTCGCCGGGGATCTCGAAGCCGAAGTACGGCGCATCGCGGGAGATGTCCCACTGTTGCAGGCCGGCGTCCAGCCATTCGGCGATCTTGTTGGCCACGGCGTCCTGCAGGGTGCCGCTGCGGGTCCAGGCCTGCAGCATTTCCTGGAAGTCCGGCAGCTTGAAGAAGAAGTGCTGGGAATCCTTGAGCACCGGGGTGGCGCCGGAGATTGCCGACTTCGGATCCTTCAGGTCGGTCGGCGCGTAGGTCGCACCGCATTTTTCGCAGTTGTCGCCGTACTGGTCTTCGGTGCCGCATTTCGGGCAGGTGCCCTTGATGAAGCGGTCGGCCAGGAACATTTTCTTTTCCGGGTCGAAATACTGGGTGATCGAACGTTGGGCGATGTGCCCAGCGTCACGCAGCTTCAGGTAGATCTGGCTCGACAGCTCACGGTTTTCTTCGGCGTGAGTGGAGTGGAAGTTGTCGAAGTCCACCAGGAAGTCGGCAAAGTCGGCGCTGTGTTCAGCCTGGACGTTGGCGATCAGTTGTTCCGGGGTGATGCCTTCCTTTTCCGCGCGCAGCATGATCGCCGAACCGTGGGCGTCGTCGGCGCAGACATAAATGCACTGATTGCCGCGATGCTTCTGGAAGCGCACCCACATATCGGTCTGGATGTATTCCAGCATATGGCCAAGGTGGATCGAACCGTTGGCGTAGGGCAGGGCGCTGGTGACGAGAATCTTGCGTGGTTCGGACATGTGGGGCTTCGCTACTTGATGAAACGGAGGTCGGCCACTATAAAGCGCCGGGAAAGATATTTCACCTCTGCAAATCGTTGCCGGACATGCCGTCCGGAGGACAGAAGGGGTAGGATACCCGCCATCTTTTCCCAGTCTTGTTATCGGAGTTGCCCATGAGCGCCGTCACTCGCGCAGCGGTGGAAGCCGTCCTCAGCCAATACACCGACCCTTATCTGAACCAGGATCCGGTCAGCGCCGGTTGCGTGCGCAACATCGAAATCACCGGCGATCGCGTCAGCGTGCAGCTGGAAATCGGTTATGCCGCCGGTCTGTTCAAGAGCGGCTGGGCGCAATTGCTGCAACTGGCCATCGAAAACCTCGACGGCGTGGTGACGGCGAAGGTCGAGGTCAACAGCGTGATCGCCGCGCACAAGGCCCAGGCGCAGATTCCGGGGCTGGCCAACGTCAAGAACGTGGTCGCCGTGGCGTCGGGCAAGGGCGGCGTGGGCAAGTCCACCACCGCCGCCAACCTGGCGCTGGCACTGGCCCGCGAAGGCGCGAAGGTCGGGATTCTCGACGCCGATATCTATGGCCCGAGCCAGGGCATCATGTTCGGCATTGCCGAGGGCACCCGCCCGCAGGTCAAGGATCAGAAGTGGTTCGTGCCGCTTCAGGCCCATGGTGTGGAAGTGATGTCGATGGCGTTCCTGACCGACGACAACACGCCAATGGTCTGGCGCGGGCCGATGGTCTCCGGCGCGCTGCTGCAACTGGTCACGCAAACGGCGTGGGGCGACCTGGATTATCTGGTGATCGACATGCCGCCAGGCACGGGCGACATCCAGCTGACCCTGGCGCAGAAAGTCCCGGTGGCCGGCGCCGTGATCGTCACCACCCCGCAGGATCTGGCGTTGCTCGATGCGCGCAAAGGCGTGGAGATGTTCCGCAAGGTCAACATTCCGGTGTTGGGTGTGGTGGAAAACATGGCCGTGCACATCTGCTCGAACTGCGGTCATGCCGAGCATCTGTTCGGTGAGGGCGGTGGCGAGAAGCTGGCGACCCAGTTCGGCGTCGAGCTGCTGGCCTCGTTGCCGCTGTCGATGCTGATCCGCGAACAGGCCGACGGCGGCAAACCGACGGTGATTTCCGAGCCGGACAGCCAGATCGCCATGGTCTATCAGGAGCTGGCCCGCCATGTCGGCGCGCGGATCGTGTTGCAGGAAGCTGCTTCGCCGGCGATGCCGAACATCACCATCAGCGACGATTGATTTTGCCGCGGCGCTAAAAAAACTGTGGGAGCGAGCTTGCTCGCGATAAGGCCATGACATTCACTAATGATGGTGACTGTTGTACCGCTATCGCGAGCAAGCTCGCTCCCACAGAGTTTGTGGCAGGGCTTAAATGCGCAACCCGCCATCCATCTCCAGAATCCGGCCGGTGTAGTAGTCGTTCTCGAAGATGTACGCCGCCGAGTGGGCGATCTCTTCCGGCTTGCCCATGCGCTTGAGCGGAATGCCCGAGGTCATTTTCTCCAGCGCTTCAGGCTTCATGCCCAGGGTCATCTCGGTTTCGATGAAGCCCGGTGCAATGCCGGCCACGCGAATGCCGTAGCGCGCCAGTTCCTTGGCCCAGGTCACGGTTGCCGCAGCGACACCGGCCTTGGCGGCGGAGTAGTTGGTCTGGCCGACGTTGCCCGCGCGGGAGATCGACGAGATGTTGATGATCGCGCCGCTGTTTTTCAGCTCGACCATTTTCGCCGCCACTTCACGGGTGCAGAGGAACACGCCGGTCAGGTTGACGTCGATCACCGCCTGCCACTGGGCTAGGCTCATCTTGGTCATTTCGCCATCCTTGACCTTGAGCAACAGGCCGTCGCGCAGGATCCCGGCGTTGTTGATCAGGCCGTGGATCGCGCCGAAGTCTTCGGCGACCCGGGCGACCATGTGCGTCACCTGCTCTTCGTTGGCGACGTTGCACAGATAGCCGCGCGCCTCGACACCCTTGGCCTTGCAGGCTGCGACCGCGTCATCGAGTTTTTCCTGGTTCAGGTCAACCAGCGCCAGCTTCGCGCCCTTGCCCGCTAAATACTCGGCCATCGAGCGGCCCAAGCCTTGGCAACCGCCAGTGATAATGATTACTTTGTCGTTGAGTTGCATTCGCATGCCCCCGAGAGCAGGTCAGAGTGGTGTCCTTTAAAGAGCCTCTCGATCTGCGCCTGACATGGCCCGGCTGCACATGAGAACTGCCCCTGAGGCGACTGATACTTATCCGTGTCGCCTGTCCGTTTTTTCGACGGATTCTATTTAAGGAGTCATAAATTGAGCGTTGAAGCGGCTAAGAATGCCCGAGAATTGCTTCTCAAGGAATACCGTGGCGTGCTGTCGACCCACTCCAAATCAATGCCCGGTTTTCCGTTTGGCTCGGTGGTTCCTTACTGCCTGGACGAGCAGGGCCGGCCGCTGATCCTGATCAGCCGCATCGCCCAGCACACCCACAACCTGCAGAAAGACCCGAAATGTTCGCTGCTGGTGGGGGAGCGCGAGGCTGACGATGTGCAGGCCGTTGGTCGCCTGACCTATCTGGCCGAAGCAGAAAAACTCGAAGACGCGGCCGCCATCGAGGCTGCCGCCGAGCGCTACTACCGTTATTTCCCCGATTCGCGGAATTACCACAAGGCTCACGATTTCGATTTCTGGGTGCTCAAACCCGTGCGCCATCGCTACATCGGTGGTTTCGGCGCGATCCACTGGGTCGATCACCTGACCCTGGCCAACCCCTTCGCCGGCAAGGCCGAAATCAGCATGGTCGAGCATATGAACAGCGACCACGCCAAGGCCATCGCTCATTACGTCGACTTGGCAGGGCTGCCGAAAACGGAACCGGCGCAAATGGCTGGTATCGACACCGAAGGCATGCACCTGCGCATTGGTCAGGCGCTGTACTGGCTGCCGTTTCAAGCGCCTTGTCATACGCCGATACAAGTGCGCGAGGCCTTGGTTTCTCTGGCTCACGCCGAGGTCTGGCCAAAAAATGCCGTGGCCGACGCTTGAATTCACGAAAGGGCGACGTCATCTAAGGCTTACTGCAAGGCATTTCTTGCGTTGAGGAAACTTTGATGCGCCCTTTTTTGTTGCTCTTTCTGCTGTTCCCGGTGTTGGAGCTGTTCGTATTCGTCAAAGTGGCAGGATCGATCGGATTTTTCCCGGCCCTGCTGCTGATTATTCTCGGCTCGATGTTCGGCGTGTTCGTGCTGCGCATCGCCGGGCTGGCTACCGCACTGCGTGCCCGTGAAAGCCTGAACCGCGGCGAACTGCCTGCGCAAACCATGCTCGAAGGCCTGATGCTGGCCCTGGCCGGTGGTCTGCTGATCCTGCCGGGCTTCATCAGCGACGTGTTCGGTCTGGTGCTGCTGTTGCCGTTCAGTCGTCGACTGGTCGCCAACAAAATGCGCCAGCGCGCCGAAGAGCAGGCCATGCGCCAGCGAGCGTTCGCCGATGACCTGCAACCTCGCGGCGGTCCGGCACCGCGCCAGCCTCTCGGCCGCGAAGGCGATGTGATCGAAGGCGAATTCGAACACCGCGACACCAAGTAACTTCTGTATCGACACGGCACCTTCGGGTGCCGTGTTCGTTTGCGGGGCGAGTTCATGCAGCCGCGTGAAAATTTTTTGACCCCCGCCCTTGTAATAAGCTTCTGCGCCCTTATGTATCGGTCACCGAAAGGTTCCGACATTTTGAGTCGGACAGACTTCCGCGGTTCGCTCGACGAGCCGCAACCGGCGCAGGCCGGATTCGTTAAACCCGCCGGGACTACACCGGCCGATGAAAACCACAATTAGGAGAGATCGACAATGAAGCTTCGTCCTCTGCATGACCGCGTCGTTATCCGTCGCAGCGAAGAAGAAAAGAAAACCGCTGGCGGTATCGTCCTGCCAGGTTCGGCTGCTGAAAAAGCCAACCACGGTGAGATTCTGGCTGTAGGCCCGGGTAAAGCACTGGAAAGCGGTGAAGTGCGTGCACTGTCCGTGAAAGTGGGCGACAAGGTTGTGTTCGGTCCGTACTCCGGCAGCAACACTGTGAAAGTCGACGGCGAAGACCTGCTGGTAATGAGCGAGAACGAAATCCTCGCCGTTATCGAAGGCTGATAACCCCGTTCATTTTCCCGCTACTACAAAGTATTTAAGGAATATCGATCATGGCTGCTAAAGAAGTTAAATTCGGCGATTCCGCCCGCAAGAAAATGCTGGTTGGCGTAAACGTACTGGCTGACGCGGTAAAAGCGACCCTGGGCCCGAAAGGCCGTAACGTAATCCTTGAGAAGAGCTTCGGCGCTCCGACCATCACCAAGGACGGCGTTTCCGTCGCCAAGGAAATCGAACTCGAAGACCGTTTCGAAAACATGGGCGCGCAGCTGGTCAAAGACGTTGCCTCCCGTGCCAACGATGACGCTGGTGACGGTACTACCACCGCTACCGTTCTGGCTCAGTCGATCGTCAACGAAGGCCTGAAAGCCGTTGCTGCCGGCATGAACCCGATGGACCTGAAGCGCGGTATCGACAAAGCGACCATCGCTGTCGTTGCCGAGCTGAAGAAGCTGTCCGCGCCATGCACCGACACCAAAGCGATCGCTCAGGTTGGCACCATCTCCGCCAACTCCGACAACTCCATCGGCGACATCATTGCCGAAGCCATGGAAAAAGTCGGTAAAGAAGGCGTGATCACCGTTGAAGAAGGCTCGGGCCTGGAAAACGAACTGTCGGTTGTAGAAGGCATGCAGTTCGACCGTGGCTACCTGTCCCCGTACTTCGTCAACAAGCCGGACACCATGGTCGCCGAGCTCGACGGCCCGCTGATCCTGCTGGTCGACAAAAAGATCTCGAACATCCGCGAAATGCTGCCAGTACTGGAAGCCGTTGCCAAAGCCGGCCGTCCACTGCTGATCGTTGCCGAAGACGTTGAAGGCGAAGCCCTGGCGACTCTGGTCGTGAACAACATGCGTGGCATCGTTAAAGTCGCAGCCGTCAAGGCTCCGGGCTTCGGCGACCGTCGCAAGGCCATGCTGCAGGACATCGCCGTTCTGACCGGCGGTACCGTTATCTCCGAAGAGATCGGCCTGAGCCTGGAAAGCACCACTCTGGAACATCTGGGTAGCGCCAAGCGCGTGACCCTGTCCAAGGAAAACACCACAGTTGTCGATGGCGCTGGCAACCAGGGCGACATCGAAGCCCGTATCGCCCAGATCCGTGCTCAAGTGGCCGAGACTTCCTCGGACTACGACCGTGAAAAACTGCAAGAGCGTCTGGCCAAGCTGTCCGGCGGCGTTGCAGTGATCAAGGTTGGCGCCGGTTCCGAAGTTGAAATGAAAGAGAAGAAAGCCCGCGTTGAAGACGCCCTGCACGCTACCCGTGCAGCCGTTGAAGAAGGCGTGGTGCCTGGCGGTGGCGTTGCGCTGATCCGCGCTCTGAACGCGATCATCAACCTGAAAGGCGACAACGCTGACCAGGACGTAGGTATCGCTGTTCTGCGTCGCGCTGTTGAAGCACCGCTGCGTCAGATCGCTGCCAACAGCGGCGACGAGCCAAGCGTTGTGGTCAACGAAGTCAAGAACGGCAAAGGTAACTTCGGTTACAACGCTGCGAGTGGCGAATACGGCGACATGATCGAAATGGGCATCCTGGACCCAACCAAGGTCACCCGTTCGGCACTGCAAGCTGCATCGTCGATTGGCGGTCTGATCCTGACCACCGAAGCTGCTGTTGCTGACGCACCGAAGAAAGAAGGTGCGGTAGGCGGCGGTATGCCGGACATGGGCGGCATGGGTGGCATGGGCGGCATGATGTAAGCCAGCCTTACCCAGTAACGAAAAACCCCGTCTGCGAGAGCAGACGGGGTTTTTTTTGCCCGCGTTTCAGGGTTCAGGCGTTAACTGGACGGGCCCGCGTGTTGGTTTCAGCCTTGGCTGCCGGGCGATACAGAACCCAGTAATACGAGCCCAGACAGATCAGCCAGCAGAAGATCGCCGTCCACACGTTATGAGAAAAGAAGTGCGCGCCCTGCATCATCCGGCTGATCGAAAACACCGAACCCAGCGCAAAGGCGAAGATGAATGCCTGACGGGCCAGTCGCGGGCGACGGTCGCGCAGCACGAAGAACAACGCAAACAGGGTGAAGCCCGTGGCCGCATGACCACCCGGCCAGCAACGACCAGGCTTGTCGGTAGGCGGGCGATGATCCAGCAACTTGCTGTAGGTTTCGTGGCCGCCGAACTGTTCGAGGCTCCATGGGCATTGCACCGCTGTCACCGCCTTCACTGGCGTGACAAACGAGGTGGCCAGACCCAGCGACAACACCAGACAGCCCAGCTCACGCTTGAACGGTTTGAGCCGCTCGATGAAAAACGCACCGATGAACCCGAGGATGGCAAACACCGAAAAGGCGATCACCACTTGTTTGGCGCGGTCATGAAGGATGTCTTCGAGAAAAAAACTGTGGCGGCCGATGAAGTCGCCCGCGACCGGGTCGTAAAACAGTCGGGCCAGATCCATGTCTAGGTCGGTCAGTTCCAGCAACACCAGAATGACCGCCGCGACGGCGGGAATGCCCAGGCAAAGCCCTAAATTCAAAGGCCTTGAAGCAGGGCGGGCAGAGATCGAAACCATGGCAATTCCTTCATCGGTAAGTTCTTCAGAGAAGCACAACCGTGTGAGTCTGCGCCCGGTTCTGTCGGCGATTTGTCGGCCGCTCGTGAAAAACTCGTAAAGTCCGGCCATGCATGCAATTAACTCAAATCAATCTACCCGGCGCCTAGCCGTGAGCCACACTTGGCCGTAAGCTGCGCGGGCCAAGACGGCCGCTACCGTGTACGGAGGAGGTGCCCATGCGAATTCTATTGGTCGAAGACAACCGCGATATCCTGGCCAATCTGGCCGATTACCTGGGGCTCAAAGGCTATACCGTCGATTGCGCCCAGGACGGTCTGTCGGGCCTGCATCTGGCGGCCACCGAGCATTACGATCTGATCGTGCTCGACATCATGCTGCCGGGCATCGACGGCTACACCCTGTGCAAGCGCCTGCGCGAGGACGCCCGTCGCGATACGCCGGTGATCATGCTCACCGCTCGCGATCAGCTCGATGATCGCTTGCAGGGCTTCAAGTCCGGGGCCGACGATTATCTGGTCAAGCCGTTCGCGCTGTCGGAACTGGCAGCCCGGGTCGAAGCCGTGATGCGCCGCACCCAGGGCGGCGGCCGGCGTGCCCTGCAGGTCGGTGATCTGAGTTACGACCTCGATACCCTTGAAGTGACCCGTGAAGGCAAATTGCTCAAGCTCAATCCGGTTGGTCTCAAGCTGTTGGCGGTGCTGATGCAGAAGAGCCCGCATGTCCTGCGCCGGGAAATTCTCGAGGAAGCGCTGTGGGGCGATGACTGCCCGGACAGCGACAGCCTGCGCAGCCATGTTCACCAATTGCGTCAGGTCATCGACAAACCATTCGCCAAACCATTGCTGCACACCGTGCACGGCGTGGGTTACCGCCTGGCCGAGGGCCGCGATGGAGTTTAAGCAAAGCCTTGCCCAGCGGATCATCATCGCCTTTGCACTGATGAGCGCGCTGGTGGCCGGGGCGTTTGCGATGGGCATCGTCGCGACCGTACACCTGGTCGAGGAAAAACTGATATCCGCCGGGCTGGGCGGGGACCTGCAACGCCTGCTGCTGATGGACAACGTCTCGGACTGGAGCCACCGGCCGGAGCCGGATCAACTGTTCTACTTCAGCGGCGGGCCGGGCGACTTCGAGCTGCCCAAGGACCTGCGGCACCTGGATTCGGGTTTCCATGAAGTCTTTCGCGAGCAGCTGTCGTATCACGCGATGGTCGAGGTGGTCGATGGTCGCCGCTATGTGCTGCTGCAGGATCAAAGCGATTTCGAAGAGCGCGAGCGCGTGCTGTTCGCCGTGGTGCTGGTGGGCTTCGTACTCAGTCTGGCGCTGGCGGTGTTCCTCGGCTGGGTGCTGGCGCGCAAGGTGATGGCGCCGGTGGTACGGCTGGCGCGCCAGGTGCGCCATCGCGACCAGTTGCTCGGGCTGGCCCCTCCGCTGGCGCCGGATTACGCGGCAGACGAGGTGGGCGAACTGGCGGTGGCATTCGACGCTACCCTCGGGCGCCTGCGTCAGGCCCTGACGCGGGAGCGCTTGTTTACCAGCGACGTCAGCCACGAGTTGCGCACACCGCTGATGGTATTGGCCAGTTCCTGTGAACTGCTGCTGGAAAACCCGGGTATCGATCAGCGCGGCAAGGCTCAGGTCCAGCGCATTGCGCGTGCCAGTGAGGAAATGCGTGAGCTGGTGCAGACCTTCCTGATGCTCGCCCGTGCCCAGCGCGAAGACGCGGGTGCCGCCCCCCGGCACACCCTCGCGCAAGTGGCCGACAGCTTGCTTTGTCTGTGGCGCGAGCCCATCGAATCCAAGGGCTTGCAGCTGATTTTCGAGCCGGGCAATCCGCCCGACACCTGCTACAACGCGACGCTACTCAATGCCGTGATGGGCAACCTGCTGCGCAACGCCTTGCACTACACCGAGCAGGGTTTCATTCGCCTGACGCTCAACGAAAACGGTTTCGTGGTCGAGGATTCGGGCGTAGGCATTCCCGAGGAAAAACGCGAGGCGATGTTCCAGCCCTTTGTACGCGGCAACGAAAAACGCGGCGAAGGATTGGGGTTGGGTCTGTCACTGGTTCAACGCATCTGCGAGAACCAGGGCTGGAGTGTCACGTTAAGCACGATGGAGCCCAATGGCTGCCGGTTCGAGGTCGTTCTGGGCAAGCAGTGAGGATCAATCAATTGATGGGGGGGACTCCCGCCAACCTGTCTGATTCCTGTATAACCTTGAAATAGTTTGCCGATTTACATGACGTTTTTTTCACAAAGGGATGACCTGACGCTGACACGCCGCTGCTTAAGGTGGCGTCATCAGTAATTCAGGAGTCCTGGTGATGGCCGGCCCGATCAAACTCGATTTTTCCGAAAAGTACGACGACAACCATGCGCAGAGATATCTGCGCAAACACCAGGAAGGTCTGGGGCGTCGTTTGTCCAATTGGCGGGATCAGCAGTTGGCCCGCAAGGCGTTGACCCTCGTGGGTGAGCCGGGACTGGTGCTGGACTTGCCCTGCGGTGCAGGACGTTTCTGGCCATTGTTGGCGGAAAAACCCAACCGGGTGATCATCGGGGCGGACAACTCCGAGTCGATGATCAAGACCGCCATGCAGGCCCAGCCGGCGGATGTGGTGAAACGGGTACAACCCTTGCACACATCTGCGTTCGACATTGCCTTGCCTGATAACGCCGTCGACAGCATTTTCTGCATGCGACTGTTGCATCACATTGGCGAAGCCGAGCACCGCCGGACGATTCTGCGCGAGTTCGAGCGTGTCACCCGGGACAGCGTGATCATTTCGCTGTGGGTGGACGGCAATTTCAAGGCCTGGAAACGCAAGCGCGCCGAGCGCAAGCGTGGGCAAAAGGGTTACCAGAACCGGTTTGTGTTACCGGCCGCAACAGTTGAAAAGGAATTCGAGGAAGCAGGATTCCGGATCCAGGAACAACTGGACTTTATTCCGCTCTATGCCATGTGGCGAGTCTACGTATTACGCAAGAGGTAAGAGGATGGCAGTGCAATTTGCAGCAGAAACGGAAGTCGCTCCCGAGGATCGCTTCGACTACTACTGGAACCAGCGTGGCGAATGGGTCGAGGAACCCAATGTGCGCCGTGGGGGCGAAAGTGGTGTGCAGCGTGTGGTGGGACGCGATGGTCAACTGCTGTATGCCAAGCGTCAGACAGGCCATATCTATCGCAGTTGGCTGCACCCGTTCGGACGCCCGACCGTATTGCGCGAGCTCGATGCGCTGACCGGGGTCTCCCGTCTCGGCGTCCGGGTACCCGAAATCGTGTTTTGCGGTGCCCAGCCAGACCCCAAATTCAAATGGCGTGCGCTGTTGGTAACCAAATCCCTCGACGGCTTTCAGGAGCTTGAGCAATGGGAGGCCGGCGGCGGTCGCGAGCAATATGGCGAAGCCGTCTATGAGCGCGTGCTCAAGGACCTCGCCGAAAACCTGGCGCGCATGCACAAGGGCCGTTGGCAGCACAGCTGCATCTACATCAAGCACGTATTTGTGCGGGTGACCGGCGAAGGTGATTCAGCCAAGGTCGAAGTCGCCCTGATCGATCTGGAAAAATGCCGTCAGCGTTTGACCGCTTACCGCGCGGCTGCCCATGACATGAAGCAATTGCGCCGCCACTCGTCGTTCAGCGCAACGGACTGGAAAAAACTCGTCTACTTTTATGAGACGGCGTTTGGCAGCGCTATCAAAGGTTTATAGCGATGAAACTAGAAATTGCACGAGGTTTGTTTCTGGTAGGAGCCTTGGCAGTTGCGTCATTGGCGGTGGCGGCCTGGGAACAGCCACGCATGCAGGTGATCGGCGCCTCGGCGAGCGATCCCCATTGCCCGATGCCACGGGTGGCGAAAGCCGCCGTGGCCACTCAGCCGGATCATGATCTGTTGCTGTTCATGTTCGGACTTTCTCAAGGGATGAGGCCGCAGAGTTGAATCGATTGAAATCTCTTTCTACAAGAGCCAAAGGCCTCGCTGATGCGAGGCCTTTTTTATTGCGTCACGCCTTGGGATCGGGTTTCGCCAGCACGGTGTAAACGCACGGTAGAACAAACAGCGTGAACAGCGTCCCGATCGACATCCCGGTCGCGATCACGGTACCGATGTCGAAACGGCTGACCGCACCGGCGCCGGTGGCCAGGATCAGCGGCACCATGCCGAACACCATCGCCGCGGTCGTCATCAACACCGGGCGCAGACGAATCGCCGCCGCTTCCTCCACCGCCTCGCGGGGTGTCAGGCCCTTCTCCTTGCGCAACTGGTTGGCGAACTCGACGATCAGGATCCCGTGCTTGCTGATCAGCCCGATCAGCGTCACCAGCCCGACCTGGGTGTAGATGTTCATGCTCGACCAGCCGAGGAACAACGGAATCAGTGCCCCGCAGATCGACAACGGCACGGTCACCAGAATCACCAGCGGGTCGCGGAAGCTTTCGAACTGCGCCGCCAGCACCAGGAAAATGATCGCCAGGGCCAGGGCAAAAGTTACCCACAGCGCACTGCCTTCCTGGACGAACTGCCGGGAGGCGCCGCCGTAATCGAAAGCAAAACCGGCCGGGGCTTCTTCCCGGGCGATCTGCAACACGCTGTCGATGGCTTCGCCCATGCTCACCAGCGGGAAACCGGACAGTTTCGCCGCGTTGAGTTGCTGGAACTGATTGAGCTGTCGCGGTCGTGCGCGGTCGGTCACGGTGATCAGGGTCGACAGCGGAAGCAACTCGCCCTGGGTATTTTTCACGTAGTAATTGTTCAGCCAGTCCGGGTTGTCGCGGTAGGCCCGCTCGACCTGGGCGATGACCTTGTAGCTGCGGCCTTCGATGGTGAACCGGTTGATCTCGGCTTCGCCCAGCAAAGTGGCGAGGGTGCCGCCCAGATCCTGCATCGACACGCCCATCTGCGCCGCCTTGGCGCGGTCGATGTCGACCACCACTTCGGGTTTGTCGAAAGCCAGATCGAGGTCAACGAAGGCGAACTTGCCCGACGCCATGACGCGTTTCTTGATCCGGTCAGCCACTTGCAGCAACAGCTCGTAGTCGTTGGCGGTGTTGATCACGAACTCGAACGGCAGGCCTTCGCCGGTGCCGGGCAGGGATGGCAGGTTGAAACCAAAGATCTGCAGGCCGGGAATGCCCTCGAGTTTGCCCTGTACTTCCGGGAGGATTTCCATTTGTGTGCGACTGCGCTCGTTCCACGGTTTGAGCAGGAAACCGCCGATGCCGGTCTGCACGCCGTTATAGCCGTTGATCTGGAACGATGAGTAGTACTCCGGAAACTCCTTGAAGATCTTGATGAACTCGTCGGTGTAGGTGTTCAGGTAATCGAGGTTGGTCGGCTGCGGGGCGTTGGCCATCATGAAAATGATGCCCTGGTCTTCGTCCGGTGCCAGTTCCGACTTGGTGAACTTGAGCAGCACCGGAATCAGGCACAGCACGATCACCGCGAACACCAGCACCACCGGCCGGGTGTTGAGTGTGCCGTGCAGCATGCTTTGATAGCGGCGCTTGAGGCTGTCGAAAATCCGGTCCAGTCGATGGGCCAGACCCGTGGGGTTTTCATCGTGGCGCAACAGCACGGCGCACATCATCGGTGACAGAGTCAGGGCGACGATCCCGGAAATCACCACTGCCCCGGCCAGTGTCAGCGCAAACTCCTTGAACAGCGCTCCGGTCAGCCCGGTCAGGAAACCGATCGGTGCGTACACCGCCGCCAGGGTGATGGTCATCGACACCACCGGCATGGCGATTTCCCGAGCGCCCTGGAGCGCGGCGTCCAGCGGTGTCTTGCCTTCCTCGATATGCCGGTGAATGTTTTCCACCACCACAATCGCGTCGTCCACCACCAGCCCGATGGCCAGCACCATTGCCAGCAGGGTCAGCAGGTTCATCGAATAGCCCATCATCTGCATGAAGAACATCACGCCGATCATCGACAGCGGAATGGTCACTACCGGAATGACCACCGAGCGCAGGGCGCCGAGGAACAGGAATACCACCACGATCACGATCAGCACCGCCTCGAACAGGGTTTTCACCACTTCGTCGATGGAGGCCTGGATGAACAGCGTGGCATCGTAGGCGATCTCGCTCTTGAGGTTGGGCGGCAACTGGGCCTCCAGCTCCGGCATGATCTTGCGCACTTCCTTGATCACATCCAGCGGGTTGGCCCCGGGCGTGGCCTTGATCCCGATATACACCGAAGGTGTTCCGCCGAACGAACTGATCGAGTTGTAGTTTTCCGCGCCCATCTCGACCCGTGCCACATCGCTGAGCAACACCCGACTGTCGCCACTGACCTTGAGCGGGATCTTGCCGAAGGCTTCGGCGGACTTCAGTTCAGTGTTGGCATTGATGCTGGTGACCACGTACTCGCCTTTCACTTCGCCGGCGGCGGAGAGGAAGTTGTACTGGCGCACCGCGTTGGTCACGTCGCTGGCGCTGAGGCCGAAACCGGCGAGTTTCACCGGATCGATCCACAGGCGCATGGCGAACACCTGGTTGCCGAGAATCTCCGCCTCGGCCATGCCCGGCAAGGTCGCCAGCTTCGGCTGGATCACCCGCGACAGATAGTCGGTGATCTGCGGGTTGTTCAGTTCCTTGCTGAAGAAGCTGATGTACATCAGCGCCGAGGCGTCGGCGGCTTCCTTGCTCAGTACCGGGTCTTCGGCGTCCTGAGGCAGTTTGTTCTTCACCTCGTTGGCCTTGGCCAGCAGTTCGGTGAACAAGCGGTCGCTGTTGGAGCCGATGCGCGCGTAGATCGAAATCACCGAGAAGTTCTGGCGACTGACCGAGGTCATGTAGTCGATGCCCTCGGCGCTGGCCAGACTCTGTTGCATCGGCTGGGTGATGTAGCCCTGGATGGTTTCGGCGTTGGCCCCGGGGTACGCGGTGGTCACCGTGATCAGGGCGTTTTCCATTTGCGGGTACTGACGCAGCGGCAGTTTGCTCCAGGCCTGGAAGCCCAGCAGCACAATCAGCAGGCTGACCACGGTGGCGAGCACCGGGCGGCGGATGAACGGATCGGTAAAAGCCATTGGGTTTCCTTGATCAGTCGGCGCGGGGCGGACTGTTCTGCTCGCCGAGGGTCTTGTCGTCGCTGATGGCAATGTGGGCGCCGTTGTCCAGTTTGATCTGGCCGGCCGTCACCACCTGTTCGCCGCTCTGCACGCCCTTGTTGATCACTACCTGGCCATTGCGGCGTTCGCCGGTCTCGACGAACCGACGCTCGGCGATCAGTACCGGTTGGCCCTTGTCGTCCTTTTCGACGGTGCCGTCTTCGGCTTTCTTCTGGGTGACCACGTACGTCGAATTGCCGTAGAGGGTGTAGGTGATCGCGCTTTCCGGGACCACGATGTGTTTCTGCGGATCCGGCAGCAGGACCTCGACGCTGGTGAACATGCCCGGCAGCAACTTGCCGTCGGGGTTGGCCAGGGTGGCGCGCACCAGGATATTGCGGGTGGTGCTTTCGACGATCGGGTTGATGGCGCTGATGGCGCCGGTGAAGTTCTGGCCGGGATAGGCCGCGACCGTGATCTGCACCGGCTGACCGATGGCCAGTTTCGGTACCGACTGTTCGGGTACATAGAAGTCGGCGTAGAGGCTGCTCAGATCCTGCAGGGTGGCGATCTTGGTGCCGCTGGCGAGGTAGTCGCCGATATCGACGAGGCGGATGCCGATGGTGCCGCTGAAGGGCGCGACGATGCGTTTTTTGGCCAGCGCCGCATTGAGTTGATTGACCGTGGCCTTGTTCTTTTGCAACTGCGCCGAGAGCCGGTCGAATTCGCCTTTGGAGATGGCGCTGCTGCCGACGAGCTGGCTGCCGCGACCGTAATCCAGCTGCGCGAGACCGAGATCGGCCTTGGCGGTTTCGAGGAAGGCGGCTTCGACGGCGCTGTCCAGTTGCAGTAATGGTTGGCCGGCCTTGACCTTCTGCCCCGATTCGAATTTCAGCTCGGTGACGGTGCCGGCGTTCTCCAGACTCAGGTCGACGCCTTGCAGCGCCTTCAGCGTGCCGACGGTGGGCAAGCGCATTTGCCACGGGCGCTCGACGGCCGTGGCCACGGCGACGCTGATCGGCGGTTTCGGTTTGGCAAAGCCCTGGATCATCGTGTAGATCGAGAAGGCCTTGTAACCGGCGAGTAGCAGAATGATCAGCAGTACAACACCCAACATGATCAGCATGCGGCGACGCAGCATATTCCAGTTCCTTGGAGAAAATCAGGTGAGACAGGCGGGCACATTACCCTGAGTCCGGCAGGGATTCCAACTGCCAGTTTTTATCGGGTATCAGGGAGGAAGGTGGAGTACAGCGGGGCCGCCGACCGAGCGGTCGGCGGCGAATTTCAGGCCATCAGATGAAGATGGTTGTCCCAGAGCCCTGCGGGCAAATCCAGCGGTTTGGCCAGCAGATCGTCCTGACGGCAATCATAGTAGCGGCAGCGTCCCTGACCGGAGGTCACGACAAAACCGTCCTTCACTGCACCGACGCCGGCGCAGTCAGGCAGCGGTGCGTCGAGGCGCACTTCGCCGCTGTCCAGATCCCAGATGAAGAAGCGGTTGCCGCGCGGTGCGGTCAGTGCCACCAGACGCAGGTCGCTGTGCACGGCGACGCTGGCGGTGTAATGACCCATCGACTGCAACTGATGCTCCGGCACCGGGAACGCCACGAATGGCTGACCGGGACGTTTGATCGCCAGCAGCTCCGAGCGCTCGTGGGACGGCCCCATGAATTGCTGGCCGGCGACGATGGTGCCGTCGCTGGCGATCCCCAGGTGGCGCACGCTGTTCATCTGCTGGGCGAGGGTTTCCTTGCTCAGCAAAGTGCCGTCGCGCTGCATCAGCACCAGGCTCGGTTCCATGGCGTCGAGGTTCATGTCGACCCGGCTTTCGGCCTCGGTGCGGATCCCGCCGTTGGCCACCACCAGGGTTTCACCGTCGGGCATCCACGACACCTGATGCGGGCCGAGACCGTGGGTGGAAATCTCGCCGCTGTGGACCAGCCGTTCGCCTTCGAATTTGTACACCCCGAGCAGTCCACGGCCCGGATCGCTGGTGTCGTTTTCGGTGGCGTACAGGTAGTCGCCGCTGTGGTGGATCACCGCGTGGCCGTAGAAATGCCGGTTCGGCTGCGAGGTCACGGTTTGCAGCAATCCACCGTTGCGCAGGTCGATCAGATAGCTCTCGGTGCCCGGCCGGCGGGCGACGAACAGCGCGATCGGCAGCGTCGGGTGATTGATGATGTCGTGGCAGCGCTGGCCGACTGCGGTGGCGAACACTTGAGTGCCGTCCAGCCGATAGCCGACGGCGTAATGCTTGCCGTCGGTGTCGTCCCGCGCCGACAGCAGCAGCGGGCTTTGGTCCTTGCGTTTGAACAGCGTCCAGCCGCCCAGAGTCACTGCTCCCAGCAGCAAACTACCTAAAGTCAGAGCCTGGCGTCGCAGCATGGCACGTGCCCTCATCAGTCACCGTCGTTGGCGTTGAAGCCCAGTTGGATGCCCAGCGCCTTGGCCAGCTCGCCTTCGTGCAGGCGGTGGACGACGTTGAGGCTGTCGTAGATGTCGTTGAGCTGCTGGCGACCGGCGTCGTCGTTGAGCATTTCGGTCAGCGAGCGCTGGGTGCTGGCAAACAGTTTGAGCGACGCCGCGTAGGCTGCATCGATCTTGTCCGCCAGCGGCTTTTGCTCGGCCGGCAGCAGGCCGCGCAGGCCTTTGTTGTCGACGCCTTCCCAGACGGTTTTCGCCGCCGCGAGGCTGGCTTCCAGCGACTCCATGGACGACTGGCTGCGCCATGCATCGGCCTGGAACGGCTGAGGCACGCCCTTGCTCTGACGGCCCATCGGCGTGCCGAGTTTTTTCTTCAGGGTGTCGAGGGCAGTGACCTGTACCCGCAGCAGATCGGCGATCGCTTCGTGCGAGTCTGCGTAGCGCTGGTTCGGGAATTTGCTCATCTGCGCGAGCATGCCGTCGGTGTTGTTCCAACTGCTGAGGATCTCTTCGGCCAGTTGTTTCTGACGCTCGCCGATGGCCACCAACAGCGGGCAGTATTTGGCTTTCTGCGCATCGTTGGCCACATCCGGCTTGGCGTCGAACAGGATGTACTCGTAGGCGGACAGGCCTTGAACCACGACGCTGGACTTGGCCAGGGCGGCCGCATCGATCTGCGGTTGCGCGGTGACCAGTTGCTCGACCTGACGGCCGACCAGGTTTTTCTTGTCCGGCCAGAACTGCACCTGCCACGAACGGTTGCCCTCGGCCAGCGGGCCGATCAGCAGCGGTTGCAGCTCGGCCCAGGCTTTCTGCGCATGCAGGAAGTCGGCACGGGCGGTGTCCAGGGACTCTTTGCCCTGGCAGTAGGCGAGGGCGCTGATGGCCAGTTGCTTGTCGGCTTCGACCCAGCGCGTGTAGGTCGGCAGGATCACCGATTTGGCGATGGCTGCCGAAGTGACGGCTTGCGGGTCCTGCGGCGAGCACGCGCCGAGGGCCAGTG
This sequence comes from Pseudomonas sp. B26(2017), assembly GCF_002113045.1. NCBI lineage: Bacteria > Pseudomonadati > Pseudomonadota > Gammaproteobacteria > Pseudomonadales > Pseudomonadaceae > Pseudomonas > Pseudomonas sp. B26(2017). The sequence goes on along the minus strand of NZ_NEJJ01000013.1, from coordinate 18,535 downwards.
CGGCAAGGCTGGTGAAGAACAGCTTGGGACGGAACATGTCGGGCTCCCGATTCTTTTAGGTGTTTAAAGTGAGTTCAAGAACGCCAGCAGCGCGGCACGCTGCTCGGCGTTGAAAGACAAAACCTGTTGCTGCGCCGCCTTGGCTTCGCCGCCATGCCAGAGCACGGCTTCGAGCAGGTTGCGGGCGCGGCCGTCATGCAGAAACTGGGTGTGGCCGCTGACCGCCTGCGTCAGGCCGATGCCCCACAGCGGCGGGGTGCGCCAGTCGCGGCCGGAGGCCTGGAATTCAGTGCGGTTGTCCGCCAGACCTTCGCCCATGTCATGCAGCAGCAGATCGCTGTACGGGCGAATCACTTGATTGGCCAGTTCAGGTTCGGCAGCGTTCGCGGCAGTGGTGTACTTCGGTGTGTGACAGGACTGGCAGCCAGCCTGGAAAAACAGATTCTTGCCGGCCAGCACCTGCGCATCGTTGACCCCTCGACGGGCGGGAACGGCGAGGTTGCGGCTGTAGAACAGCACCAGACGCAGGATGTTGTCGCTGACTTCCGGCTCACCATCCGGGCCGTTACCATTCGGCGCCTGTTTGCAGGCGGTTTGTGCGTCGGTGCAGTCATCAAACGGTCTGAGGCTGGTGGTGAGGCCCATATCACCCGAAAACGCGTGAACATTCTGTTGATTGAGGTTTGGTTGGCCGGCTTTCCAGCCAAATCGACCCATGACGGTCTTTTGCTGCGCGTCGTCCCAGACCCGGTTTGGCCGACCGTTGACGCCGTTGTTCTCTTTGGCCTGGGCGGTGGCGTTGGCGAGGATCGCTTCTTCGGGGATCGCTTCGAGCAGACCGAGGCCGATCATCGGCGGTGCAACGCGGGCGGAGAAACGCGTGTCCGGGTGCATCGGACCGTAGCCGAGCTGGGTAATCTGCAAAACCGGTTTACGCAGCTCGACTTCGGTGCCGTCCTTGAAGCGAACCGGCACCGGCGTGTAATCGACCCGCACCTTGCCTTCCGGCGCGACGCCTGGGACAGACATGTCCTGAAACTGACCGCCGTAGACGGGTTCGGGCACCACGCCCACCTGTTCGATCACCTTGGCATAAGCCGGCGCATCTGGAATCGACAGGCGCACCAGCATCGAAACAGCGTTGGCTGCATCCGGTGTCGGCGGATGACCGCGGCCGTCCTTGATGTGGCAGTTCTGGCAGGCGTTGGTGTTGAACAGCGGGCCGAGGCCATCGCGGGCCGTGGTGGTCGACGGCGCGATCACCCACGGGCTGCGAAAGAAACTGTTGCCGACGCTGAAGTCCACCCGGCGCGAGGGCGGCAGGTTGGCGGACGGCAGGGAAAACGCGTTCTGATCGCTCTTGCGCACGGTCGCCGCGCCGCCGGAACGGGCCTCACCCGGCTCGGCCTTGGTGAAACGCGGGGCGTCATCGCAGGCACTCAGGCCCAGGGCCAGACACAGTGCGGACAAGCGAAGAGGCAACGACGGCATCAGACTTCCTGCGGACGGGCAAAAATAAAGGCGCAAAGTCTAACAGGGCGAGGGGGTTTGAATAAGAGGAATTATCGTTTGCTTGATTTGTGGCAATTCTGAAGGATTGATCGTTCCCACGCTCTGCGTGGGAATGCCTCAACGGACGCTCTGCGTTCGGCTGTTGATTTGGGATTCTCCTTGGATGTAGGCCATAACGAAAAATGCTCCGTATCTTTCGATACGGAGCATTTTTTTTGAACGCTGCGCAGATTGTTAGGTTTTCACACAATCTGCGAAGGTCGCCTTGTTCAGTCAGACAGTGTCAATCAGAACTCGTGATCGGCGTTGTCCGGGTTCAGGTCGCTGATGCCCAGTTTGCCGGCAGCCGCTTCGATCGAACCGGTCTGCTTGACCAGCGAGGCGATGGCGTCACGGACGATCTGGTTGCCGGCGGTGTTGCCGGCAGCGATCAACTGGTCGTAGTGCTCACCCTTGTTGGCGTGATCGACCATGACCTGGATCTTGGCTTCGGTAGCGGCCAGATCGTTTTTCAGGGCGGTGTCGGCAGCCGGGTCAACCTTGGCCACCAGCGACGACAGGCTGGCGCCGGTCATTTTGGTGCCGTCGACGCGGGTGTACTCGCCCAGGTAAACGTTACGAATGCCCTTGGCATCGTAGAAGTGCGAGTTGTGGGTGTTGTCGCTGAAGCAATCCTGTTCGTCTTCCGGGGAGTTCGCTTCCAGGGACACCTTCATGCGCTCGCCGGCCAGCTCGCCCAGGGACAGGCTGCCCATGCCGAACAGCATTTTGCGCAGGCCGCTTTCAGCCGGTTCGGCTTCCAGGGTGGCGCGGTAGTTGTCGGCCACGTTCGGTTTCCAGTTGCCGACCATTTCTTCCAGGTCGCTGACCAGCAGCTGGGTAACGGCTTTCAGGTAGGCACGACGACGGTCGTTATGGCCGCCGGTAGCGCCGGCGCCTTCCAGGTAGTCCGACGCAGGACGGTTGCCGGCGCCAGGGCCGGTGCCGTTCAGGTCCTGGCCCCAGAGCAGGAATTCGATGGCGTGGTAGCCGGTGGCGACGTTGGCTTCGGAACCGCCCAGCTCGTTCAGGCTGGCGAGTTTTTCCGGGGTGATGTCCTTGACGTCGACCTTGTCTTCGCCAACCTGAACTTCGGTGTTGGCGATGATGTTGGCAGTGGCACCCGGGTTGCCCAGTGCGTGCTCATAGGATTTGTCGACGTAGTCGATCAGGCCTTCGTCCAGCGGCCAGGCATTCACCTGACCTTCCCAGTCATCGATTATGGTATTGCCGAAGCGGAACACTTCGCTCTGCAGATAAGGAACGCGGGCGGCTACCCAGGCAGCCTTGGCGGCTTTCAGGGTGTCGGCGTTCGGCTTGGCAAGGAACGCGTCGATGGCGGTTTGCAGGGTTTTCGCGGTGGATTCGGCATCGCTGTAAACGGCGAAGACCATGTCGGCATAGTGCGAGACAACGGCTTTGCCGGCGGCCTCGTCGACTTTGCCGGCAGCAGCAGGCGCAGCCGGTGCGGCAGTGCTCGCAGCTGGAGTCGGCGCAGGAGCGGCGGCCTTTTCTTTGTCTTTACCTTCGCCGCAACCGGCGAGGGAAATAGCGATGGCCAGCAGACTGGCGGTAGCCAGAGGCATACGAATCATGGCGAACATCCTGCTTCGGTAATTGAGTGGACAGGCGCGGGGCTGCGCAAAAAGCTGCGACATAATGCAAATCTTTCGCATTATGTGTAAAGGGCTGTAGCTGGAAATATTTCCTATTTGCGCGAGGCTTGCGCTGGATCAACAGCGGAGACGATACCCGGCGGATCGAGGGTTTTGCCGGGCTTTGCAGGAAGATTTCAGAGGATGGCCGCGTTGCTGCGCTGGGCCTGCTTGAGATAAACGCTCAGCTCGCGCGCCGGCAGCGGCTTGCTGTAGTGGTAGCCCTGACCTTCGTGGCAGCCTTCGGAGATGATGTAGGTTTCCTGTTCGGCGGTTTCCACGCCCTCGGCGATTACCTGCATGCCCAGGCTCTTGCCCAGCTGAATGATGGCGCGAACGATGGTCGCGTCATCGTCGTCATCCAGCAGATCCTGGACGAAGCTCTTGTCGATCTTGATCTTGTCCAGCGGCAGACTCTTGAGATAACTCAGCGACGAATAGCCGGTGCCGAAGTCGTCGATGGCAATCAGGGCGCCGGAGCGGCGCAGGCTCAGCAGGTGCTGGGCGGCGGTACTGATGTCTTCCATCAGGCCGGTTTCGGTGACTTCCAGCTCCAGGCTGCGCGGTGGCAGGCGGTACATCTGCAACAGGTTGTTGACCACCCGTGGCAGCTCGGCGTGGTGCAACTGCACGGTGGACAGGTTGACCGCCATGCGCAGGTCGACGAAGCCCTGATCGTGCCAGTCGCGCAGTTGCTTGCAGGCCTGATCCAGCACCCATTCGCCGATGGCGATGATGGTGCCGTTCTGTTCCGCCAGCGGGATGAACAGGTCCGGCGGCACCAGACCATGTTCCGGATGCTGCCAGCGGATCAGGGCTTCGACGCCGACCACACGATGATCGCGGTAGCTGATCTGTGGCTGGTAGACGAGGTAGAACTGGTCGCGCAACAGCGCATCACGCAGGTCTTTTTCCAGCTCGCGACGTCGGCGCATTTCGCTGTCGACGCTGGCGATATAGAACTGATAGCGGTTGCGCGAGCGGGTCTTGGCCAGGGTCATGGTCTGCTCGGCTTTCTGCAACAGCTTTTCGGTGCTGTCGCCATCCTCCGGGAACAGGGTGATGCCGATGGTCGCGCGCAGGCGAATCTCTTGATGATCGAGGGCGAACGGTGCTTCCAGGTCATCAAGAATGCTTTGCGCCAGTTCCGCCGCTTCGTAAGGCTGTTCGATATCGGCCTGCACCAGAGCGAACTGATCGCCGCCGAGACGGGCGAGGGCGCCGAGGCGACCGCTGTGGGCGCGCAGGCGGTCGGCGAGTGCCAGCAGCAACTGGTCGCCGGTCTGATAGCTGAATTGTTCGTTGATGCTTTTGAAATCGTCCAGACCTACGCAAAGGACGGCGACCCGCCGTTGCAGCTTGCCGGCGTCCACCAGAATCTTGTCCAGTTGCTGCTGCAATTGCTGGCGGTTCGGCAGACCGGTGAGAAAGTCGTACTGGGCCATGCGCAGCAGGCTGTTTTCCGCCTCGTGGCGCAGGTGGGTATTGCGTTCGATGGATTCGAGCAACTGGTTGGCGGTATTGATCCAGATCCCCAGTTCGTTTTTTTCGTGGCCCTTGAGCTGCGGAATCTTGTGTTCGCTGGGGCGGTCGGGGTTGATCTCGGTGAGGTGTTCGATGATCCGCGACAGCGGTTTGGTCAGCAGCCAGTGATAGACCAGATACAGCACCAGCCCCATGGCCAAAGCGCGCAACACGCCGGAAATGAAGATGATCACCGAGCTGACGATGAAACCCTGACCGTAGGTGGCCGTGTCGAGGGTGATGCTCAGGTCGCCGTAATATTCGCTGTAGGGGCCGCGTCCCACCAGTTGGGTGGTGAACGTGCGTTCCTGACCAAGGATCAGGTCGGTCAGCCAGCGGCTGTTGGAATGCTGCAGTTCGCGGGATTTCTGCGCGAGCATCGCTTCATTGGGATGGCCGATGGAGGCCTGGCGCACGGCGTCGTCCTGGAACAGGCCTTCGATCACCTGCATGCCCATCTCCCGGTCCAGGCTGTAGACCGCCTGGGTGGAGGGATCGCGGAACATGTCGAGGATGCGTTCGGCATCGTTGGCGACAGCCTGGCGTGTTTTATACGCATCGAAAACGATCTGCGCGCAGCTCAAGACCACGCCGACGATCAATGCCGACAGGAGCACGACCCGGAGCAACTTCACCGACAAGCTGTTCTTGAGTTCCAGCTTCAAAGGGTTATTCCTTGTTCCGTGCGGGTAGCGTCAAGTTGCCATGAGTATTGGCAATCCCGTGTTGGCAGTCAAAGGGACAATCGAGCCGCGGAAAATTTGTCCGTGGCCTTGGCCGAAATGCTGCTGTCTGGAGTATTTGCCCTATTTGTACTGTGTCGGTAGTTCTGGCCTCCAACTTGAGGGGCGTCGGACAATTTTTCCTCTTTGATGTTAGTTCGCGGTGGCTTGTGAGCAAGGCGAGAAGGGCTGTTTTGCGTGTGGGAAAAGGCTCTGTTTGTTATGCGGCGCATCCACGAGGATTTCTGCGGGCAGAAAAAACCCGGCAATGGCCGGGTTTTTGTCTGGCGTGCAGCTTAAGCGGTGAAGGTCTTGCCTTCGAACTGCTCGGCCACGAACTTCCAGTTGACCAGGTTCCAGAACGCCTCGACGTATTTTGGACGCAGGTTACGGTAGTCGATGTAGTAAGCGTGTTCCCACACGTCGCAGGTCAGCAGCGGGGTGTCGCCGCTGGTCAGCGGGTTGCCGGCGCCGATGGTGCTGGCCAGGGCCAGGGAACCGTCAGCCTTTTTCACCAGCCAGCCCCAGCCGGAACCGAAGGTGCCGATCGAGGTTTTGCTGAACTCTTCCTTGAACTTGTCGAACGAACCGAAAGCCGCGTTGATGGCTTCAGCCAGTGCGCCGGTTGGTTGACCGCCGGCGTTTGGCGCCAGGCAGTTCCAGTAGAAGGTGTGGTTCCAGACCTGAGCGGCGTTGTTGAAGATGCCGCCCGAGGAAGTCTTGACGATTTCTTCCAGGGTCTTGCCTTCGAACTCGGTGCCTGGCACCAGGTTGTTCAGGTTCACGACGTAGGTGTTGTGGTGCTTGTCGTGGTGGAATTCCAGGGTTTCCTTGGAAATGTGCGGCTGCAGGGCATCGTGTGCGTAAGGCAGCGGCGGCAATTCGAAAGCCATGATGATTCTCCTAATCAGGTCTGTTGCGGTGAGCGCAAGGCCGATCACGGGCGGCCAGAAATGCACCGGCGAGTTTTTACTCTTTGCGGCGCAGGGTTCGGATCATAGCACCGGGGGTGCGGCTTAACCACGCAACAACTGTGTGGGATAGAGGTTCCAGAGCTGTTTGGAATAAATCATGAAGCCAATATCAATTGCCCTGCCACCGTGAACATCATTACCGCGACCAACAGATCGAGAATCCGCCACGTACTCGGCCGTGCCAGCCACGGTGCAAGCCATGCCGCGCCGAACGCCAGGGTGAAGAACCACAACAGCGAAGCACTCGCCGCACCGACGACATAAGCGCCAGGCACCGACTGTTGTGCGCCGAGAGAACCGATCAGCAGAACGGTGTCCAGATAGACGTGCGGGTTGAGCAGCGTCACTGCCAGTGCGCTGAGCATCACCGCGCGCAGCGAACGAACGGTCTGGTTTTCTCCCTGTTGCAGACTTTGCTTCGAGCAAGCCCGGCGCAACGCCTGGCTGCCGTACCAGATCAGAAACACCGCGCCGCCCCAGCGGGCGACCGCCAATAGGGTCGGATTCTGCGCCAGCACGGTGGCCAGACCGAAAACCCCTGCCGCCACCAGCAACGCATCACAGGCGACGCACAGCGCGGCGACCGGCAGGTGATGCTCACGCCGCAGGCTCTGCGCCAGGACAAAGGCATTCTGCGTGCCGATCGCCATGATCAGCCCGAACGCCACCAGCAAACCGTTGGTATAGCTTTGCCACATGATCGTTACTCCGCGTTGGCTGCGAGATCGCGCAGCACTTGCATGGCGCGTTCGGCGTCGGCCTGACCGACGAACAAATGATCGTGGTAGTAGCCGGCAATCACGTTGCAACTGATGCCGGCCCTGCCCAGTGCGGTGGCGAACGCGGCGGTCAGGCCGACGGCTTCCAGCGCCGAATGCACGTTCAACGTGATCCACGCCGCGACATTGTCAAAGCTGAAACCGGCGCGCTCGGCGTGGGAGCGTTCGAGAATCACCGTCAGGCCTTCCTGTTCACGGAAACTGCCGACGATTTCCAGGCCGCTCGGCAAATGCCCGTCGCGCAAGGTACAGAACACGTATTCGCCAGCATTGAGCTGCGGGCTCATGCTGCGCAGCAGGGTGGTCAACGAGGTTTCGCCAGCCATGGAGGTGGTCCTTGATAAAGAGTGCTTGCTGGCTATTCTCCCGGTTGACGCTGTATAAGAAAAACCAATAGTGCTGATCGCTCATTAGGAAAACTGATGTTCGACTACAAATTGCTTTCCGCTCTGGCCGCCGTGGTCGAGCAGGCCGGATTCGAACGGGCGGCGCAGGTGCTGGGCCTTTCGCAATCGGCGATTTCCCAGCGGATCAAACTGCTGGAGGCGCGGGTCGGCCAGCCGGTTTTGGTGCGCGGCACGCCGCCTTCGCCGACCGAAATTGGCCGGCGCCTGCTCAACCATGTGCAGCAGGTGCGCCTGCTCGAACGGGATTTGCAGACGCTGGTGCCGGCGCTGGACGAAGAAGGCCTGCCGGAGCGCCTGCGCATCGCCCTGAATGCCGACAGCCTCGCCACCTGGTGGGCCGAGGCGGTGGGCGATTTCTGCGCCGAACAACATCTATTGCTGGACCTGATCGTCGAAGACCAGACTGTCGGCCTCAAACGCATGCGCGCCGGTGAAGTGGCCGGTTGCCTGTGCGCCAGCGAGCGGCCGGTTGCAGGCGCGCGTAGCGTGTTACTTGGCGCGATGCGTTATCGGGCACTGGCCAGTCCGGCGTTCATTGAACGGCACTTTCCCGACGGCGTGCGGGCCGAGCAATTGCCGCGCACCCCGGCGCTGGTGTTCGGCCCGGACGATTTTCTGCAGCATCGTTATCTGGCTTCCCTCGGCGTCGATGGCGGTTTCGAACATCACCTGTGTCCGTCGTCCGAAGGCTTCATTCGCCTGACCGAAGCCGGACTCGGCTGGGGACTGGTGCCGGAATTACAGGTGCGCGAACAACTGGAGCGCGGCGTGCTGCGCGAACTGTTGCCAGATAAACCGATCGACGTGCCCTTGTACTGGCATCATTGGCGCAATGGCGGTCAGTTGCTCGGCCTGTTGACCGAGCAATTGGTGCGCTCGTCGGCGCAATGGCTGGTGCCGTTGGACTGACGGCCAGCGTCAAGACTCACGAATCAGGCAAACGAAAGACAGCGGAGCTTTACATGAAAATTCTGGTCACCGGCGCAAGCGGCTTCATTGGCGGACGCTTTGCGCGTTTCGCCCTGGAGCAGGGCCTGGACGTGCGGGTCAACGGTCGCCGGGCCGAGGGTGTCGAGCATCTGGTGCGTCGCGGTGCCGAGTTCGTTCAAGGCGATTTGAGCGACCCGGATCTGGTGCGTGCGCTATGCAGTGATGTCGAAGCCGTGGTGCATTGCGCCGGCGCGGTCGGCTTGTGGGGCCGGTATCAGGACTTCCATCAGGGCAACGTGCAGGTCACCGAAAACGTGGTCGAGGCCTGCCTGAAACAACGGGTTCGGCGGCTGGTGCATCTGTCGTCGCCATCAATCTACTTTGACGGTCGCGACCATCTCGGCCTGACCGAAGAGCAAGTGCCCAAGCGCTTCAAGCATCACTACGCAGCGACCAAATTCCTGGCCGAGCAAAAGGTCTTCGGCGCCCAGGAATTCGGCCTCGAAACCCTCGCCTTGCGCCCGCGTTTCGTCACCGGCGCCGGCGACATGAGCATCTTCCCGCGCTTGCTGAACATGCAGCGCAAGGGCCGTCTGGCGATCATCGGCAACGGTCTGAACAAGGTCGATTTCACCAGCGTGCACAACCTCAACGAAGCGTTGCTCAGCAGCCTGCTGGCCGACGCCTCAGCGCTGGGCAAGGCCTACAACATCAGCAACGGCGCTCCGGTGCCGCTGTGGGATGTGGTCAATTACGTGATGCGCAAGATGGAAGTCCCACAGGTCACCAAATACCGTTCCTACGGCCTGGCCTACAGCGTGGCGGCGCTCAACGAAGGTGTGTGCAAGCTTTGGCCGGGGCGTCCCGAGCCGACCCTGTCGCGCCTGGGCATGCAGGTGATGAACAAAAATTTCACCCTCGACATCAGTCGCGCCCGGCATTATCTGGACTACGATCCGAAAGTCAGTCTGTGGACGGCCCTCGATGAGTTCTGTGGCTGGTGGAAGGCCCAGGACATTCGTTGACACGAATCTGCCGGCCGGCACTGAACCGCGCCACGGCTTGAGGGTCAACCCCAGCGGCCGCGGGGTTTATACTTCGCCCCAATCTGCCATCACCGCGTTTCACAAAGGTTGCCTCAATGTCCATGCGTAACGATGCCCACGACGATTTCGACGATGTACCGAGCCTGCGCGCCGATACCCTCGATGACGACGATTTTCCGGCCACCGCCCGCACCTCCGTGCATTCGCGCACGCCGCCGGTGGTCAAGGTCAAGGCTGCCAGCACCGGGCCGTTGTGGGCACTGGTCGGCGCATTGTTCTTCGCGTTCATTGGTCTGGCCTGGTGGAGCTTCCAGCAGATTTCGCTGATGGAGCAGCAACTGGTGGCGACCCAGGAAAGTTTTGCGCGCATCAGTGAGGAAGCGGCGGGGCGCTTGCAGGACATTTCCGGCAAGGTCGTAGCCAGCCAGACCAACGTCACCACCGACAGCGAAGCCCTGAAGCTGCAGATCAAGCAGCTGCAAAGTGCGCTTCAGGATCAGAGCAAACAGCAGCAGGGCGTGGCCGGGCAGGCGACGGATCTGGACAAGCGCCTGGCGCAGATGACCGCCCAGACCACCGAACAACAGAACGCCAACACCCAGTTGCAGGCCCAGGTCAAAGCCCTGAGCGCCGAGCTGGCGACGCTGAAAAGCACGCCGGCCGACACCAGCAAGGTCGATGCCCAGCTCAAGAGCTTCGATGCACAGGTGAAAAGCTTCGACGCGCAGTTCAAGAGCCTCGGTGCCGACATCACGGCCCTGAAAAAACAGGGCGGTTCGAACGCCGCCATCGAGCGTCTGGAGCAGGAAATCGTCATTCTCAAGAGCGAGCAGGACAATCGTCCGGCCGCTGCGCAGGGCGGCACCAACACCGCCGAGTTCGACGCATTCCGTGGGCAGATGACCCGCAACATCAACACCCTGCAAGCGCAGATCCAGAATCTGCAACAGCAAATCAACGCCCGTCCGTAAGCCTGTCGCATGGCGAGGGCGCGAACGCCCTCGCCGCAGCAACATTCAGAAGCTTTCTGAATATCCATACATGCCTTCAGGCCGTCTACGCTCTTGAAACACCAACAAGAACGAGGGATGCGTCATGGGGTTTGTGCACAAGCTGGCCTGGCTCGGCGCGGTGCTGCTGTTGAGTTTCGGTCAGGCCAACGCGGCTACCACGGAAAAAGATGACAGCAAGGCCGCCATCGCCCTGCTGGAAAAGGCTCTGGCCTATTACCACGACAACGGCGACAAGGCGTTCGCGGCGTTCAGCCGTCAGGGCGAATTCGTCGACAAGGACCGTTACGTGTTCGTGGTCGACACCAAGGGCGTGATGCTCGCCAGCGGCGGGCCGTCGTCGGCATTGATCGGCCGTGACGTCAGCGAAGTCCTCGGGCCGGACTTGCAAAAGTCCTTCAGGGACGCCCTGAAAGTGCCGGAGGGCAACGGCATCCAGCAGGCCGAGTACCGCTGGCAGAACTGGTCCGACGGCAAGGTCGAGCGCAAGCACGTTTACTATCAACGCATCGGTCAGCGGATTCTGGCAGTGGGTTATTACTTGCCGCGCGCGTCGGCTGAACAGGCGAAAGCGTTGCTCGACAAAGCGGCCACCGACCTGACCAAAGACGAGAAGGGCACGTTGTCCGCGATCAACTCGCTCAAGGGCGGTTACTTGCAGGACGACCTGTATGTGTTCGTCGTCAATCTCGACACCCACCGCTACGTCGCCCACGGCACCAACCTGCGCCTGATCAACACCGATTTCGCCAAGGTCGATGACCCGGAAGGCAAACCGGTGGGCGAACCGATTCTCGCGCTGATTGGCAAACAGGATGAGGGTGAGTACGAGTACCGCTGGAAAAACCCGGTGACCGGCAAGGTCGAGAACAAACATGCCTACCTGAAGAAGGTCGGGAACATGCTGGTGGCGGTCGGTTATTACAGCGCTTGAGTGCACATTCCTGTGGGAGCGACGGTGTTCGTTAGTCAGCGGACGCCGTGTTCACGCCCGCGCAACAACCGGTTCGGCATCGTGATCGCCGCCGCCAGCCCGAGCAGCGACACCGCCGCGCTGACCATCAGCAGATGCCGGAATGTCACCAGCAGCTCGGCGCGCAAGGCGTTCTGCGCATCGCCGGGCGCCGCGTTCAGGCCATCGAGCAGCACGTTGCCGGAATGCCCTTCGCTCATCAACGAACTGCCGGCCAGATGGGCGAAACTGGAGTCCTGCAACAACGCCAGCAACAGCGCCGACATCAACGCCACACCCACCGCGCCGCCCAGGGAGCGGAACAGGTTGGTGGTGCTGGTGGCGACGCCGATGTCCTTTTGCTCGACCGAGTTCTGCGTGCCGACCAGCGAGGTCGGGAACTGCATGCCGCCGGCGATACCGCTGAGCAGCATGAACAGGCTGCTGATCAGTGTCGCATCAGGCGGGCTGAAGGCCATGCCGAGGATCGAGATCGGCATCAGCAGCGCGCCGGTGAGAATCTGCGGTTTGTAGCGCCCGGTGATCGAGGTACGACGGCCGGCGAAATACGCGCCGATCGGCAAACCCATCGCCAGCGGCAGCAAGTGCAACGCAGCGCTGTCAGCTCCCGCGCCCGTCACGCTCTGGAAGCGCAGCGGCATCAGCACAATCAGCGAAATCGCCTGGAAGCTGCAAAAGAAAATCGTGCACCAGCACAGCAGCGCGCTGCGGTTGGTGAACAGATGCATCGGCAACAACGGCTCCCTGGCGCGCCGCTCATGCCAGACGAACAACGCCAGCACCGCCACCGCGCACGCGAACAGACCGAGCACTTCACTGCTGCGCCACGCGTGGCCCTGGCCGACCTCAGTGATCGCCAGTAACAGCGCGGTCAGGCCGATGATCATCAGCAGTGTGCCGAGGTAATCGATGATGGGCTTGCGCTGCGGAATCGGCAGGCCGATCAGATTGCGTCGCGCCACCCAATACGCGCCAAGGCCCAGCGGCAGGTTGATCAGGAACACCCAGCGCCAGGACAGGTACTCGGTCATGTAGCCGCCGAGCACCGGGCCGGCGACGCTGGCCACCGCGTACATGCTGCTGAAATAACCCTGATAACGGCCGCGCTCCCGTGGCGGCACGATGTCGCCGATGATCGCCTGGCTCACCGAAATCATCCCGCCGGCGCCGATGCCCTGGAAAATCCGCGCCAGTACCAGTTGCTCCATGCTCTGGGCCATGCCGCAAAACAGCGAGGCGAGGGTGAACAGGCCCATGCCGAACAGCATCAGTTTGCGCCGCCCGTACAAATCGCCGAGCTTGCCGTAAATCGGCACCGCTACGGTCATTGCCACCATGTACCCGGAAATCACCCAGGCCAGCAGGCTGACATCCTTGAACTGTGCGGAGATGGCCGGCATGGAAACGGCGACGATGGTCTGGTCCAGCGCGCCGAGAAAGATCGCCAGCATCAGCGCGACCAGCACGCTGCGAATGGCCGGTTTGGGCGTTTCGGGGTGGTTGAGAGTGGTCACGGGCAAACCTGTGGGCAGAGATGATATCCGCCGTGGCGAGCGGATCAGTGCTCGCCAGTGTAAGTCGATAGCAGGCTATTCGATAGCCTCATACGGAAGCCCGACGTAATTTTCTGCAATGGTTTTTTGCCCCGCTTCCGAGCTGACAAAGTAATCCAGTTCAGACGCGCTGATGCGCTGACTGAAATCGTCGTGCTCGTCGAAACGGTGCAGCATGGAGGTCATCCACCAGGAAAATCGCTCGGCCTTCCACACCCGGCGCAGGCAGATCTCTGAATACATCTCCAAAAGTCCGGTGCGACCTTCGCGATAGACCTTCAGCAAAATCCTGAACAGCGTGCTGACATCGCTGGCCGCCAGATTCAGCCCCTTGGCGCCGGTCGGCGGAACGATGTGCGCCGCGTCCCCTACCAGAAACATCCGCCCGTATTGCATCGGCTCGACCACAAAACTGCGCAGTGGCGCGATGCTTTTCTCAATCGACGGACCGGTCACCAGTTGTTGCGCCAGGTCCTCCGGCAGACGCTTGCGCAGTTCATCCCAGAAGCGTTGGTCCGACCAGTCGTCGACGTTTTCCTCGGCCGGCACTTGCAGGTAATAGCGGGTGCGGGTCGCCGAACGCATGCTGCACAGGGCGAAGCCGCGCTCGTGGCGGGCGTAGACCAGTTCGTCGTGAATCGGTGGCGTATCGGCGAGAATGCCCAGCCAGCCGAACGGATAAACCCGCTCGAAGACTTTCAGGCAGTCCTCGGGAATCGACTGCCGGGCCACACCGTGGAACCCGTCGCAACCGGCGATGTAGTCGCAATCGACGCGCCAGGTTTCGCCGTCCTTTTCGAAGGTGACGTAGGCCTCGTCGCTTTTCATGTCACAGGGAACGACATGGCTGGCTTCGTAGATGGTTTGTCCGCCGGTCTCCCGACGAGCGGCCATCAGGTCACGGGTGACCTCGGTCTGGCCGTAGACCATCACGGTTTTTCCACCGGTCAACGCCTGCAGATCGATGTGTACCCGACGCCCGTCCAGGGCCAGTTCGAACCCGCCATGCACCAGCCCTTCGGCGTCCATCCGCTGACCCACGCCAGCCTCGCGCAATAGCTCTACCATGCCTTGTTCAAGCACACCGGCGCGGATTCGGCCGAGTACATAGTCAGGTGTCTGACGCTCCAGAATCAGGGTGTCGATGCCGGCGTTGTGCAGCAGTTGGCCGAGCAATAATCCGGACGGACCGGCGCCGATGATGGCGACTTGGGTTTTCAGCGTTTTCATTGTTTTTATGACTCGCAAGCTTCACGCGACAACGGCCGGTGAATGATTTTCAGGATTCGAGTGCTTGCATTTTTCCCTTGCGGGTCTGTCAATTGAAGGTGAAAACTGAGCCGATACCTGTACATTCTGCCAATCGGTGCGATTATCGCCCGCAAACCTCGAGGCCTGGATTGAAGTGATGAACAAGCCTGACCTGCCTTCGATTCCGGTGTTCAAGCTCTACGGTGAAAGCCTGGACTGGCCGACCCCTGACTTGCTGCACTGTGAAACCATTTCCAAACGCAGCCGCGAACACCAATGGGAAATCAAACCCCACCGTCATGCCGATTTGTGCCAGTTGCTCTTCGTATTCAAAGGTCAGGCAGAGCTTGAAATCGAAGGCCAACGCACGCAACTGAAGGAAGCCGCGATCCAGATCCTGCCGCCGTTATCGGTGCATGGATTTCGTTTTTCCGAGGACGTCGAAGGATTTGTCGTCACCCTCGCCACACCGTTGATCAACCATTTGCAGGCACAACTGGGCAGCGCGGTGCAGGCCCTGGCCCAGGCCGAAAGCTATCCGGCGGGCAAGGACGCGGAGTACCTCAACAGTCTGTTTGCCGCATTGCAGGCCGAGTACAACGGCCATCAACCGGCGCGGGAAATGCTCATGCATTCGCTGGTCAGCGTGATCATGGTCTGGGTCAGCCGTCAGGCGATCCGCCGTCACAACGCCACGCAACGCCCGCAGCGCCAGCGTGAATATCTCAATGGCTTTATTCAATTGGTGGAGGAGACGTACAGACAGCACGTCAAGGTCGAGGACCTGGCCCATCGTCTGGGGATTTCCGTCTCGCACCTCAACGGCACCTGCCGCGAACTGGCGGGGCAGCCGGCGTTGCAGATCATGCACGAGCGTCAATTGCTGGAAGCCAAGCGTCTGCTGACGTACACCAGCATGACGATTTACGAGATGTCCGAGGTGTTGGGGTTTTCCGATCCGACCAACTTCACGCGCCTGTTCCGGCGCCGGGTGGGGATCTCGCCAAAGGCGTTCCGCGACCGACTCAAATCCGAACAACAAGAGAGTCAATAGGTGGGAGCGAGCTTGCTCGCGAAGAGGGTGGATCAGCCGGCAGTTTTGCCACCTGACACGCCGCCTTCGTGAGCAAGCTCACTCCCACAGACGTCCAGTATCAGCGCAGGGCGTTGAGGGTGGCGTTGTGAGGAATGCAGCGCTCGAAGTTGCAGCTCGCGTATTCACGGGGCAGTTGCCGCAACTGCTCCACGCGCCATGCTGCGGTGCCGTACAGCGCCAGCGTGGCCGCGCAGGTGATGAAAATCGCGAAGTATCTTCTTGTTCTGGTGTTCATGGCGGTGACCTCTGAACGAATACCCTTGGGTACTGCTTTCAGCATAGGTCAGCGCCGTGGAGTTGCCAGCGGCTGCGAACGTCTTTACAGCCCTTCATCCCATTGCGGGTTTTCGGGAAAACGCTGCACCAGAAAATCCAGCATGCAACGCAGCGCCGCCGGCATGTGCTTGCGCGAGGCATACACGGCATAGATGTTCATCTGCCGCGGCTCGGCGTGGGGCAGCAGGCGAACCAGTTCGCCGCTGTGTACATGCACCCCGGCCTGATAGGTCGGCAGCATCGCCACCCCGGCGCCGGCCAGGGTCGCGCGCAGCAGGGTGCTGGCCTCGTTGGCGCTGATGTTGCCCTGCACCGGTACCGAAACCGGTTCGCCATCCTCCTCGAAATGCCACAGGCTCTTGCCGAAATAGGAATGGGTCAGGCAGTTGTGCCGGCTCAGATCTTCTACGCGTTGTGGCTGCGGATGTTCTTGCAGATAGGCGGGCGCGGCGCAGACCACCGAGCGGCACACCGTCAGGCGCCGGGCGATCAGATTCGGATCGAGGTCATTGCTGGTGCGAATCGCCAGGTCGATGCGTTCGTCCACCAGGTTTACCGTGCGATCGAGCATCTGCAGATCGATGTTCACCCCCGGATACGCTTTGACGAACGCCGCCATGGCATCGGCCAGCTGCGCCTGGCCGAACGAGGTGCTGACGCTGATCCGCAACAAACCCCGTGGCGCATCGGCAGGTTCGCTGACCGCGGCCTGCATGTCACCGGACAGCTCCAGCATCTGCCGGCAGCGCGGCAGGATTTCGTTGCCGGCGGCGGTCAGGCTCAACTTGCGGGTGGTGCGGTGCATCAGGCGCGCGCCGACCCAGTCTTCCAGTTCCGCCAGATACCGCGACACCACCGGCCTCGACAGGTCCAGGTGATCGGCCGCCGCCGACTGGCTGCCCAGATCCACCACCGTGACAAACACCCGCATTGCTTGGAGACGATCCATGATTTGCCCGCTTTCAGAAACAAACTATGTTCAAGCATCGCATTTTTTGTAACGAGTCTGGCAACTAAGCTCTGCCCCCATCGCCAAGCACGGCATTCGAACAGCAGAGCAACTCATGATCGGCTTCACCACTCTCAAGCGCGTTTTACTGGCCACCGCCACCCTCGGTTTTGCTGCCCACGCAGCGGCCGCGAACCTGACCCTCGACGTCTACAACCCGGGCACCAAGGCGATCTTCCCGGTGACTTCGGTGCTGGTCAGCGGCGAGAAAGACGCGATTCTGGTGGACGCCCAGTTCGGCAAATCCCAGGCCGAGCAAGTGGTGGAAAAGATCCGCGCCAGCGGCAAGCAATTGACCACCATCTACATCAGCCACGGTGACCCGGATTACTACTTCGGTCTCGACACCCTGACCAAAGCCTTCCCGCAGGCAAAGGTCTTGGCCTCGCAACCGACCGTTGATCACATCAAGCGAACCGTCGACGGCAAACTCGCCTTCTGGGGCCCGAAAATGGGCGCCGACGTGCCGGCCAAAACCATCGTGCCGGGCGTGCTCAAGGGCGACAGCCTGATGCTTGAAGGGCAAAAGCTGCAGGTGGTTGG
The DNA here is from genome assembly GCF_002113045.1 of Pseudomonas sp. B26(2017). Taxonomy (NCBI): domain Bacteria; kingdom Pseudomonadati; phylum Pseudomonadota; class Gammaproteobacteria; order Pseudomonadales; family Pseudomonadaceae; genus Pseudomonas; species Pseudomonas sp. B26(2017). The sequence goes on along the minus strand of NZ_NEJJ01000013.1, from coordinate 1,236 downwards.
CCTGGAAGGCAAGCAGCCGGATCGCAGCTTCGTGTGGATTCCTTCACTGAAAGCCGTGGTCGGTGGTGTGGTTGTCGCCGAGAACATCCACATATGGATGGCCGACACCCAGACCGCGCAGTCCCACGCCGACTGGCTGGAAACCCTGCACTCGATCGAAACCCTGAAACCGAAAACCGTGGTGCCGGGTCACTACCTGGGTGACAGCGCCCGTTCACTGGCGGCCGTGAAATTCACTGCCGACTACATCAAGGCGTTCGACGAAGAAACTGCCAAGGCCAAGGACTCTGCCGCACTGATCGCCGCGATGAAAAAACGCTACCCGAAACTGGGCGAAGAAAGCTCACTGGAGCTGAGCGCCAAAGTCGCCAAGGGCGAAATGAAGTGGTAACCCGATTCTGAAAAACGCAGCACTCTCAAGCCAACTGGAGAATGTCATGAGCAAGATCGCAATCATTGGTGCCACCGGCCGTGCCGGCAGCCAACTGCTGGAAGAAGCCCTGCGTCGCGGCCACAGCGTCACCGCCATCGCTCGGGATACCTCGAAAATCGGCGCCCGTGCCGGTGTGGTCAGCAAGAATGTCGACGTGCTGGACTCCGCCGCGCTGCAGGACGCCGTCGTCGGTCACGATGTGGTGATCAGCGCCGCACATTTCGCCACGGTGCCGGCCAGTGCGCTGATCGGCCCGGTGAAGCAGGCCGGGGTGAAACGTCTGCTGGTGGTCGGCGGTGCCGGTTCGCTGTTGCTGCCGGACGGTACTCGTGTGATCGACAGCGCCGGTTTCCCCGCCGAGTACAAGGCCGAGGCCAGCGCCGGTGCAGCGTTTCTCGATGCGCTGCGTCAGGAGCAGGAGCTGGACTGGACGTTCCTGTCGCCGTCGGCGCTGTTTGTCGAAGGCGAGCGCACCGGCAAGTTCCGTGTCGGCAAGGATGACTTGCTGGTGAGTGCTGAAGGCCTGAGCTCGATCACCTTTGCCGACTACGCGATTGCGCTGCTCGACGAAGTGGAAACGCCGAAGCATTCGCGTCAGCGGTTTACGGTCGGTTACTGAATCTCGACACCGATCCAATGTGGGAGCGAGCTTGCTCGCGAAGAGGGCGTGTCAGTCGACATCAACGTTGAATGACGCACCGTATTCGCGAGCAAGCTCGCTTGTATGCTGGTACTTGAAGGGAGGAGGAGGGACAAGGCTCGATTCTGACTGTTGGCGCAGTACAGATCCGTGGGAGATTTCG